>NZ_JBSGBE010000008.1:358654-405598 GCF_053601075.1 Lentzea sp. NPDC004789 | reverse complement strand
CCGGCCTGAGCCGGCGCCCCCCGCGATCAGTCCGACGTCACCACGTCGACGTCGAGCCCGGCGGCCCGGTGCCGGTCGGCCCACTGGCCGATCGCCTCGCGGCACGCCTGGTCGAGGTGCCGCAGGCCGGTGAGGTCGAGCTGGACGTGCTTGGTCAGCGGGATCCGCTCCAGCGCGGCGAGCAGCCGGGGCAGCCGCAGGAACGTGGCGTTGCCCCGCAGCACCACCAGCTCGTCGTCCTCGCCGAGCGGGCTGACCGTGACGCTGAGCCGCGAGACGTCCCACGCGGTCTTGGCGACGGCGGCGCCCAGACCGACGAGCGTGCCGGTCAGCAGGTCCGTGCCGACGATGAGACCGGCGGTCAGGATCAGCACCGCGCCCTCGGCCCGGTCGACGCGCAGCGTGCCCGCCACGTTCTTGAGCGCCAGCAGCTTCCACCCGGAGTGGACCAGCAGCCCGGCGAGCACCGCGACCGGGATGAGCCCCAGCACGCCGGGGAACAGCACGACGAACAGCAGCAGCCACACGCCGTGCAGCACCCGTGAGGCCTTCGTGCGGGCACCGGCCTGCACGTTGGCGGCGCTGCGGACGATGACGGCGGTCATCGGCAGGGCGCCGACGAGACCGCACAGCGTGTTGCCCACGCCCTGCGCCACCAGCTCGCGGTTGTAGTGCGTGCGCGGACCCGTGTGCATCCGGTCCACGGCCGCCGCGCTGAACAGGCTCTCCGCGGACGACACCAGCGCGAAGACCAGCGCCGCGCCGAGCACACCGGTGTTGAGCACCGACAGGTCCGGCAACCGCAGCTCCGCGGCCAGGTTCCCCACGGTGATCCGCGGCACGTCGAGTCCCGCCACGACGGCGACCGCGCTCGCGACCACGACACCGACGAGCACGCCGGGCACCGCGCGCACCCGAGGAGGCATGCGCTGCCACAGCACGGTGATGACGACCGTCAGCAGGCCGACGCCGAGGGCGCTGAGGCCGGCGGTGGTGGTCACGGCGTTCGCGGCCAGCGCGGGCAGCCCGGCGACCTTGTCCCACGTGGTGCGCGGCTGGGTGCCGCCCATCAGCGGGTAGAGCTGGCCGAGCATCAGCACGAGCCCGATGCCCGCGAGCATGCCCTGCACGACCGCCGGGGAGATCGCGCGGAACCACGTGCCGCAGCGCAGCACGCCGAGCAGTAACTGGACCAGGCCGGCGCCGAGCACGATGACGCCGAGCGCGCCGATGCCGTGCTGGGCGACGGTGTCCGCGACCAGGACGGTGAGCCCGGCCGCCGGTCCGCTGACCTGCATGGTGCTGCCGGGCAACAGGCCGACGACGATGCCGCCGATCACACCGGTGACGATGCCGAGCTCGGCGGGCACGCCGGAGGCGACGGCGACGCCGACGCACAGCGGCAGGGCGACGAGGAAGACGACGACCGAGGCCGCCAGGTCCTTGCCGAAGGTGACCGGACGGCGGGAGCCGCCGCTGCCCTGGTCGCTGGGACGGTTGGCGAGTGCGATCACGGTGCTCCCCCTCACAGCGGCCGGAACTCGGGCGCGGTGTGCACCACGCCCGTCTCGATGTCGTAGAACCAGCCGTGCACCCGCAGCTCGCCCTGGTCGACCCGGTCGCGGACGAACGGGTACTCCAGCAACGTGCTCAGCTGCTTCAGCACGTGCCGCTGGCCTTCCTCGCGCAGGGCCGGATCGGGCTTGCGCGCGGGCGTTTCCGTGCGGCCGTGCGCGGTGAGCCACCGCCGCATCGTGGGCAGGTGACCGATGTCGGCGCCGTGCAGCCCGCTGACCGCACCGCAGTGCGAGTGACCGCACACGACCACCTCGGACACCCCGAGCTGCACGACGGCGAACTCGATCGTGGCCATCTCGCTCGACGGCGAGTCGAGGACGTACGGCGGCACGACGTTGCCCGCCGTGCGCAGCTCGAAGAGGCTGCCCGCCTCGGCGCCGGTGATCTGGCTGGGCACGACCCTGGAGTCCGCGCACGTCACGAACAACGCGGTGGGCTGCTGACCGGCGGCAAGCCGGGCTCCCGCGGACACGGGCCGGCGGGCCGAGTGCTCACGGGCGCGCTCGACCAGGAGTTGGAACTTCATGGATTCCTCACTGTGCGGTTGTTCGGAGTTTCTCGGCGATCAGCGCCGATCAGTTCCGGAACACCTGCAGAGCGGGAGGTCTCAGCAGTCTGGTGAGGTGTTCGGTGCGCTCGGGCACGTCGAGCTCGACGACCGGCTCGTGCACCACGTGTGTCCACACTGGACCGTTGACGCGGCGGACGACGAAGCGCGCGCGGTACAGCACGCCGCGGGCGAGCTTGGTGCTCGCCTCGCTCTTCTTGCGCTGGAGGTTCTTCCTTCTTGTCGTCCGGCAGCGGGATCCGGTTGTGGGAACTGGTCGCCGGAGCGGACGACGAGGCAGCGGCGACCGCGGCCTCCACCGGGGCCACGAGAAACGCCAGGGCGAGCACTGTCGCGATGACGATTCCGCGCACGAACTCCCTTTCGACGGCTACGGGCCCGATCGTATCGGTGTTCGTGATCACCGCGCCAGGGGCAAGATCACTTGATCGGACCACGCGTTCTCCCGAGGAAGTTCCGCGTTTTTCGCAGGGAGGTCAGGGTTGCAGTCGCACGGACGTCCAGCCGCGGTCGGTGAGGTCGTAGCGCAGCCGCCGGTGCAGTCCGTCCGGGCTGCTCTGCCAGAACTCCGCCTCGGTGATCACGAGGTGGTGCGCGACCCAGGAGCGCGGCCGGGGCAGCGGCATCCGCTGCCTGCCGCGGGCGCGGATGAGCAACGACTTCTGGTCGGTCAGCGGCTCGCTCTGCGCACTGGTCGCCGACATCGCCCTCGCCGCCGCGGGCCGTTGCCGCCACAGCACGTCCGCGAGCCCCGCGTCGGCCGGTTCGACGTGGCCGCCGAAGGTGATCTGCTGGTTCGTCTCCCGCCAGTACGTGACGCCGGACCACTGCCGCGTCTGGCCGATCTCGCGGCCCTTGCGGCTGGTCGCGTGGGTGGCGATCACGAGCCCGCGGTGGGTGATCCGGTGCACGTGCACGGTGCGGCTCGACGGGCGGCCGTTCTCCGCGACGGTGCTCAGCGCGATCGCGTGCGGCTCGTCGACGTCCCGCGCGACGGCCAGTGCGAACCAGTCGCGCAGCAGCGGGATCGGGCCGGGCGGCGGAACCGTGAACTCCGGCCCGATGTAGATGTGCCGGACGTTCACGGTCATGCCGGTGCTCCTCTGGTCGAACGCTCGCGTCACATGGTCGAAAGATCAACACCGGTGCGCAATGCGTGCGACGAGGAGGAACGTCCGAAAGAAGCGGAGGATCAGGTGGGGATGCCGCCGCGGTTGATGGTGGGCACCTCGATGCCGAGCGACCGCAGCTGGTTGAACGGGTTCATGAACTCGCGCTGGCGGACGATGCGCCCGTCGCGGAAGTCGAACGAGTGCAGGAAGTGGTTGCGGTAGATCCCCGGCTCGTAACCGGGGTAGCGGATCTCGCCCTCGCCGTCGCACTCGGCCCAGAACCGGTCGGGGTCCTGGGTCTCGAAGACCTCGACGTTGAACCACTTCCAGTCGGGGAACATCTGCAACGACCACTCGCCGTGCGCCTTGAGCTTCTCGTGCCCCTGCGACACGATCGGGTCCGGCGTGTCGGCGGTGTAGAGCCCGGCGCTGCCGTCCTCGGTGAACAGCAGGTACCTGGTGAGCCTGTTCTCGCCGTACCGGCTGAGGTAGTCCTCGACCACCGCCCGGTTGTGCCGCCGCTGTGCTGCCGCGTCCGTGAACGTCATGCGGCCACCGTCGCCGCACGGCCGTTTCCGCGTCAAGCGAGCGTCCAACTGGGACGGTGTGCAGTTGGACAACCGGTTCCGCCGCCGCCGCGGCCGCGAATATGGTGCGGCACATGCACGATTACGTGGTGGTCGACGTCTTCACCGACACCCCGCTGCGGGGCAACCCGGTCGCGGTCTTCCTGGACGCCGCCGACCTGCCGGCCTCGCGGATGCAGGAGATCGCCCGCGAGACCAACCTCTCCGAGACGACCTTCGTGCTGCCGCCGCAGGACGACGGCGACGTGCGGGTGCGGATCTTCACGCCGGTCAACGAGCTGCCGTTCGCCGGTCACCCCACCCTCGGCACGGCGATCGCGCTGGGCGACACGGTGTCCGGTGACCTGCTGCGGATGGAAACGCACATGGGCACGATCCCGTTCCGGCTCCACCGCGTCGACGGCCGGGTCGTCTCGGCGCGGATGCGACAGCCGAACCCGACGTGGGAACCGTACGCCCAGACCGATGATCTGCTTGCCGCGCTGGGACTTTCGGAGTCGACGCTGCCGATCGAGGTGTACCGCAACGGGCCGCGGCACGTGTACGTCGGCCTGCCCGACGTCGCCGCGCTGTCCGCGGTGGTACCCGACCAGCGCGCGTTGGCCGGCCATCTGGACGTGGCGGTCAACTGCTTCGCCGGCTCCGGAACGCATTGGCGGACGCGGATGTTCTCGCCGGCCTACGGGGTGGCGGAGGACGCGGCCACCGGCTCGGCGGCCGGTCCGCTGGCCGTGCACCTGATCCGGCACGGCCTGCTGCGGCCCGGCGAGGAGATCGAGATCCGGCAGGGCGTCGAGATGGGGCGGCCTTCCACGATGTACGCGGTCGCGCGCGGCACCCGCGAGGTGATCGACGAGGTGGAGGCCGCCGGCTCGGCCGTGGTGGTCGCGCGAGGCGTCTTCCACGTGTGAGACTTCGAGTGGTTGTGGCTGCCTGAGCCGCCACAACCACTCGAAGCTAGGGCTGGAGGCGTTGGGCGGTCCAGCCGGCGCCGGTGTGGCGGTAGTGCAGGCGCCGGTACAGCGCGTCCGGGCTGCTCTGCCAGAACTCCACCTCGGTGAGCACCAGCTCGTAGGCGAGCCAGGTCGACGGCCGCACCAGCGGCCCGCCCGCGGTGGCCAGCAGCACGGCCTGCTCCAGCAGTTCCTCTTCCCGCACCAGGGGATGGCTCTGCCTGGTCGCGATCGACATGGCGTTGGACGACACCGGGCGAGGTGCCCAGAGTTCCTCGGCGACGGCCTCGTCCGCGGGTTCGGCCCGCCCGCCGAACGTGACCTGCTGATTGGTCTCCCGCCAGTACAGCACGCCTGAGCACCGGCCGGTCTGGCCGATCTCCCTGCCCTTGCGGCTGCCCGCGTGCGTGGCGAAGAGCAGGCCGCGGTCGGTGATCCGGCTGATCTGGATCATCCGGGACGACGGCGTGCCGTCGGCGGCGACGGTGGCGAGCGCGGTCGCACCGGGTTCGCGGACCCCGTGCGCGACGGCTTGGGCGAACCAGTCCCGCAGCAGTGCCACGGGATCGGCGGGCGGGCGGGTGAACTCGGGGCCGATGCTCTTGTACTGGACGTTCACAGCCACGGTGTCGCTCCTCGGGTACCGGTCACGAAAGCCTCGACGTCGAAGGTGAGCCGCATCGGTGCCGGGACGCCGATCAGCTCCGCCGCGCGGTTGGGCGGCAGCGCCTGCCGTGCGGCCGCATCGGACTCGAAGACCATCACGGCACCCCACCGGGAGCCGTCGGAGATCCAGAACTTCGCGACCAGGCCGGCCACCGCGGCCCACGCCTGGACGCCTTCCTGCCACAGGGAGTCCCGCAGTGCGGCGACGTCGCGGTCGCCTTCCAGGTCCCACCACGCGATCACGGCTTTCACGGCACCCGCACCTCCGACACCCGCAGCACCGTCGCGAGCAACCTGCCCAGGATGGCCGGGCCGTCGGCGGTCAGCACGGACTCCGGGTGGAACTGCACCGACGCGAAACCGTTGCCGCGCAACGCGTGCACCTCGCCCGTGTCCGCGTCCCGGCTGATCTCGACCGGACCGGTGGCGTGGTCGAGGTGGTCGTGGCCGCTGCGCGCGGCGAAGGTGTTGTAGAAACCGACCACCTCCTGGCGGCCGAACAGCGGGATCCGCCGTTGCTCGCCCTGGCTCGGCAGGTCGCGCCGGACCAGTTCGAACCCGAGCACCCGGCACAGCACCTGGTGGCTCAGGCACACCGCGAGGAACGGCGTTTTCCGCCGCAGCAACGACCGCACGGCGCCGCGCAGGTGCGCGATCTTGGGGTGGTCGGTCTCGCGCGGATCACCCGGTCCCGGCCCGAGCACGACGACGTCGTGGTCCGAGATCGAGTAGTCCTCGTCGAACCGGCGCACCGTCACGTCCAGGCCCAGCGCCCGCAGCTGCTGCGCGATCATCGACGTGAACGTGTCCTCGGCATCGACCACCAGCGCGCGTCTGCCGACGAGCGCGTCGTAGGCCCGCGGGGCGGGGCCGGCGAACCAGTAGGCGCCGAGCCGGGTGTTGCGGCGGTGCAACGCCGCCCGCACCTCGGGGTGCTCCTGCCAGCTCCGGTGGCGTTCGGTCAGCGCGCCGAGCAGTGTGGCGAGCTTGACGCGGGTCTCCGCCACCTCCGAGACCGGGTCGGAGTGGCGCACCAGCGTGGCGCCGACGCCGATCTGGAGACCGCCGGACGGGTCGATCTCGGCGGTCCGGATGAGGATGGCCGAGTCCATCGTCTGCCTGCCGGTGGCGTCGCGGCCGATGAGCGCCGCGACACCACCGTAGTAGCCACGACCGGCCCGCTCGTGGCGGGCGATGACGCGGCAGGCGTTCTCCACGGGACTGCCCGTCACCGTGGGGGCGAAAAGGGTCTCGCGCAGCACGTCCCGCACGTCACCGCCGGTGTGACCCTCGATGAAGTACTCGGTGTGCGCGAGCCGGGCCATCTCCTTGAGCCTGGGGCCGACCACCCGCACGCGGTCGCAGATGCGCGACATCATCTTGAGCTCCTCGTCGAGGACCATGTAGAGCTCGTCGGTCTCCTTGTGGTCGGCGAGGAAGTCGAGCACGCCCGACAGCGTCGGCCCGGCCGGCGGGTACCGGTACGTGCCGCTGATCGGGTTCATCGTCACGAGTCCGTCGTCGAGGCTCACGTGGCGTTCCGGGGTGGCGCCGACGAACGTGCGGTCACCGGTGTGCACCAGGAAGGTCCAGTAGGCACCGGCCTCCTGCTCGCACAGCCGGCGGAAGAACGTGAAGGCCTGCTCGGGACCGTAGTCCTCGATCTCGGCCAGGAACGACCGCCGGATCACGAAGTTCGCGCCCTCGCCGGCACCGATCCCGTCGGCCACGACGCGGCGCACCAGTTCGGCGTAGGCGCTGTCGTCGACGTCGAAACGCGTGCCGGACAAGGAGATCGGCACGTCGGGCAGCCGTTCGAGCACGTCCGCCTTCGGCAGCACCTCGTGGTCGCGCACCCGCAGCACGATCAGCGGCGCGCCGTCGTCCACGCACTCGAGGCCGCGTTCGGCGACCTGGCGGTGGGGGATCAGCGCGAGCGTCCGCGGTCCGGCCAGGCCCGGGTCCCCGACGTCGATGTCGGCCAGCGAAGCGACCACCGACACCTCACCGGTGAGGACCTCCAGCTGCGCCCGGCCGGTCGTGTGCGGCCGGTGCAGGATCGCGAACGGGAGCTCTGGGCGCGCCAGCACCCGGTCCAGGCCGTCGCTCACCGCAGCACCTCCTCGGATGTCAGGACGACCGCGCAGCAGGAGGCCGCGTACTGCAGCGCCATCCGGTGCTTCTCGGCCGAGAAGTCGGCGACGGCGTCGGCGACCAGGAACGTCTCGATGTCGTTGCTGAACGCCTCGACGGCGCTCATCAGCACGCCGATGTGCGCGTACACCCCGCAGACCACGAGCTGGTCCCGTCCGGCCGCCCGCATCCGGTCGAGCAGGTCGGAGCGGAAGAAGGCGCTGTAGCGCCACTTCGTGAACAACCAGTCGCCCGGCTGCGGCGTGAGCGGCTCGACCACCTCGCGGTCGACCGGGTCGACGCGCATCCCGGGACCCCAGAAGTCCTTCAGCAGCCCCCGGTCGGCGACCGACATGGCACCGGGCTGGGCGGTGTAGGCGACGGGCACGCCCTCGGCGCGGCACCGGTCGCGCATCGCCGCGACATTGGCCGTCAGCTGCCGTGCCGTGTCCGCCGCGAACGGGCGCAGGAAGTAGCGCTGCATGTCGTGAATCAGCAGCACCGCGCGGGCCGGGTCGATCTTCCACCCCGCCACGGGCTCGGGCAGGTCGTCCCTGCCGGGCAACGGGTACGCGGGAATGGCGGGGATTCCGGTCATGCGGCACCTTCCGAGTGGAGTTCTTGATCGAGCCGATCCGCGAGCACCTGCCACGCGGCGGCGCTCTGCCTGGCGAGCTCGGCGAGGCCGGGCCGGCAGTGCGCGGGCACGTCGCGGGCGATCTCCGCCCACGCGGCCCTGGTGCGGAGGTCGAGGAACAGCAGCCGCAACAGCACCCGGCCGTTGTGGCTCAGCCGCATCGACGGGTCGTCGCGCAGCCACCGCAGCAGGTCCGCGACCCCGCTCCGGCGTGCCGGGGCCTGCGGGCGGGGTGAACCGCCCCGCAGCTCGGCGCGCACGGCACGGGCGGTCTCCGGGGAGATGCCGACCGCCTTGGCGACCTGGCGCAGCGACAGGTGCGGGTGTTCGGCCATCAGTTCGCGGGCGCGTCGGCGTCGCTCGGCGCTGTTCGTCGGCCGGACGCGACCGTCGCGCCCGATCCTGGCGCCGGCGTCGCCGCCGATCCTGCCGCGCACGCCGGCCACGGCCCTGGCCGGCAGTCCGGTGATCGAGCTGATCATCCGGTCCGACCACTGTGGACATTGCCGCACCAGGCGTTCAGCTGCTGCTGTTGGGTCCGATTCGTGCACGGTTCCGCCTTCGACGGGCATCAAGAGTGGCTCAAGCTTCGAAAGTTGCCGTCCGGCAGGCAATCCGCGCGGTGATGAGGTTTGTCCTCAAGAAACCAGTTCACGAACTGAGACGTCCGAATAGTGCGGGGATTGTTCCGGTGCCCGAGTGCGCGGGATGGACGGTGGGTCAGACTCGGGTTCGCCCAGGAAGGGGAATGGACGTGAAGAATGACCTGAAAGCCGCCCAGGAAGTGGTCGAGCTGATCACCGGCGGGTGGCGCGCTCAGTGCGTCTACACCGCGGCCAAGCTGGACATCCCGACCCTGGTCGACTCCGGTTGCGCCACGGACGAGGAACTGGCCGCCGCCACCGGATCCGAAGTGGACGGAATTCACCGGTTGATGCGCCTGCTGGTCGCGTTGCGCGTGTTCGAGGGCGACGGCACGACGGGCTACCGCAACACGGCCGTGAGCGCGCTGTTGAAGGACACGCCGAACTCGCTGCGGGACATGTGCCTGCTCTACGGCGAGGAGTTCTACACGGCGTGGGCGTTCGCCAAGGAGTCGATCACGACCGTCACCGCGGGTTTCGAGCTCGCCTTCGGTGAACCGCTCTACCAGCACCTCGGGCAGAACCCCGAGCTGTCCGAACGCTTCCAGCTGGCGATGAAGGCGGGCAACCTCTTCTTCGACTTCGTGCCGGACGCGATCGACCTGTCCGGCAGGACGTTCGTCGACGTCGGCGCCGGGCCCGGCCAGCTCACCGCCGCCATTCTCGGCGCCGTTCCGGACGCCCGCGCGAAGGTGCTGGACCGTCCGCACGTCATCGAGGTCGCCAGGGAGAACCTCGCCGCGAGCGTCGGGCTCGACCGGGTCGAGCTGGTCGGCGGCGACATGGTCGAGGAGGTGCCGGCCGGCGGTGACGTGTACTTCCTGTGCCGCGTGCTCGCCGGGTGGAGCGACGAGGCCGTCGTGCGGGTGTTCTCGAACTGCGCCAAGGCGATGTCGGGACCGGACGCCAGGCTGGTGATCCTCGACCGCGTGGTCGTCGACGACCACCCGACGGTCCTGCCCTCGATGTGGGACCTGCACCTGCTGATGACCAACGGCGGCCGGCACCGCAGCCTCGCCGACTACACCACTCTGCTGGAGCGGGCCGGGTTCGCGGTGGAACGCGTCGCCGAGCTGCCCGCCGAGACCACCGCCATCGTCGCGGCGCGCTAGGCGGGCGCGATGTGCGGGATCACCGGCTGGGTGGCGTTCGACGCCGACCTGCGGACCAGTGCCGGCGTCGTGGCCGCGATGACCGCGACCATGGACCGGCGCGGCCCGGACGAGTCGGGCACCTGGATCCGCCGGCACGTGGCGCTGGGGCACCGGCGGCTCTCGATCATCGACCTCGCGGGCGGCAAACAGCCCATGACCGCGGCCACGCCCGCCGGCGAGGTCGCCATCGTCTACAGCGGTGAGGCGTACAACTTCCGCGAACTGCGCGAGGAGCTGCGCCGCCGCGGCCACCGGTTCCTGACGTCGAGCGACACCGAGGTCGTGCTGCGCGGCTACCTGGAGTGGGGCGACGGGGTCGCCGAGCGGCTGAACGGGATGTTCGCGTTCGCGGTCTGGGACTCCCGCGACGAGAAGCTGGTGCTGGTCCGCGACCGGCTCGGCGTGAAGCCGCTGTACTGCTACCCGACCCCGGACGGGATCGTGTTCGGCTCGGAGCCGAAGGCGATCCTGGCCAACCCCGCGGTGCCGCGGGTCGTCGACCTCGACGGCCTGCGCGAGCTCGTCGCGTTCACCATGACGCCGAAATGGGCGCTGTGGAAGGGAATGCGCGAGGTCGAACCGGGCACCGTGCTGACCGTCGACCGGGCCGGTGTGCGGGAACGGGTGTACTGGCGGCTGGAGACCGGCGCCCACCCCGACGAGCTGGACGGCACGGTCGCCACCGTGCAGTCACTGCTGACCGACACCGTCGCCCGCCAGCTCGTGGCGGACGTCCCGCTCTGCGTGCTGCTCTCCGGCGGCCTGGACTCCAGCGCGGTCACCGGCCTCGCCGCCGCGCACCTGGCCGAGGCCGGCGAGAAGGTGCGGACGTTCTCCGTGGACTTCGCGGGCCGGGAGGAGACGTTCCACGCCGACGAGGCCCGCACCACCCCGGACACGCCGTACATCCGTGACGTGGTGGCCGCCGTCGGCGCACACCACGAGTTCGTCACGCTCGACGCGTCTCCGTTGACCGACCCGGCGCTGCGCCGTGAGGTGATCCGGGCGCGCGACCTGCCCATCGGGTTCGGCGAGATGGACACCTCGTTGTTGTTGCTGTTCCAGGCCATCCGCCGCGAGTCGACGGTGGCGCTGTCCGGCGAGGCGGCCGACGAGGTCTTCGGCGGTTACCGCTGGTTCCACGACCAGGAGGTCGTGCGCACCGCGGGCTTCCCGTGGCTGGTGTACCCCAGCGCGATGAGCGGTGACCGGGCCGCCGTGATGTCGCCCGACGTGCGCTCGCGACTCGACATCACGGCCTACACGGCCGACCAGTACGCCACCGCGGTCGCCCAGGTCGAGCATCTGCCCGGTGACAGCGCGGTCGAACGCCGCATGCGCACGATCTCGCACCTGCACCTCACCCGGTTCGTGCGGATGATGCTGGACCGCAAGGACAGGATCTCGATGGCGGCAGGCCTGGAGGTCCGCGTGCCGTTCTGCGACCACCGCCTCGTCGAGTACGTCTACCGCGCGCCGTGGCGGATGAAGTCCTTCGACGGCAGGGAGAAGAGCCTGCTGCGGCACGCGGTGCCGCACGTGCTGCCGAGGTCGGTCCGCCATCGGCTCAAGGCCTCCTATCCGTCCACTCAGGACCCGTCGTACAACGTCGAGCTGCAGCGGCAGGCCCGTGAGGTGCTGGCCGACCGGCAGCACCCCGTCGCCGCGCTGATCGACCACGCGTGGCTGCGTTCGGCGATCGCGATGGACCCGGCGGCCACGCCCGCCTCCGTGCGGCGGGGCGTCGACCGGGTGCTGGACCTCTACCACTGGTTCGAGCTCTACCGGCCGTCGGTCGAGCTCGGCTGACCGTGCAGAACGAAAGGTTGCTGAAGATGAATCGCAAGTGGGCTGCGAGCCTGGTCGCCGCGGCCGTGGTGTCCGCGGGCACCGTGGTGCTGACCTCGGGTTCGGCCTCGGCCGCCGCCACCTGCAACGCACCGGAGTACAAGTCCTGCGTGGGCGTCCAGTACCGGACGTCGCACGTGCAGAGCATCCGCGTGGACGGCCGATGCCTGATCGGCCGGTCCGGCAGGCACTCGACGGTCTACGTCGACGACGTGGTCGACGTCTTCCCGGACGTCCAGACCTACGGCGGCACCCGGTGCGAGAGCAACACCCACAACGTGGCCTCTGTTCGCTGGGGCTCCGAGGAAGCCGACGGCTACCGCTGGGTGACGATCTCCTAAGTTCGAGGAAGGCGTGCAGAAGATGGATCGCAGGATTTGGTTCGCGGGCGCGGCGATCGTGATGTCCGCGGGAACGCCGGCGCTGACCGCGGGGCCGGCCTCGGCCGCGACCTGCCAGGCCCAGCCGTTCTCGTCGTGTGTGGCCGTGTCGTACCAGACGTCGCAGGTGAAGAGCATCCGCGTGAACGGGCGATGCCTGATCGGCCCATCGGGTCAGCACCCGAACGTCATCATCGGTCATGACGAAACGCCGTTCGTGCAGACCTACGGCGGCGCGAGGTGCGAGGGCAACACGGAGAACCGCGCGCGGGTCAACATCGGCGGTGAGGACGCGAACCGCTACCGCTGGATCTGGGTCTCGTGACGGTGAATCCCAGGAAGGCGTCGCTCGGGGGCGTGGTCGCCGCGATGTCGGCCGTGCGGAGCATCCAGGTGAACGGACGTTGCCTCACCGGCCAGGGCGGGCACCCGGAGGCGACCGTCGACCGCACGAGCGCGCCTGCCGTGCAGGCGTACGGCGGGACGGTCTGTCAGAGTGGCACACGCGTCGCCGCGAGTACCCGGTGGGGTGATCCGGACGCTCAGGGATGTCGCCGGGTCCGGATTTCCTGACCGGATACGAGTTCGGCGCCGGCACGGGTTCCGTGCCGGCGCCGAATTTCGTGGGCAGCGCTGTCAGTTGCTGTTGCACTGCCACTTCATGAACCAGGCCCAGCTCCCGTCACCACGGGGAAAGCCCGCGAGGTCCACCGGCTGGGTGTCGCGAGCCCGGAACCCGTACAGCGCGACGCACCGCTTGTCGGCCCTGGGCTTCGATTCCGCCGCGGCGGAGTTCCAGTCGGGCCGCTGCGGGGACCGGGAGCTCAGCTCGACGTCGAACCGAACGGAGTCGGCGCTTGCGGGCGCCGCCCCGAGCGCGACTCCGGCGCCTGCAGCCAGCACGAGTGCGACCGCGGTCGCGCGCGCCGTCCTGCCGAAGTTGGTGTGCACAGCTACCTCCGATGAGGGCCTTGGGAATTTGCGCTCACCATCGTTCAGCCGGAGTGACTTCGGCAACGCTCGCACGGTGCTTTCCGCGTTCTGAGGAACGGTTCCGGGATCGGCGGAACGCGGTCGGTGTCAGGCGCGGTCGTGGAGGGTGATCTGGTAGCCGTCGGGGTCGGCGAACGTGAACGTCCGGCCGAAGGGACCGTCGATCGGCGCGGAGACGATGGTGTGGCCGTCGGCGGCGAGAGCGTCGTGAATGGACTGGACGTCCGTGGCGTGCAGCCAGATCGCGGCACCGATGCCCGGCCGGGACGCGGAGGAGAGATCGGTGCCGGGAATGACCTCGCGGAGCGCGAACGCGATCGGCTTCGTCTCGAAGACGACGGCGTGCGGAGGTCCGGCCGGCGACCGGACGAGGCCGAGGTACTGCTCGTAGAACGCCTGTGAGGCGTCCAGGTCACGTGCCTGGAGTGAGATGAAGTCGGGACCGGTGGCGGGCATTGCGATACTCCTCGAGTCGTGTCAGTCTTCTGACACGCGCCACGCTATGTCAGAATGCTGACATGAGTCAAGATGGGGTCGACCTGCCGACGTCACTGGGCTATCTGCTGAAGGAGGCGTCGAGCGTCCTGCGCGCGGCGATGGAGGAGGTGCTGCGGCCGCTGGGGATGAGCGTGACGCACTACGCCTGCCTCGAACTGCTGGCTCAGCGGCCCGGGCTGTCGAACTCCGAACTCGCGCGGGGCGCGTTCGTGACGCGGCAGTCGATGAACGTGCTGCTGCAGGCCCTGGAGCGGGACGGCTACGTGACCAGGCCCGCGGAGGCGCCTGTGGGGAAGGTTCTTCCCGTGCGGCTCACGCCGCGCGGACGGCGGAGCCTGGAGAAGGCGTCCGCGGCGGTCCGGTCCGTCGAGGTCAGGATGACGGCCGGGATGACGGAGGCCGAGCGGTCGGAGGCGTTCCGGCTCCTGCAGGGCATGATCCGCTCGCTGCGGGCCTGAACGCGAATCGGCACCAGCACATCGAGGTGCTGGTGCCGACTCGGGTCTCACGCTGTCAGTTCGGGTAGCAGTACCACGACTGCTTCCAGTCATTGGTCCCGTTGTCGTTGCGGACGCCGAACAACGAGCCCGGCTCGACCCCGCGGGCCCGGAACCCGTATTCACGCACGCACCACTGGTCGGCTTGCGGTCGCGTCTCGTTGATCGCGTCAGCCCGCGAAGGGAACTTGTCGCCGTGGTACCTGAGCACGAAGGCCTTGAACTTGTACTCGGCGGCGCTTGCGGGGACGGTCCCGAGAACGATTCCCGCGCCCGAGGCGAGCACCAGCGCGACTCCCATCGCTTGGACAGTCCTGCCGAATTTCGCGCGCACAGCCACCTCCATTGAGCACGTGTCGGATGTGCGACCACCATCCTTTGTGCACTCCAGGTCCGGCAAGGAGGCCCGGCGCATTCCGCGTTGTGCGGAGGGAAACCCTTTACGGGCAGCGTGCGGTGCGTCACACTCCGATGAGCTCGCGACTGCCGGGCATCGGCAGCGCGAGCGTCGAGTCCAGCAGAGACCGCAGTGCCGCGCGTGGCTCGGCCGCGCAGCTGAGCCCGTCGAGCAGGTCGCAGGCCTTGCCGTGCAACCGGCGCAGGTCCCGCGCGTAGGCCGACACGGTCCGCGGTGAACGCAGGAGGTCGCGCAGCACGGCGTGGCAGCCGGCATCACCGGCGGGCACGGACCTCAGCAGGTGGGTGAGCTCCTGCACCATGCCGGCGTTGCCCTGCCGGAAGGCGTGGGCGAGCAGCAGCGGCGGCACGACGAGCCGCGGGTGACCGTCGAGGTCCACGGTGGACCGGGCGTGGTCGGCGTGCAGTTGCCGCAGTGCGCCGTAGAGCGCGCCGAACCTGCGCCACTCGTCGATGGCCTGGCCGTCGGTGAGGTAGGTCGCCATGGCCGCGTCCCTGGCGTAGGCGGCCCCGGCGAACCCGAGATTGCGCGCCAGCACCGCCTTGCGGCTGGTGTCGCTGACCGGGGCCAGCCTGGTCTCGATCGCCGAGATCGTCGAGCGGGCGATCTCGTCGAACCACCCGAGCTTGCAGCTGTCGGGCGCCCGGACCGGGTGCAGGTGCCGCATCGCGAGCATGGCGCCGCACTGCACGCCGGTGGCGTCCGACTCGGCCGAGTTCCACCACAGCGCGGAGGCGACGCACAACGGCAACGCCTTCTTGGGGTTCTCACCTCTGGCCGCCACGACGATCGCGGCGAAGACCCGTTCGGAGATCGTGGCCCGGGAGCGCGTCGCCTGCGTCGTGACCTTGGCCGCCAGGTGGGGCAGATCGGTGATGATCGAACGGAGGGCGGTGGTCAACGCGTCGCGCAGCACCTGCGTCTGCTCGTCGACCAGCCGCGTTGCTGGGGTGATCACGCGGCCAGCCTGACACGTCACGAGCCGGCCACCCGGCGGTCGCCAAGGATTCCCGAAAGAGTCGGAATCACCCCGTCGTGCCCACGCGGCGGGCGTCACGCTGCGTTAGCTTCCGGAGGTGGCCGGAGTCCCTGCGCAGAACTACGAACAAAGTGCGAAATTCGCGCATTGCGTTCGAAATGCTGAACGGGGTTCCATGGATTGAACGAAAGGTGGTGATGTGCCGGTGCGGGAGGCACTGGAGGTCCTCATCGAGGATCCCAGGTTCACCGAGTTGATCGATCCGCGGCACGGGCTGGAACGGCTCGGCGGCGGTGCGACGTGGAGCGAGGGGCCGCTGTGGCTGCCCGCCGAGAACGCCGTGATCTGGTCCGACATCCCCGGCAACCGGATCCTGCGCTGGTCGGCGGCGACCGGTGAGGTCACGGTGGACCGCACGGACGTCGAGTTCACCAACGGCCGCACCCTCGACCGCCAGGGACGGGTCGTGGCCTGTTCGCACGGCAGGCGCGCGGTCGAGCGCACCGAACCGGACGGCACGACGACCGTCCTGGTCGACCACTTCGGGTCGGCCAGGCTCAACTCTCCCAACGACGTCGTCGTCGCGTCCGACGACGCGATCTGGTTCACCGATCCGCCGTACGGGATCATCCAGCCGCACGAGGGACATCCCGGCGAGCGGGAGTACGGCGCCCACTACGTCTTCAGGTTCGTTCCCGGCACCGGCGAGCTGACCGCGCTGGTCGTGGACATGGAGGAGCCGAACGGCCTGGCGTTCTCGCCGGACGAACGGCGCCTCTACGTCTCCGACACGTCCTCCGCGCTGCGCACCGACGGCGGTGGGCAGCACTGCATCCGCGTCTACGACGTCAGCAGCGACTGGGAGTGCCGCGACGGCCGGGTGTTCGCGGAGATCGAACCCGGTGTGGCGGACGGCTTCCGGGTCGACGAGCACGGCAACGTCTGGACCTCCAGCGGCGACTCGGTCCAGGTCTACGCGCCGGACGGCACCCGTCTGGGCAAGATCCCGGTGCCCGAGAAGGTCGGCAACGTGTGCTTCGGCGGGCCGGACGGCGACGAGCTGTTCATCGCCGCCACCACGAGCCTCTACCGCGTCCGGACCAGGACCGGGGGAGCGGTCTGATGACCGCTGTGCTGAGCGTCCGGCACCTGGTGAAGTCGTTTCACGGCAACAGAGCGGTGGACGACGTCTCGTTCGAGGTGAACCGGGGCGAGATCGTCGCGTTGCTCGGCGAGAACGGCGCCGGCAAGTCCACGGTGATCAAGGTGCTCGCCGGGGTACACCGCAGGGACTCCGGCGAGGTGGTCGCCGACGGCGACATCGCGTTCGTGCACCAGGACCTCGGGCTCGTCGAGTGGATGACCGTCGCGGAGAACATCGCGATGGCCACGGGGTTCCCTCGCCGCAACGGTTTCATCTCCTGGCGTGCGGTGCGCGAGCAGGCGGAGCGGACCCTGGAGCTCGTCGGCGCCGGCATCGACCCGGACGCGCGGGTGTTCGACCTGCCCCGCACCGAACGGTCACTGCTCGCGATCGCGCGCGCCCTCGTGAACGACCCGCGGCTGCTCGTGCTGGACGAGCCCACGGCCAGCCTGCCCCAGGCCGACGTCGAACGCCTCTTCAGCGTGCTGCGCGGCCTGCGGGACAAGGGCGTCGGCATGATCTACGTGTCGCACCGCCTCGACGAGGTCTACGAGATCGCCGACTCGGTCGTGGTCATGCGCGACGGCGGTGTGGTCGCCAACGCGGCCACGACCGACATCCCGCCGGACGAACTGGTGCGGCTCATCGTCGGCAGGGACACGGAGTTCGCCGCCCCCGGTGCGCTCGGCCACGCCGTGCGGCTCGACCTGCGCGAGCTGTGCGTCGGTGACGTCGGCCCGGTCGAGCTGACCGTGCGGGCGGGCGAGGTCGTCGGTCTCGTCGGGCTGCGCGGGGCCGGACAGGACGAGATCGGCCGTGCCGTGGCGGGCGAGAAGCGGCCGACCTCCGGCCGGATGTTCCTGGACGGCGAGGAGTTCCGGCCGCGCGACACCGCGGCGGCCGTGGCGGCGGGGGTGGGCTTCACCACCTCCAACCGGGAGACCGACGGCGTCGCGAGCGGGATGTCGGTGCGGGAGAACCTCTTCCTCAACCCGGAGGTGTGGGGACGACGGCTGTTCTCCGTCTCCGGCACCGGCGGCGAACGGTCGAGGGCTGCCGCGCTGGTGCGGGAGTACGGCGTGCGCCCGCCCGACCCGGAAGCGCCGATCGACACGTTGTCCGGCGGCAACCAGCAGAAGGTGGTGCTGGCGCGCTGGTTCTCGGTCGGCAGGGCCGTGACGGTGCTGGAGGAACCGACCATGGGCGTCGACATCGGCGCCAAGGCGGACATCTACGCGTTGCTGCGCAACGCGGGCCAGCGCGGCATGGGCACGCTCGTGGTCTCGACCGATCTCGAAGAGGTCGCCGCGGTGTGCCATCGCGCGCTGGTGTTCGAACGGGGCCGCGTGACGCGGTCGCTCGCAGGGGACGAGCTGACGGTGCGCGCACTGGTCGCGGCCGTCTCGGGGTTGACGGACAAGGGAGTCTGATGCCGACGCACACCTCGGTGCGGTCGACCGCGCTGGAGCCGCGCAGGGGCGCCTCCGCCGGGCACCGGCTGGTCACCGTGTACGGCATGGTGCTGGTCGCCGTGGCGTTGTTCCTGCTGTTCACCGCGCTGGCACCGGACACGTTCGCCACCGGCCTGAACTTCCGGCTGCTCGCGGCGGGCAACGCGGTGCCGCTCGTCCTCGCGCTCGCGGTGACCGTCCCGATGATCGCGGGCAAGATCGACCTCTCCGCCGGGTTCGCGCTCGGGCTCTGGCAGGTGCTCGCGCTGTCGTTGCAGCTCAAGGGTTTCGACTACCGGCTCGTGATCGTGCTGGTGCTCGCGGGCGGTGCGGTGGTCGGCCTGGTCAACGCGCTGCTGGTGGAACTGGCCCAGGTCGACGCCTTCGTGGCGACCCTCGCGACCGGGCAGGTGGTCTTCTCGATCACCTACTGGTACACCGGCGGCAAGCAGGTCGTCGACGCCGAGGGCGCGCGGGCCGCGTACTTCGACGCGATCGCGACGTGGTCGCTCGGCCCCGTCCCCGGCCCGTTCGTGATCGCCGTGCTGCTCGTGCTGGCGCTGTGGGTCGTCCTGGAACGCCTCCCGGTCGGCCGGTACCTGTACGCGGTGGGCGCGAACCCGCGCGCCGCCGAGCTCACCGGCATCCGGCGCCGCCGGTACGTCGTCGGGTCGATGGTGGCATCCGGTGTGCTGTGCGCCGTCGCCGGAATCCTGCTGGCGGCCCGGCAGGGCGGGGTGGCGCAGGCCAACATCGGTCCGGACTTCCTGCTGCCGGCGCTCGCCGCCGCGTTCCTCGGCTCGACCACCATCCGGCCCGGCCGGGTCAACGCCTGGGGCACGTTGCTGGGCGTCGTGGTCACCACGATCGGCATCTCCGGGTTGCAGCAGCTGCTGCCCGGCCGCTTCTACCTGGAGCCGTTGTTCAACGGGCTGACCCTGGTCGCGGCCATCACGATCGCGAGTGTCGCGAGCCGCAAACGCCTGGCCCGCGCGGAAAAGCACCAGCTCGCGCCGGAGGCCGTGAAGTGAGGATCATCGCCGTGCTCGTGGCGGTGCTCGCCGCCACCGCCTGTGCCAGCCCGACCGTGGCCGAGCTCGAAGGCAGGCGTTCCGGTGCGAGCGCACCGGCCCGTCAGCTCACCCCGCCCGGCATCACCGACGTGCTCGCGGACGCCCGTGCTCGCGTCGACGAGAACCTGAACGGGCGCAACGGGTTCACCCCGCCGTCCAACCCGTCACCCGCGGTGCGCGAAGGCGGCACCATCGCGTTCGTCGCCGCCGACCTCACCAACGGCGGGGTGAACACGGTCAGCCAGGGCGTGACCGAGGCGGCGGCCGCGATCGGCTGGCAGGTCGTGCTCTTCGACGGCAAGGGCAGCGCCCAGGGCCGCGCGGACGCGTTGAACCAGGCGATCGCCCTGCGGCCGGCCGGAATCGTGCTCGGCGGGTTCGACGCCACCGAGCAGGCGGCCACGATCAAGCAGGCGGGCGTGCCTGTCGTCGGCTGGCACGCCGGCCCCGAACCGGGCCGCATCCCGCACGCCGGGGTGTTCACCAACGTCACGACCGACCCGCTCGAAGTCGCCTGGCTGGCGGCGGCCTACGCGGTCGCCGAGTCCGGCGGCCGGGCGGGAGTGGTGGTGCTGACGGACTCCCAGTACGAGATCGCCGTCCGCAAGGCGCAGGCCATGCGCGCGTACGTCGAACTGTGCTCGGGTTGCGCTGTTCTGTCCTATGAGGACTCTCCGATCGCCGACGCCGACGCGCGCATGCCGAGTCTGGTGTCGTCGTTGTTGCAGCGCAACGGCGACCGCCTCGGCTACCTGCTCGGCGTGAACGGCAACTACTTCGGCGCGGCCAAGTCCGCGCTGCGCGACGCGGGACGACCGGGCGCGGGGCCACCGTTCTCGATCGCCGCCGGTGACGGTGACGCCGCGGAGTTCCAGCGCATCCGCACCGGCGACTACCAGGCGGCGACCGTGGCCGAGCCGATGCTGCTGCACGGCTGGCAGCTCGTCGACGAGCTCAACCGCGCGGTCGCGGGCAGGGATCCGTCGGGGTTCGTGGCCAAGCCCGCGCTGATCACCAAGCGTTCGGTGCCGTCGGGGGCGGTCTTCGACCCGCAGTCCGGCTACCGCGAGATCTACCGGAAAGTTTGGGGAAAGTCGTGACTGAAGTCGGTGTCGTCGGGCTCGGCGTGATGGGATCTGCGATCACCCGCCGCTTACTCGCGACCGGGCACGCGGTGCGGGTGCACGACATCCGCGCCGAGGCGGTCAACGAGCTGGTGGCGGAAGGTGCTCTGGGTGCCGCGGATGCCGCCGAGGTGGCCGAGGCCGGCCTGGTGATCCTCTCGCTGAACACGCCGCAGATCGTGGAGCACGCGGTCTTCGGGCCACGCGGTCTGCTGACCGGTCGTTCGCACGGGGTGGTGGTGATCGACATGTCGAGCACCGACCCCGGCCGCACCCGCGAGTACGCCGCCCGTGCGCGCGAACTCGGTGCCAGGTGGGTGGACGCGCCGCTGTCCGGTGGTGCACCGGGCGCGCTCAACGGCACCCTTTCGCTGATGGTCGGCGGCGAGCCCGCTGACGTGGAAGCCGCCACGCCGGTGCTGAAGGCGCTCGCCACCGGCATCGCCCACCTCGGCCCCAGCGGCTCGGGCCAGCTCGTGAAGCTGGTCAACCAGGTCCTCGTCGGCTGCACGTTCGCCGCACTGGCCGAGTCGGCCGCACTCGTGCGCGCCGCCGGACTGCAACCGGAGGACGTGCTCGGCGCGCTCGTCGGCGGACGAGCGGACTCCGCGGTGCTGCGCGAGTTCTTCACGAAGTTCGCCGAGCTCGACCTCACCCCGACCGGCCGCCTGCGCAACATGGTGAAGGACCTGGAATCCGCCCGCGACTACGCCCGCTCGGTCGACATCCCGCTGCCGATCACCTCGGCGGTGTCGGAACTGCACCGCTGGGCGGTCGCCGCGGGCCACGGCGACGCGGACAACGCCGCGTTGATGCACTACTACCGGGAGACGGCATGACAGGCCTGTTCGACCTCACCGGCCGCCGCGCGCTGGTGACGGGTTCGAGCCGCGGCATCGGCTTCGCGCTGGCCCGCGGCCTCGCTCAGGCGGGCGCCGAGGTCGTGCTGAACGGCCGCTCCCGGCAGGCGCTGGACGAGGCGGCGGCCCAGTTCCCCGGCCGGCCCGCGGAGGTGGCCCAGTTCGACGTCACCGACGCCGGCGCGGTCGAGGAGGCGGCGAACAGCCTGGGGCGCATCGACATCCTCGTCAACAACACCGGCGTGCAGCACCGCGAGCCGATGCTCGACGTCTCGGCCGAGAACTTCCGCCGAGTCGTCGACACGAACCTGACCAGCGCCTTCCTCGTCGGCCGCGCGTTCGCCGCGGGCATGGTGCAACGCGGCCACGGCAAGATCGTCAACGTCTGCTCGGTGCAGAGCTGGCTCGCGCGGCCCGGCATCGCCGCGTACGCCGCGTCCAAGGGCGGCCTGGCCATGCTGACCAAGGGCATGTGCGCGGAGTGGGCTTCGCGCGGGGTCACCGTGAACGGGCTGGCGCCGGGCTACGTGGTGACGGAGCTGACCCAGCCGTTGGTGGACAACCCTGAGTTCGACGCGTGGATTCGCGGCCGCACGCCGGCGGGGCGGTGGGCGCGGGTCGACGACCTGGTCGGCACGCTCGTCTGGTTGTGCGCGCCCGCTTCCGACTTCGTCAACGGCCAGGTTGTGGCCGTTGACGGCGGACTGACGGCGGTGATCTGACTTGGTGGCAACGATGCCCGCTGTCGTCGCCCACGGCGCCAACGACCTGCGACTCGAAGAACTCCCCATGCCCACCCCAGGCCCAGGCGAAGTCGCCGTCTCCATCCGCTACGGCGGCATCTGCGGCTCCGACCTGCACTACTGGCGGCACGGCGCGGTCGGCGACTTCCGCCTCCGCGAACCGCTGGTGCTGGGCCACGAGGTCTCCGGGGTGGTGCGCGCGGCCGGACTGGGCGTGACAACGGTCGAGCCCGGCACCGAGGTGGCCGTCCATCCCGCCACCCCGTGCGGACTCTGCCCCCAATGCCGCGCGGACCGCCGCAACATCTGCGCGCACACCGCGTACCTGGGCAGCGCCGCGCACTTCCCGCACGTGCAGGGCGGGTTCGCCGGCGTGCTCGTCGTGCCGGAGACCCAGGTGCTGCCCACCGCGGTCGGCCTGCGTCGGGCGGCGCTGGCCGAGCCCGCGTCCGTGGCGTGGCACGCCGTGCGCCGCGCCGGGGACGTCGCCGGCAAGCGCGTCCTGGTGACCGGGGCCGGTCCGATCGGGTGCCTGGTGGTCGCCGCCGCGCGCGCCGCGGGTGCGGCCGAGGTGGTGGTCACCGACGTCTACGACGCACCGCTCGCGGTCGCGGGCCGGGTCGGCGCGACCACGACGATCCGGCTCGGCACGCCCGAGCACGAGACCGTCAAGGATCTCAACGCGGACATCGCCATCGAGTCGTCCGGCAGTGGCGCCGGGTTCGACACGTGCCTGGACGCGGTGGCGCGCGGCGGGCGCGTGGTCGGGCTCGGGCTGCTGCCGCCCGGCGGGACACCGGTCGTGCTGAACAAGATCATCACGCGGGAGCTGGACGTCGTCGGCTCGTTCCGCTTCGACCACGAGATGACCGGTGTGCTGGACGCGTTGGAGGGCACCGAACCGGTGATCACGGCGACGCTGCCGGTCGAGCGGTTCGGTGAGGCGTTCGAGCTGGCGGCTAACCCCGCGCGTTCGTGCAAGGTGTTGCTGGACTTCGGGAAGGGGGAGCGATGAGGGTCTTCGTGTCACGGCCGCGGCTGCCCGGTCGCGGCGTCGAGCTGCTCGCGTCGCGGTACCAGGTCGTCCAGTGGCACGACGACACCGCGCCCGGACCGGACGACCTGCGCGAGCTCGTGCGCGGGTGCGACGGCGCGCTGCTGCTCGGCAACGACCGGGTGGACGCGGCGCTGCTGGACGCGGCCGGGGACGGCCTGAAGGCGATCGCGCTGGCGTCCGCCGGGTTCGATGCCGTGGACCAGGACGCCGCCCGTGCGCGCAGTGTGGTCGTGACGCACACGCCCGATGTGCTGGCCGAGAGCACCGCGGACATCGCGCTGTCGCTGATGCTCATGGCCAGGCGCAGGCTGGGTGCCGCCGTCGACTCGGTGCGGCGGGGCGACTGGCGTTCGTTCCAAATGGACGGTTACCTCGGGCTCGACGTGCACGGCGCCACGCTGGGGCTCGTCGGGTACGGCCAGATCGCGCGGGCCGTCGCGCGCCGGGCCGCCGGGTTCGGGATGTCGGTCCAGCACCACGCCCGCACGCGACCGAGCGACGCGTACTCGCGCGCGGTCGGCCTCGAAGAGTTGTTGCGCACCAGCGACATCGTGTCGTTGCACGTACCGCTCACACCGGAGACGACCGGCCTGATCGGGGCGCGGGAGCTCGCGCTGATGAAGCCGACCGCGACACTGGTCAACACGGCCAGGGGAGCGATGGTGGACGAGTCCGCGCTGCTCACCGCGTTGCGCACGGGCGCGTTGCACTCGGCGGGGCTCGACGTGATGAACGACGAACCCCGGTCCGATCCGGCGGATCCGCTCTTCGCGGAGCCGAACCTGGTGGTGTTGCCGCACGTCGGGTCGGCGACGGAGCGGACGAGGGCGGCGATGGTCGAGCACGCGGCCCGCAACCTGCTCGCGGTGCTCGGCGGCGACGCGGCGCTGACCCCGCTGCCGGGCACGCCCGCGGCGTACTGATCACTTTTTCCGAAATCGGTTGCGCGAAATCCGGAAATGCTTCCCGGTGACGCGCATTGTCCACGATGTGGACGCGTGGTCGAATGGTTTGGACACGGATCATCGCGGACTTCTCGTTCGCTGAAACGCGTGGTGGTGATGGACGAATGACAGGCAGGGACCTGATGGCCGGAATGCACGGCCGCAACATCGCGTTCCTCGACAGCGCTTTTCAGCTGCGCGAGGTGAGCTTCGGGTTCGCGAAGCAGTTCGACTGCCGGCCCGAGGACATGGCCGGCGCGGATTTCACCGGACTGTTCGGGCCCGACCACGAGATGGTGCTGCTCGGGCTGTGCCTCTCGCTGCAGAGCCGGGGCGACGGGGCCTTCCGCGAGCACGTCAGCGTGCGCCGCGGCCGGGCGCGCCGGATGCTCGGCGTGGTCGTGCGGGCCGCTCAGGGCGTGCTCGTGGCGTCGGTGCACCCGTCCGCCCAGCCGCACGCCGGGTTCACGCTGAGCGCGTCGAACGCGCGCATCCTGGAACGCGTCGCCGAGGGGCGGACGGTCGACCAGATCGCCGCCGACCTGGACATCGGCGCGCAGACCGCCCGCAACCGCGTCGCCGCGGTGCTGGAGGAGTTCGGTGCCACCAGCCAGGTGTCGGCGGTGTCGAAGGCGTACGCGTGGGGCGTGCTCGACCCCAGCGTGTGGCCGCCGCGCGTGGTGGCGGCGCGAGGCGGGCACACGCCGCCGGTGCTGACCAAGGCCGGGTGAGTGCTTGCGCGGCCAGAACTTCGGCGGTGTCGTCGCCGCGGCCGTGGTGCCGTACGTGATGGACAAGCGGGCGCCCGCGGGCCTGCGCGTCGACCTCGACCGCTTCGAGCGCCACTGCACCTGGCTGGTCCGCAACGGGTGCAGCGGGGTGCTGGTGAACTCCTTCGCCCTCGGTGAGTCCGGCTCGCTCACGTACGCAGAACAACGCGAGGTGACGAGGGCCGCGGTGCGCGCGATCGGCAAGCGCGCCACGGTCGTCGCCGCCGTTCACGACGTCGGCGCCCATCAGGTCGTCGACCGGATCGGGCAGGCGGCCGAGGACGGCGTGGACGCGGTGCTGTGCATGCCGCCGTTGTCCTACGAGCCCAGCCACGCGGAGACGATGCTGCACTACGAGGCGGTGACGGCGGCCGGGCTGCCGGTGCTGGTCTGCAACAACCCCGCCGGCTGCCGGGTCGATCTCAGCCCGGCGACCCTGGCCGAACTGTCGGCGTTTGACAACGTTGTCGGCGTCTGCGACTTCTCCGGTGACGTCACGAAGATCTGGAAGACGCTCGCGCTCGCACCGGGCACCGCGATGATCACCGGCGGGGACGCGATCGTGGTGGACAGCCTGCTCTCCGGCGCGTGCGGGTGGATCGGGGCGCTGCCCAACGTCTTCCCGGAACAGGCGGTCCAGCTGGCCGACCTGCTCGCGTCGGGCCTGCTGGTGGAGGCGGAGGCGCTGCGGTGCGCGCTGGACGGCCCGCTGCGGTGGTTCGAACGCCCGGCGGCGGTGCAGATGATCAAGTTCGCGATGGACTACTGCGGCCTGTACGGCGGCCCGTACCGGCCGCCCCGGCACGGGCTCGCTGGGAAAGTGCTGTCCCAGGTGCGGCACGACGTGCGATCGGCCGTGAAATGGCTGACACCGGGATGACCTCCGCGTCAAATGAGGAAAATACTGCGGGAAATCGGCATTGATCACGCCGCCCGGCGGTGTCTAGGCTGGTTTCAGCCGCGCTGACGGTGTGGCGGAAATCGTGTCCTGCAGGGGGATCACGATTTCCGTGATCATTGCGGTTGCGTCCTGCGCAGGACGGCAGGTGTGCACGGCCCGTCACCATTCCCCGATTCCCGGCGGACCGTGCCGCCTTCTCCCCCCGAACGCCCGTCGACCGGACATGGACTCCCGGCCGGCGGGCGTTCGGCTTTCACCACCGATTCGCCGCCCGAGTGAGGGATATCCCCGCCAGTCGGGCCGGGGGCGCCGGAGCCGTCCCACGACGCACGTTCCGGTGATATCGATTCACCACATCGGGGAAGTACGAACAGGAGGTCGCATCGTGTCAGCACCCGCGACCAGTGCACGGTCAGCGCACTCACCATCGCCCGCAGGAGGCGTGCTGCTCACCGAGCAGTGCGGCCCGCACGTGCTGCTCCGCCGCGGCGACGAGACACCGCGGGAGACCGCCGTGCTCTCGACCATTCCGGCGGTGCCCGGCGCCGTGCTCTTCCTCGCCTCGTCCGGCGCGCACCGTCACCCGGCGTTGTACGACGCGATCAAGGACCGCCTCACGACGATGCGCTCGTCCGCCGAGGGCGCCGCGCTGGAGGCCGCCTGGCTCGGCGTGTCCGACCTGGGGCACGCGCAGGGCACGTGCGGCCCGTGGCTCAAGGGCGTCGCCGACGACTGCGGCGTCGACGTCTTCGCCCCGGACGGTCCGCTGACCGCGGGCCGCGGCATCGGGTTGTACGTGAACCGCACGGCGGGCGGCACCGGCTGGCGGCGCTTCGGCCCCGGCTGCAGCGGTGCCGTGGTGATGAGCTCCCGGTTCCCCATGCCGGCGTGGGAGTACGAGCTGCCGCACAGCCCCGTCGTGGCGCAGGGTGCGGTCGCCGAGTGCATCCCGGCGGGACTCTCGATCCGGCCGGAGGGTTCCGGTCCGGTGGGCCTCGCCGATCCCGCGTTCCAGGTCCCGCTGAACCCGCGCATCCCCAAGCTCGTCGTGGGCGCCGTGACACCCGCCGCCGTGGCGGAGATCATCAACCGGCTCTCCGCCCAGGCCCAGGCCGACCTGCTCGTGGTCCCCGCGGCACTCCCGGTGACGGCACCGGAGTGGTCGCGCACCCTCGCCCGCCTGCTCGGCCGCACCATCACGATCACCACCGGACTGCAGGTGCTGGGCAAGGACGGCGGCCTCCGCACCGTGGTGCCGGACGCCTCGGTGACCGAACCGCTCACCCCGCTCGCCACCATGCTGCGCCAGTCGCCCGACGGTGAGCCGCCGCAGGTGATCGACGTCGCCCCGGCACCGGTCGGCTGGCAGCTCGACGGCTCGAACCGCTACCGGCTGCTGTCCTCTTTGGACGTGATCGCGGAGATGGTGCCGGGTGGCGTGCACGTGCTGCTGGACGGCGAGCAGTCGGCCGTCGGCACCCGGTTCGACCCGAAGTGGTGGACGCTCGCGCTCGGCGCGCACGGCCGCGAGGTCACCGAGCGCGAGCTCGACGCGGCCCGGCTGCTGATCGACCAGTTCGGCCCGGCGCACCGGCGCGCCTCCCGCATCCGTCCACTCGGGACGTTCGACCCGGCCGCGATCGCCGCGCTGGAGGCGCGCGCGTGGTCGTTGCGGGCTCAGGAGAGCGCCGCCCCGCCGCCTCGCTTCGTGCACGGCGTCGACGCGCGGCCCTCGGCCGAGAAGGTGACGGCTCCGCCCGCACCTGTGGCCGAGGAGGCGGTGGCGCCGGTTTCCCCGGTCCGGGTGCCGAACGCCCCTTCGATCCAGGCGGCCGGACCCGCCAGGGAACCCGTCGTCGCCCAACGGCCGGAGACGATCGTCGCTCCGGGTGCCGCCGAGAAGGTCGTGGACGAACCGCGCCCCACCGCTCAGGCGGCCGCGGCACCACCTGCGGCGGCACCGCCCGCGGCTGCACCGCCCGCGGAGGCACCGCCCGTGATCGACCGCGTCGCGCCCCCACCGCCCGCGATCGACCGCGTCGCGCCCCCACCGCCCGTCATCGACCCGCCCGAGCGGCCCGCGGCGCCCGTCCCCGTCGTCACGGTCTCCGGCCCGGCCCTGCCCGAGCCGTCCCCGGAACCCGCGCCAGAACCCGCCCTCGCCGAACCCGCGCCGGAACCGCGGGCCGCGCGCCGGGCCACCGTCGTCGAGTTCGCCGACCGCTCCAGCACCGCCACCGAACAGTCACGGCTCGCGGTGAGCGCCGGCACCCGCTACACCGAAGCGCTGGCCGCGGTGAACGTCGGTCTCTCGGCGTGGCCGATGCTGCGCCCCGAGGCCAAGGCGGACTACGTCGCGGTCTGCCTGCTGCTCGGCACCGGCGCGGCGGGCGCCGTGGCGCTGAACCAGGGGCTGGCCGAGGGCGCACCGGAGCCGTTCGACGGCTACCTGGCGTGCCTGACCTCCGGCCTGCGCCGCCTGCCCACGCACCGCAAGGTCGTGCTGCGCCAGGAGAAGCTGCACGGCAGGCAGCCGCATCCGGTGGGCACGGTGCTGATCGAGCCCGGTTTCCTCAGCGCGAGCGCCCAGCTCGACGTCACGACCCCCGGCGCTGACCTCGACGTGCTGATCTGGCCCGCCACCGCGCGGCGCACCTCGGAGCTGTTCATGGGCCGGGCGTTCGAGGAGACGGTGTTCCACGGCGGCTGCCGGCTCAAGGTGCTCGGCCTGCGCGTCGACGAGTCCGAACAGGACGGTGAGGTGCCGCGGCCGCGGCAGGCACTGCTGGTGCGCGAGCTGCTGCCCGGTGAGGACCCCGGCGTGGCGGACGCGCGCGACGAGCAGGCGTTGACCAAGCTCGACCAGGCCTGGCACACCCGCCGGACCGCGAACGTGCGGCTGGTGGACGACGAGGACCACGTGGCGCGGCTGACCACGCCGATGCCGGAGGTCACGCCGTGATCCGCAAGGTGCTGCTGGCCGCCGCGCTCGTGCTCGTCGCGACGCCGTTGCCCGCCAACGCCCAGCCGGGCGTGCTGCGTCCCGGCCAGCAATGCCTCGGCGCACCGCCCGGCAAGATCACCGACGTGCCGTGGGCGCAGCGACAGCTCGCGCCGCAGCGGGTCTGGCCGCTCACCCGAGGCGGGGGAGTGACGGTCGGTGTCGTGGACACCGGTGTCGACGCGGGCAGCCCGCAGCTGGCCGGCCGCGTGCAGCAGGGGCTGGACGTGCGCAATCCGGGTGGGAAGCCCGCGAACAACGACTGCTTCGGCCACGGCACGTTCGTGGCGGGCATCATCGCCGCCGCGCCCGCCGACGACACGTTGTTCGCCGGCATGGCACCAGACGCCACCATCCTGCCCATCCGCGTCGCGAACGAGGGGAAGGACACGACGGCCGCGTTGCTCGCGCAGGGCATCCGTGCCGCTGTGGACGGTGGTGTGCGCGTGCTGAACCTGTCGGCCAGTGCGGGCGGTCCCACCCCGGAGCTCTCCGCCGCGATCGCCTACGCGGCCGAACGGGACGTGCTGATCGTGTCGGCCTCCGGCAACAACGACAACGACAGCGGCCCGACGCCGTACCCCGCCACCGACAAGTCGGTGCTCGCGGTCGGGGCGGTGGACCAGGAGGGCAAGCGCGCGTCGTTCTCGCTGGCCGGCCCGCACCTCAGGCTGGCGGCTCCCGGCGTGAACGTGTGCAGCGTCGGCCCCGGCGGTCCCGGCCAGTGGGAGGCCAGCGGCACCAGCTACGCCGCGCCGTTCGTGACCGGCGTCGCCGCGCTCGTCCGCGCCTACCGCCCGAAGCTCACGGCGACCCAGGTGCTGCACCGCCTGGAGGCCACCGCCGACCGCCCACCGGCGAACCTGCCGTCCCCGGAGTTCGGGTGGGGCACGGTGAACCCGCTGGCCGCCGTGACCGCGGTGCTGCCGGAGGAGGGCGAGGCCGGTGCCGTGGTGGCGCCGGTGCCCGCGGCCGCGAGCTTCCCGGTGGCACCGCAGGAGGACCGCGCGAGCACGCTGCTGGTCACGCTCGGGCTGATCGGTGCCGCGCTGGTCGTGGTGGCCGTGGGGTTCGCCGTGCTGGTGCTGCCCGCGGGACGGCGCCGCCGCTGGGCACCCGCCCGCCGCCTGAACACCGAGAGCTGAGCCTAGCTGTCGGATTTGGCCACTGCCGCGGCCCGGCTTCGACGGATTGTCCACTGTTGCCGTGCCCCTCCCACCCCGAGACTGATCGGGTTCCGATCGAACGTTCTCGATGTGGAAGGAGGGCCGATGCCGCAGGACCTTCAACCGTCGTTGCGCAACCGCCACCTCAGCATGATCGCCATCGCCGGGGTCATCGGCGCCGGGCTGTTCGTCGGCAGCGGGGCGGCGATCGGCAAGGCGGGGCCCGGTGTGCTCGTCTCGTACGCCGCCGCAGGCCTGCTCGTCGTGCTCGTGATGCGGATGCTGGGGGAGATGTCCGCGGCCAACCCCGACACCGGCAGCTTCTCCGCCTACGCCGAACGCGCGATCGGGCCGTGGGCCGGGTTCGCGATCGGATGGCTGTACTGGTGGTTCTGGGTCGTGGTGGTCGGCATCGAGGCCACCGCGGGCGCCGCGATCGTGCACCGCTGGGTGCCGGCCGTTCCACAGTGGACGTGGGCGCTCGTGCTGACGGTCCTGCTGACGCTGACGAACCTCTACTCGGTGCGGTCGTTCGGCGAGTTCGAGTTCTGGTTCGCGGGCATCAAGGTCGCCGCGATCACCGTGTTCCTCGTGGTGGGCGTGCTCGCCATCGGCGGTCTGCTGCCGGGCTTCGCGTCTCCGGGAACGGCCAACCTCGTCGGTCACGGCGGGTTCTTCCCGCAGGGCAGCGGCCCGGTGTTCGCCGCGATGCTCGTCGTGGTCTTCTCGTTCTTCGGCGCCGAGATCGCCACCGTCGCGGCGGGGGAGTCGGAGAACCCCGTGCAGGCCGTGCGCACCGCGGTGCGGTCCGTGGTGTGGCGCATCCTGGTCTTCTACATCGGGTCCATCGCGGTCGTCGTCACGCTGCTGCCGTGGAACGACGCCAACGTGGCCAAGAGCCCGTACGTGGCCGTGCTGGACACGCTCGGACTGCCCGCGGCCGCGGTGGTCATGGACGTCGTGGTGCTCACGTCGGTGCTGTCGTGCCTGAACTCAGGCCTGTTCACCGCGTCCCGCATGGTGTTCTCGCTCGCCCGCCGCGGCGAGGCCCCCGCCGTGTTCGGCAAGGTCTCCCGGCGAGGCGTGCCGACGGTCGCGGTGCTGGCGTCCACCGTCGTCGGGTTCATCACGGTGGCGCTGAACTACCTCTCGCCGGACACCGTGTTCCTGTTCCTGGTGAACTCCTCCGGCGCCGTGGCGGTGTTCGTCTGGCTGACCATCGCGGTGTCGCAGCTGAAGATGCGGCGGCGCCTGGCCCAGGAGTCACCTGAGCGCCTCACCTTGCGCATGTGGGGCTACCCCTACCTGACGTGGGCGGCGATCGTCGGCATGGTGGGTCTGCTGGCGGGCATGCTGTTCGACGCGGACGCGCGTTCACAGCTCCTCCTGAGCCTGCTCGTCGCGGCGGTCGTGGTGGCCGTCGGCGTCGTGCGGACTCGGCGCCGCGTGACGGTGTGACGAACCGGAGGCCTGGCAACCCCAGGCCTCCAGTCCACCACCCCTGCTACTCGACGACCGGCGTCTGCACGAGGTTCACCACCCGGCGCCGGTTGACGTACTGGGCCCGGCCCTGGATCAGCGTCTTCGGCTTGACGTTGCCGATGAACGTGCCTTCCTCCCTGGGGCAGGAGAACATCACCACCGGAGTGCCCAGCTCCCACAGCCGCCGGATCAGCGCGTTCATCATCGTGCGGCTCGCGTTCGTCGTGCTCCTGGCGACGATCAGGTGCAGGCCGATGTCCGCACCTTGCTGCAACAACGGCAGCAGCGGCTCCAGCGGGTCGTTGAAGCCGCTGGACTCCATCAGCTCGAAGTCGTCGATCAGGATGAACAACCGGCCACCGGACCACCAGTCGCGCTGGCGCAGCCTGCTCGGCGGGATCTCCGGGCCCGGCACCCTGGTCTGCAGCAGCTCGGCGACCTGCTTGATCGAGGACGCCAGACCGTCGGTGCTGACCGTGTAGTTCACCTGGTTGTCCTGCGGGACGGCGTCGTGCAGCTCGCGGCGGAAGTCCACGAACATCACCCTGCCGTCGGCCGGGCTGTAGTGCTGCGCCACCGAGCTCGCGATGTGCCGCAACAGGTTCGTCTTGCCCGTCTCGGCGTCACCGAAGATCATCAGGTGCGGGTTGGCGTCGAAGTCGTGCCACTGCGGCCCGAGCGCGCCGTCCTCGATGCCGAGCGCCATCGTCAGGTCGAGCTGCGGTGCCTCCGCGGTGGGCGGCGGCAGCTCGGCGACCGTCAGCTGGTTGGGCAGCAACCGAACCTTCGGCGCCCTCGGTGCCGTCGGCAGGTCGAGGGCCTCCGCGATCTCCGCGGTGGCCTCGGCGATGTCCTCGGTGCGGCTGGTGCCGTCGATGCGGGGCAGTGCGGTGAGGAAGTGCATCTTGCCGGTCGTGAGGCCGCGGCCGGGGATGGCCGGCACGGTGGCCGCGAGCCTGCTGTTGATCTCGGACTCCAGCGGGTCGCCCAGCCGCAGCTCGAACCGGGTGCCGAGCACGTCGCGCAGCCAGGGCCGCATGTCCGACCACCGGCTCGTGGCCACGATCAGGTGGATGCCGAACCCGAGTCCGCGCGCGGCGAGCTCGGTGAAGCGAGGTTCCAGCTCCTCGTAGTCCTGCCGGATCGTGAACCAGCCGTCGATGACCAGGAACACGTCACCGTACGGATCGACGTCGACGAACTGCCCCCGCGTGCGGGCGCGGCGGTAACTGGTCATCGAGTCGATGTTGTTCTGCGCGAACAGCTGCTCGCGCTGGGAGAGCAGGTTGTACATCTCCATGACCGTCCGCGTCACGCGGTCGCGGTCGAGCCGGCCCGCGATGCTGCCCACGTGCGGCAACCGCGAGAGCGGGCTGAGCGTGCCACCGAAGTCCAGGCAGTAGAACTGGATCTCCTCCGCGGTGTGGGACAGGGCGAGGGCGCTGATGAGCGTGCGCAGCAGCGTGCTCTTGCCGCTCTGCGGTCCACCGGCGATGCCGATGTTGCCCTTGGCGCCGGAGAGCTGCGCGGTGAGCAGTTCGCGCTTCTGCTGGGCAGGCAGGTCGACCAGGCCGACCGGGACCGACAGCGTCGAGGCGTCGTACTCGCCGACGGGGCGCGGGCCGAGCTCCGGGTGGTCGACGAGCGGCGGCAGCAGCTGGTCGAGCGTCGGCGCCTGCTTGAGCGGCGGCAGCCACACCTGGTGCGCCACCGGGCCGATGCCGCGCAGGCGCGAGATCAGCACCTCCAGCATCGTCTTGGAGTTCTGCTCGACGCCGTCGGTCTCCTGCTCCACATCGGACGGTGTCGCCTTCGGCGCGACGTACTCGGTGCCGAACGCCACGAGCTGCTGCTCGACCTCGGACCGCCGCAGCCGCTTGCTGACCGGCGGCCGGTACGGGCCCGAGCAGTACGCGCCCTTGAACCTGATCAACGACGTCGTGTCCGGGCGCAGATAACCGTTGCCCGGGTTGTTGGGCAGCTCGTAGGCGTCCGGGACGCCGAGCACGCTGCGGCTCTCCATGGCCGAGAACGTGCGGAGGCTGATCCGGTACGACAGGTGGCTCTCGATCTTGTGGATCCGGCCCTCGTCGAGCCGCTGGCTCGCGAGCAGCAGGTGCACGCCGAGGCTGCGGCCCAGCCGGCCGATCATCGCGAACACGTCCACGAACTCGGGCTTGCTGGCCAGCATCTCGCTGAACTCGTCGACCACGATGAACAAGGCGGGCAACGGTTCCAGCGGCACGCCCTGCGCGCGGGCGGCCTCGTAGTCGCGGCGTGAGGCGTAGTTGCCCGCCGCGCGGAGGAGCTCCTGACGCCGGTTCAGCTCGCCGGTCAGCGCGTCCTGCATGCGGTCGACCAGTTCCAGCTCGTCCGCGAGGTTCGTGATGACCGCGGAGGTGTGCGGCAGCTCGTCGAAACCGAGGAACGCCGCGCCGCCCTTGAAGTCGACCAGGACCATGTTCAGCTCCTCCGACGAGTGCGTGGCCGCCATGGCCAGCACCAGGGTGCGCAGCAGCTCGCTCTTGCCGGAACCGGTGGCGCCGATGAGCAGGCCGTGCGGTCCCATGCCGTCCTCGGCCGCTTCCTTGATGTCGAGCTCGATCGGCGTGCCGGTCGACGTCATGCCGATCGGCACGCGCAGCCGCTTGCGCGCGCTCGCGCGGGTCTGCCGGTACGGCACCGGGTCGAACGTCCGCAGGTCGCCCAGGCCGAGCAGGGTGGGCAGCTCGTAGTCGCCGGCCAGCGGTTCCTCGTTGTCCTGCACCTCGCCGATCCGGTGGCGGGCGATCAGCCTCGCGAGCGCCGCGGTCGCCTGCGGGCTGAGCGCGTCGGGACGGCACAGCGGGCTGGTCGACGGCTTGCCGAGGCGGTCGAACGAGACGGTGCCGAGGCTGGTGCCGGTCACCTCGACGTGCAGGGTGTGCGGCCGTGCCTGCCAGGAGAGCGTGCTGCCGACGTCGAGCACGACGACGTTGCGGTACCCCTCCTCGGCGATGCGGTGGTCGGACGGCAGGGAGATGCCGTCGAGGACGATCACCACGAACGGTTCGTTCGCCGTGATCGGGCTGTCCGGCTCGAACGAGGGCCGGCCGGTGAACTCGACGCCGCCGAGGAGCTGTTCGAGCTCGCTGATGCTGTCGGTGACCATGCGGCGCGTGCCGCTGGCGTCGCGGGAAGCGGGATCCTGGTTGTGCGGCAACCACTTCACCCAGTCCCAGTGCTCTCGCGCCTCGTCGCTCACGCACAACGCGATCAGAGCGTCACCGGGGCCGTGCGCCGTGGCGAGCTGGCCGAGCATGGCGCGCACCAGTCCGCGCACGTGCTCCGGCCCGCCCTGGAACTGCAGGCGCGCGAACCCCCGCAGGTACACGGCGATCGGCGCGTTGTCCAAAGTGGAGTAAGCGCGGATGAACCGGCGCAACGCGTGCGCGGACAGCGGTTCGAGGTCCTCCAGCGGTTTGGTCTCCGGCGGCAGCAGCTTCGTCGTGCTGCGCTGCTTGCCCAGTCCGATCCGGACCTCGCCGAAGTCGTCGTGCGCGGGCCTGCGTTCCCACAGCCGATAGCCCATCGCCGTCGACCACAACGAACGGGGGTGCGGGTGCACCCACAGGGCGGCCTTGCGCTGCTGGGTGAGCGCCCCGCGCATCTTCTCCCGCACCTGGCCGAGGTAGCGCACGTAGTCGCGCCGGTCGCCGTGCAGCTTCTGCTTGTGCTCCACCCCGGACCGCAGCAGCTGCGCCAGCAGCATGCCGATCGCGGCCACGAGCATGAGTCCCGCGCCGACCCAGGCCAGCGGGCCGGAGCCGGGCCGGACGAACATCAGGACCATGGCCAGCGAACTCAGCGCCATCGGCGCGTAGAGCAGCACCGAGCTGATCGCTCCACCTGTGTTCTCCGGCACAGCCGGTGGTGGTTGCAGCTCGATCTCGTCACTGGGCGCCGTCGGGCCGGGCCGACGCGCCTTTCTGGTGAATGCCTCGGTGCCCACCGTGACTCTCCTTGGTGAAGGGTTTCCCTCGACGTGGCGTGACGCGGGCCTCGTACCGGCTGACCGGGAGGTGTGGGAACTAGGTTCCGCGCCAGGGTTTCGCTACTCGAGAGTTGTCGTTCGCCAGGAAGAATCCGGGGCTCGATATGGAAGAACGCACGCAGTCTCGCACAAATGTACCGACCCGGCTACGGTTCGTTCTCGGCGATCACGCGGTGGACGTGGCCCTGCCGGGCGACGTGCAACTGGTCGACCTGCTGCCGTCCGTGCTGGCCCAGTTCGGGAAGGAGTGGGTCGAGCAGAGCGTCGACCACGAGGGCTGGGTCGCGCAACGGCTGGGCGAGTCCCCTTTGGACGAGGACAGGTCCGCGGCCGAGCTGAACCTGCTCGACGGCGACACCGTCTACTTGAGACCGCGTGAGGACGCGCTCCCACCGCTCGACTACGACGACCTCGTGGACGGCCTGGCCGAGCGGGTGCGGGCCGACGCCGGTCAGTGGACGCCGCACCGCACCAGGTGGATGCTGCGGGTCGGCGCGGTGGTCGCGTTGCTCGGCGGCCTGCTGGCGCTGCTCGCGGGCGCGAAGCCGCAGACGTTGTGGCTGGTTCCACTGGTCACCGGGGTCGTGCTGATCGCGGTCGCCGGAGCGCTGGCCCGGGCCAAGGGCAAGGTCGTCGACGGAACCGCGCTGGCCTGCGTCGGTGTGGTGTGGGCGGTCGCCGGAGGATGGCTCGCCGCGGTCCAGATCGCCCCGCTGGGAGGCGTCCCGGTGCGGCTCGTGACCGCGGTCGCCACCGGCGTCGTCGCGCTCGTGCTGGCGCTGGTCGCCGTCGCCGACGCCGTCCTGATCTTCACCACCGCGCTGACCGCGCTGCTCACCCTGCTGGTGCCGGCGGTGATCTGGGTGTCGAGCGACCTGACGGCCGCCCAGTCGGCGGGCATCGGCATCGTCGTGAACTTCATCGCGATCCTCTTCGCACCCGGTGGCGCGTTCCGGCTCGGCGGGCTGAAGCTGCCGATGCTGCCGACCGACGCACCGGAGGTGAAGGAGGACATCGACCCGGTGCCGCACCAGGTCGTGGTCGAACGCAGCAGCGTCGTCTTCGGTTACCTCAAGGCGTTCTACCTCGGTTACGGGATCACCCAGACGGTGCTGCTGCTCGTGCTCGTGCGGCCCGGCCAGATGTGGGCGATGATCACGGCGGCGGTGTGCGCGTTGCTGTTGCTGCTGCGGTCCCGCCACCTCACCGGGGTGGTGCCCCGCTGGTCCCTGCTCGTGCCGGCCGGCCTGACCGCCGTGGCACTGGCGGTGCGCCTTGGGACGCCGGAGGAACCGTTCATCCGCGCGGTGGCGGTGCTCGCCCCGCTCGTGGCCGTCGGCATCGGGCTGGGGGTGCTGAGCGACCACCTGCCGGGTAAGCGCCTGCGCCCGTACTGGGGCCGTGCGGTGGACATCTTCGAGTACGCGACGGCGATCGCCGTCATCCCGCTGCTGCTGGCGGTGCTGGACGTGTACGCCCGGATCCGGGGGCTGAGCGGCTGATGCAGTCACGCAGAGATCAGGTTCAGGCTTACTTCTTCGTGGTCGGCCGGTTGGTCGCGGGGCTCGCGCAGGGCAGGCCCGACGTGCTGGAGCACCCCAACCGGCGGTTCAACAACGGCACCGTCTTCGGGGTGCTGCTCGCGTGCGTGATCATGGCGATCTTCGGCATCGTCGGGTTGTTCTCCTCGAGCGGCAACAACTCCTGGCGCACCGACGGGACCATCGTGCTGGCCAAGGAGACCGGCGCGCGGTACGTGTACCTCGGCGGTGAGCTCCGGCCGGTGCTGAACATGGCGTCGGCGATGCTGGCCGCAGGGCAGTCCGGGTCGAAGGTCTCCGTCAGCCAGAACTCGCTGACCGGCGTCCCGGTCGGTGCGCCGATCGGGATTCCCGGTGCGCCGGACGGAATTCCCACCGCGGACCGGGTCAACCAGGCGCAGTGGACGGTCTGCGCGCGGCCGCCGGACAAGCAGGCCGTGGTGAGCGCGCCGACCGTGACGTTGCGGCTCGACCAGGAGCCCGGCCGGCCGGTGTCCGACGACCACGCGTTCCTCGTGTCCACACCGGACGGTGTCGTGCAGCTGGTGTGGCGGGGGGTGCGGCATCGCATCGTGGACGCGGCGACACTGGAGGCCCTGGGCTACAGCCAGGAACGGGTGTTGCCGGTCTCGCCCGCGTGGTTGAACGTCATCCCGTCCGGTGTGGACCTGAAGGCGCCTGCGATCGATCGAGTCGGCACACCGGGACAGGCCGTGGGAGGCCGTCCGAGCCTGATCGGACAGGTGTTCCAGGTGCGCAACCCGGCGATCTCGTCGGAGGAGTACTACGTCCTGCGCGCCGACGGGTTGATGCCGATCAGCCGGACGATCGCGGCGATGCTGCTGGCCTCACCCGACATCCGCAACGCCTACCCGAACACGCGGGTGGTGCCGATCGTCACGGGACCGGACGCGCTCGCCGGCATGAAGCTGCTTTCTCCGGCCCAGGACGACCTTCCGCCGCAACCTCCCGCACTGGCGGACCTGGGCGTGGGCATGTCGGCGTGCGCCAGGTTCGACCTCGCCGCGGACGAGGGCCGTGCGCCCCAGCTCGTACTGGTGCCGATCACGGCGGACAAGTCAGCGGTGCCGCCGTCCGGAAAGCACGTCGTGGGGACCACCGCGGACCGTGTGGTGATTCCGGCGGGCACCGGGGCACTGGTGCGCACGATGCCCGCTCCCGGCGCGTTGCCGGGCACCGGGTTCCTCGTGACCGATCTCGGGGTGCGCTATCCGCTTTCCGATGATTCTGTCGTCGCGTCGCTCAACCTGGGTGGAGCGCACCCCGTCGCCGTTCCGTCGGCGTTGCTCGCGCTGCTGCCCGTCGGACCCGCGCTCGACCCTCAGCACGCGGTGCTGAGCCAGGTGACCGAACTGGCCAGAACGGGCTCATGAGGGATCTTCCCCCGCCGATGCCCAGGGGGACGGTTTCCGAACATATCGGATGTACGACGGGCATCTAATCCAGTTCAGGCGCCCTTGCGAATGGGTGGCCATTCTCCAGCAGGGACGATCAAGGAGACACACGATGGCAAAGACCAGGCTTACTCCCACGCAGGTCATCGAGATCGCGAACAAGCACACGCAGGAAGCCGAGCGCATCACGAGCGAGCAGTCGCGGCTCGCCAGCAACATCAACACGCTGACCTCGATCAACTCGGGCGCCATGATCCAGAAGCTGATCACGGTCCACCAGGAGTGGGACTCCAAGACCAAGGAGATCGTCTCCACGCTCAGGGAGATGGCCACCACTCTCAACCGTGCCGCCAACACGCTGCAGTCCACGGACGAGGCCGGCTCGTTCTGACCTCCCTGCAAGGCCGTTCTTCTTTCCGCTCGTAACAAATTCTTCAGGAGTGAACCGTGACCGGAGCGATCGTTTACGACTACCAGGCGCTTGCCGACGGCGTGCGCCAGATGCAGACCGCCAACGCGAACATCGAGGCGAACGTCAAGTCGCTGACCCAGCAGGTGCAGAGCCTGATGGAGTCGTTCGACGGTGAAACCGCGAAGCAGTACAACACGTGCGCCGACCGGATCGCCAAGAAGCTGACCGAGAGCAACGAGGTGCTCAACCAGATCTCGGTCAACCTGAACAAGAACTCGAACAGCATGTACGACAGCGACCGCTCGACGGCGTCCACGTTCAACTTCTGAGGTGCGCCGGTGGTGCCGGTCCGCTCTCCGGCCGGCACCACCAGCCCCGCTTTGACGAAAGGCGAACGACATGGCCCACGACGGTGGCACCAAGACGACCATCGATCCGGAAGCCGTGCGGGCGATCGCCGCTCGCATGGGCGTGCTGATGGACGACCTCGGTCCTTTCCAGACGCTTCTCTCCCTGCCCGCACACGCGGGCAACTTCTCCACGGCGACGTGGCTGGAGAAGCTGCTGGGAGACCGCAAGAAGAAGCTGTCGCTGCACGCGGAAGAGCTGAGGAGCGTCATGCACGGCATCGAGGCGAGCCTGAAGAATGCCTGCTCGAACCTCGAGAACACCGACAAGTGCAACGCCGACAGGCTCTAGCACCTGGTGGTGGTTGACCGTCAGCGCCCCCGGTGCTGGCGGTCGCTCGTTTGTGGACGGTCGTAGTGCGGGAACTCGACTTGGTGAGGGCAGTTCGACGTGACAAGTCCTGGAGACACGCCGCCGGCTGACGACTTGGCGCCGCCCGTCGGCGGCGAGCTCGAAGCCGACAGCGTCCAGTCGCTCGCCCAGTTCAAGGCGATGGCGGGAGACGCGCTCAACCCCGGCGCGCCCGCCTCGTTCGACGCCCTGGCCGTCGGGTTCAACGTGGCGAGCGACAGGCTGTTCCAGTTCCGCCGGTCCTTCTGGGACGAGACGAACCAGATGGGCGAGGTGTTCACGGGCTTCACCGGGGACCAGTTCCAGAGCTTCGCCGACGACGTGGTCATGAAGCGGAGCCAGCTCGTCCAGGAAGCCATCGAGCTCTACTCGAACGCGCTGCGAGGCGCTTCGAAAGCCCTCGTCTTCTTCCAGGCGCACGTGGCCGAGATCGAGGCCGAGTTCGCCAACCGGGTCAAGGAGTACGGCAAGCAGGTCGTCAAGCTGGCCGACGCGATGGCGACGCTGGAGCAGGAGTTCGACGCCGGTGCGTATCTCCAGGCGGTGATCCAGCGGGACGAGCAGAACAACCTGTTGCCGGAGCTGCGCAGGGCGCTGCTCGACCTGTCGTCGAGCTACCAGAGCACCGGTAACAGTCTCACGGACTTCCAGAGCAACATCGTCTCGCCCGGCGCCGGATCCGGCGGGACGGGTACCGGTGGTGGCAGCAGCACCGTCGACGTCGATGGCGACGGCGTCGTCGACATCTCGAACGGCATGCCGCCGTTCTTCGGCCCTCCCACGGAGGGACCGGGGAAGAGCGGTGGTCAGGGCCCAGATGCCACCGCGGGCGGCGGTGGCTCGGGTTCCGGTGCGAACTCCGGCGAGCGGGAGACTGATCCGGCCACGAAGAAGGCCATGGAGGAAGCCAAGAAGGCCGCTCACGACGCCATCCAGAAACTGATCGACGAGACGAAGGGCGACTCGCCGGAGGCGCAGGCGCGCCGCGAGGCGTTGCGGCAGGCCCAGCGGGAGCTGGACAGCGCGCTCGGAGACGGAGGCAGCGGCACCACCGGCACGGGATCGCCCGTCACGGATCCGGTGCAGCGGCAGGCGATGGAGGACGCGAGGCGGGCCGCCACCGACGCGATCAACGATCTCGAACGCCAGTCCGGCACCGGTGACCCGACGCGCCAGGAGGCGTTGACGCGGGCGAACCAGATCGCCAACGACGCGATCACCCAGCTGCAGAACGGTGGGGCCGGTGCCGGCGCCGGAAGTGGTTCCGGCGCGGGCGCCGGTGGTGGCATGGGCACAGCCGGCGCCACGGGCGGCGGTGGTGGCACGGGTTCCGGTTCGAACTCCCGCGAGCGGGGGACCGATCCGGCCAGGCAGAAGGCAATGGACGACGCCAGGAAGGCCGCGAACGACGCCATCCAGGCGCTGACGAACCAGACGACGGGCAACTCGCCGGAGGCGCAGGCGCGCCGCGAGGCGCTGGAGGAAGCGCGGCGGGCGATCAACGACTCCCTCGGAGGCAGTGGCGCCGGTGGCGGAGGAGGCGGCACCGGAGCCGGTGGCAGCGGTACGGGCGGCGGCAAGACGCCGTCGTCGACAGATCCTGCGCGACAGCGCGCGTTGGACGATGCCCGGAGGGCGGCGAACGAGGCGATCAACGCGCTCTCCAACCCGTCCGGTGGCGGAGGAGGCTCCGACCCGTCGCGTCAGCAGGCTCTGGCGGATGCCAGCCGGATGGCCAACGACGCCATCAACCAGTTGCAGAACCCCTCGGCCGGCGGAAGCGGCGGCGGTGGCGCTGGTGGCACTGGTGGTGGCAAGACGGGGCCGACTACTTCATCGAACGGGCCCAGTGGCAGTGGCAGTGGTAGTGCGGCTGCGGAGCGGGCGAGGCAGGCGGCCGCGGCTGCGGCGAACGAGGCGGCGTCGACGATCGACAGTCTGGCCTCTGGTGCCGGTGGCGGTGGCGGTGGCGGTGCGGGGACGAGCCTGATGTCGGACGGGCCTGGCGGCGGTGGTGGTACTGGCGGTGGCTCCGGTGGTGGCACGGGCGGCGGTGGCTCCGGTGGTGGCAGTGGTAGTGCGGCTGCGGAGCGGGCGAGGCAGGCGGCTGCGGCTGCGGCGAACGAGGCGGCGTCGACGATCGACAGTCTGGCCTCTGGTGCCGGTGGCGGTGGCTCCGGTGGTGGTGCTGGCGGCGGTGCCGGTGGTGGTACTGGCGGTGGCTCCGGTGGTGGCACGGGCGGCGGTGGCTCCGGTGGTGGCAGTGGTAGTGCGGCTGCGGAGCGGGCGAGGCAGGCGGCTGCGGCCGCGGCGAATGAGGCGGCGTCGACGATCGACAGTCTGGCCTCTGGCGCCGGTGGCGGTGGCTCCGGTGGTGGTGCTGGCGGCGGTGCCGGTGGTGGTACTGGTGGCGGCTCCGGTGGTGGCACTGGCACTGGCACTGGCACTGGCGGCGGCGGCGGTGCTGGTGGTGGCACTGATCCCGCGGCCGCGGAGCGGGCGAGGCAGGCGGCTGCGGCTGCGGGGGCCGCGCGTGATGCGATCTCGACGATCGATGGTCTGGCCAATGGCGCTGGTAGTGGCGGTGTCGGCTCTGGTGTGAGCTTCGGTGGCGCCGGTCACGGCGCCGGTACGGGCGGCGGCACCGGTGGTGGTACGGGCGGCGGTACCGGTGGCAGCACCGGCGCGGGCACCGGTGAGTTCGACACCGGCGCTGCGGAACGGGCGAGGCAGGCGGCCAACCAGAGCGCCAGCGACGCGATCGAGCGGATTCGTCAGATCGGCAGCGACTCCGGTCTGGGCAGCGGGTTCTCGACGGACGGCAAGTCGCCGCTGGCGAGCTTCCTGTCAGGAGATGCTGCCGGTGGCGGGTTCGGCACCGGTGTCGGTGGCGGTACGCCGCGGTTCGGTGCCGACGGCAAGGTCGCGGGAACGGCAGCGGAGATCACCGCCGCCGCGCAGCAGAAGGGCTACCAGGTTCCCACCCGCAGCGGTGTCGTCGGTGTGCCCACGACCATCTCGCGTGGTCCCGCAGGCCTCGACATGGGCGCGGGAATGCCGCCGCCGATGGGCGGCGCGGGCGCCGGGATGGGTGCCGGGCAGGAGAAGAAGGACCGGGAACGCACGGTCTGGCTCACCAGCGACGGCAAGGACTGGGAAGAAGACGACGAGAACACCGCAGGTCCATCGACCCTTGGACGGAGCTGAGCAATGGCGGCGACGCGGAACCCCGCTCTCGCAATCGCGAGCGAGATCAGGAACCTGAACTTCGACCAGGTGCGCGCACGGGTGGCGGCAGCGGACCCGCACACCTTCTACCGCAAGGCCGCCGCGTTCGAGCAGGCGGCGGAACGGCTGGAACTGTTCGGCGACCTGCTGCGCAGGTACCGGGCGGAGCTCGAGTCGGTGTGGCACAACGGCGACCCGCGGCAGTTCGAGTGGGTGGACCGGATGCTCCGGCACGTCGACGCGCTGACCGCCAGCCTGCGCGAGCCGAGCTACCCGGCGGCGCTGCGGCACCTGGGCGACGCCGTCGCGAACAGCCAGCAACGTCTGCGCGGACTCGAGAATCACAACGGCACCGCCCCGGACGAGAGCGCGTTGCTCGCACGGGACGAACACGCCCGGCAGATCCTCACCGATCTGTCCAGTTCGTACGTCCAGTTCGGACAGCCTCTCTCGGACCTGCCCGAGCGTGGTGCGACCGGGGCGCCGATCCAGGTTCCGGCCACGCCGGCGGAAGGAGTGGCCGCTCCGCACGTGATGACGCCGGTGAGCACTGTTCGTGGCAAGAGCGCCGGTGTCAGCCGGAGTTCGGCTGTGGCCGTGGCGGCACCCGTGTCCCCTGTGGACGGTGGTGTACCGCGATCAGCCGCCGCGGAGCCGTTCGGCAGGCTGTCCCACTTCGCCACGTCGCAGCCCGCGCCGGTCAAGGCTGATCAGGTCGCGAAGTTCGGCGGGTTCGCCGGGATGGCACTGCCGGCGGAGGCCGCCACACCGCTCGTCGCGCCCGCCGCGGCGGACAGCACCAAGAAGCCCGTCCAGCGTCGCGAAAGCGCGCTGCCCGCGAACCTCCAGGCGTCGCCGCTCGTCACTGCGGCGGCCGCAGCTCCGGCGACGGTCTCCGCGGAACCCGCGCCGGCGGCCGCTGCCGCACATCCGATGACGGTTTCCGGGCAGCCGGTGACCGTCGTCGTCGCCACCACCACCACCACGGCCACGGCCACGCCCGCGACCGTCCCGGCCGCCCCCCAGGGGTCTGTCGCGGTGCCCGCGGCAGCGTCCGCTGCCCCGGCGGCGCTCCAGTCCGCGGGGGTTTCCCCCGTCATATCGGCCGCAGCGGCCCCAGCGCCCGCCGCCGCACCTCCCGCGCACCCTAATTTGACGTCCAGGCCGCCGCTCCCCGGTGAGTTCCCCGCGATGTCTACGTCAGTCGGCGGGTCCGCCGCCCCGCTGGGCGACGGGCACGCGGGAACGAACTCCACCGCAGCGACGGCCTCGACGGGCGCGGTTCCGCCACCTGCGGCCGTCGGCGCGGGCTCGACGGCCGGTGCGCTCGTGTCGCGTGTGGACAGCACGTGGCTGCGGGCCGATCCCGGCACGTGGTCCGCCGGCAACACCCAGGGCGCGGCCGCGCGGCCGGGTCACGGAACAGGCGGCGGTGGCTGTGCGCCGACCGGCGTCATCGGTCACTCGGAGAACGGGAAGGGCGAGACGCGATGACGAACTGGACACCGATGACCGAATGGCTCGGCGAGTACCTGGACCTCCAGCAGCGCAACGAGGCCGCCGTCGAAGGCTGGGTCGAGCTGCGACGTGAGCTCGCGTCGCTCCTGGAGGAGATCGAGCGGGAGGCCGCGGCACACGCCGCCCAGGCCGGCGACGGAGAGGACGAGACGCGATGACCGACTGGTTCTCCCAGTACCGGACCCTGGAAGAGGCCAACGAGGCCGCGATGGCGTCGGTGGAGCGCGAGCAGCGCAAGATCTCCGAGCTGACCCGTCAGATGGAGGAGAACACGACGACGGTCCGCTCCAAGGACCGCTCGTTCACGATCGACTTCGACGGCCGCGGCGAGATCACCGGCTTCAACTTCGTGGGCACCAAGTACCGCACGATGGCGCCGGCCGAGTTCAGCCACCTCCTGGTGCAGACGATCAAGGCCGGCAAGGCCCTGTGCATGCAGAAGCTGGCGGACTCCATGGGGGACGAGGTCCTGCCGGGCGTCACCTTCACCGACCTCGCGAGCGGAAACCTGAGCGTCGAGGAGGTCTTCGAAAAGGTCGTCTCGCCGTTCCTGGGCGAGGAGTACAGCGACGGCATCCTGGGCCGCCCGGCTGCGGGCGAGAAGGAAGAGAAGCGCAATGGCTAACCGCACCTCCATCGACATCGAGGGCACCCGCGCGGTGATCGCGCGGCTCCAGGAGCTCGGCCTGAGCTTCGGCCAGGCGGCCTCGACCATGAAGGCCGCGGCCGCCCGCTACGACGGCTGCTGGGGCAACGACGAGTTCGGCGAGGCGTTCGCCAAGTCCTATGTGGACAACGCCGGCAAGACGCTCGAGTACGTCACCACGCTCGCCAACAACCTCGGCCTCACGGGGGACGCCGTCTCGAAGGCGGTCGACAAGCTCGTCCAGACCGACGAGAACAACGCCGCCCGTACCTGACGAACTCCGTCGCGAGCCATCTGAGGAAGAGCTCCCGTGACCACCGAACTGCCTCCCGCGCTTCAGAGCTTGCTGAAGTTCACGGTTGGCATGCCCTGGCCGGAGGGCAGCGAGGGTGATCTCGAGGAGCTCTCGTGGCAGTGGGAGGTGTTGGCGGGCGAGCTCGACTCGCTCAGCGCGCAGTTGCTGACCATCTCGGGCGACTTCTCCACCGTGATGGAGGGCGCCACGAGCGACGAGATCCAGAAGATGCTCTCCGGAACGTTCCGCGAGGGCGCCGGCCAGCTGGAGGACCAGGCCCGGGCCTACGCGAAGATGCTGAAGAACGCGGCCGCGGACATCCAGAAGACCAAGATCATGATCGTCTCGATGCTGGGAGTCCTGGCCGCGACGATTGCTTCTCTCATTGCTTCACTGTTCGGTTCGATCTTCGTCCCGGGGGTGATCGCGGCAGCCCGCGTGGGCATCGGCTTCGCGCTGCGCATGCTCATCACCAGGCTGATGCAGTACGGCCTGATGAACATCGCCAAGACCCTCGTCATCAGGACGCTGACGGGAGCGGCGTTCGGCGCCGCGCTGATGGTGGGCCTCGACGGGGGCATCCAGGCCGGCCAGATCATCGCGGGCAAACGCGACGGCTGGGACCTGAACTCGCTGAAGGGCAGCGTGATCGGCGGCGTGATCGGCGGCGCCCTCGGCGGCCTGGGCGAAGGCGCCGTCGGCATCTTCGGCAAACTCGGCCGCGACCTCGGCCGGATGCTGCCCCGCAGCATCCGGAGCCTGACCCCGCTGGCCAACAGCATCGTCCAGATCCCGCTCGCGGCACTGAGCAACCCGCTCACCAACAAGGCCACCCACAGCTCCGGCAGCGCGACGGACGGCATCTTCGGCTCCCTGGAGCCAGGCGGCGGCAGCAAGCACGCCAAGGTCCCCAGCGTCGACCCCGCAGTCGTCAAGCCGGTCACCGTCCCCAACTTCGACCTGCCCAGCCTCGACACCGGCACCACGTCCTCGTCGCCGGCCCTCGACAACGGCACCCGAGTCGGCACCACCTTCGACACGCCGAGCACCAGCACGTCCCCCTCCACCTCGACCTCGGTCCCGACGCAGAGCAGCCCGGTCACCACGGGCGGTCCCACCACCGGAACCAGCGGTGGCGTCACCGGCGCGCCTGATCCCTCCAGCAGCACTCCCGGCACGGCTCGCGGCCCCGCCATGTCCACGGCCCGCCCAGACGCCACCGTTCCCGTCGACGCAAGCGGCCGCCCGGTGACGACGAGCACGACCCCGGCGACGGGCACGACGCCGACCACGGGTACCGGTCCGACGACGGGTACCGGTCCGACGACGGGTACCGGTCCGACGACGGGTACCGGTCCGACGACGGGTACCGGTCCGGCGACGAGCACCGGTCCGGCGACGAGCACCGGTCCGGCGACGAGCACCGGTCCGGCGACGAGCACCGGTCCGGCGACGAGCACCGGGCCGGCGACGAGCACCGGGCCGACCACGGGCACCACGCCGACCACGGGTACCGGGCCGACGACGGGTACGACGCCGACCACGGGTACCGGTCCGGCGACGGGTACCGGTCCGGCGACGGGTACCGGTCCGGCGACGGGTACCGGTCCGGCGACGGGTACCGGTCCGGCGACGGGTACCGGTCCGACCACGGGTACCGGGCCGACCACGGGTACCGGTCCGGCGACGAGCACCGGGCCGACGACGAGCACCGGTCCGGCGACGAGCACCGGGCC
>NZ_JBSGBE010000008.1:358323-358558 GCF_053601075.1 Lentzea sp. NPDC004789 | reverse complement strand
GTCCGACGACGGGTACGACGCCGACCACGGGTACCGGGCCGACTACGAGCACCGGGCCGACGACGGGTACGACGCCGACCACGGGTACCGGGCCGACTACGAGCACCGGGCCGACGACGGGTACGACGCCGACCACGGGTACCGGGCCGACGACGGGTACGACGCCGACCACGGGTACCGGGCCGACCACGGGCACTGGACCGGCGACGGGTACCGGGCCGACCACGGGCACTGG
>NZ_JBSGBE010000008.1:0-358225 GCF_053601075.1 Lentzea sp. NPDC004789 | reverse complement strand
GACCGGCGACGGGTACCGGGCCGACCACGGGTACCGGGCCGACCACGGGCACTGGACCGGCGACGGGTACCGGGCCGACGACGGGTACCGGGCCGACTACGAGCACCGGGCCGACGACGGGTACGACGCCGACCACGGGTACCGGGCCGACCACGGGCACTGGACCGGCGACGGGTACCGGGCCGACCACGGGCACTGGACCGGCGACGGGTACCGGGCCGACGACGGGTACCGGGCCGACCACGGGCACTGGACCGGCGACGGGTACCGGGCCGACGACGGGTACCGGGCCGACGACGAGCACCGGGCCGACGACGGGTACCGGGCCGACGACGAGCACCGGGCCGGCGACGGGTACCGGGCCGACCACGGGCACTGGACCGACGACGAGCACCGGTCCGGCGACGGGTACCGGGCCGACCACGGGCACTGGACCGGCGACGGGTACCGGGCCGGCGACGGGTACCGGGCCGACCACGGGCACTGGACCGGCGACGGGCACCACGCCGACGACGGGCACCACGCCGACGACGGGCACAACGCCGGCCACGAGCACGGTCACGCCGAGCGGTTCCGTGGCGGGCGACCGGTCGGCGACCGGGTCCACGGGGCCGGTCGAGGGTTCGACTGGCGGCAGGACTGCGGACGATGTGGCGCCGCGTGTTCCGGATGGGTCGCGGTCCGTTCCGGAGACGGAGCCTGTCAAGGCGACCTCGACCGACGGTCCTGCTCCGCGAGGCTCGGACGACCCGCCGGTTCCGTCGGATCGGGGCGACCGCCAGCCGCTCAGCTCGCGGGAGGGTGTGGACCCGGCGGCGGACCGTTCGACGCGAGACGAGCGGCTGCGCACGCCGGACGCGGAAGAGCGGACGATCCCACAGGCGCCGGACCGCATGGCCGAGCAGCCGGTCACGGCACAGGAGCGGCGCGGTACCGGCACGGAGGACGCCTCGCAGATCGTTGGTCCGGTGCCCGGCGGCAAGCTGGATGGCCAGGACGTCGGTGCTCGGCCTGATCAGCGCGCGGGCGCTCGGCCGGACGTGCAGCCGGGGGCGACTCGGCCGGATCAGCAGGTGCCCGGTGGCCGGGCAGAGGTGCCCACCACGGGTGCGCGGCCGGAGACCCAGGCTGGTGTTCGACCGGATGCCCCCACCACGGGTGCGCGGCCGGAGACGCAGGCCGGCCCCCGTCAGTCGACGGGCCCCGCAGATGGCGGGCGAGCCGGCAACGCCGCGGATCCGGCGCGGGTGCGCGACGGCCAGCAGCCGGACACGCGCTCGTCCGAGCCGAGCGCCGACCAGCCCGGCACGCAGCAGCGGGATCGGGTCGTCACGACGTCCGACGGCGACGGCGCGCCGTCGTCCGAGCGCACTCCGGATCCCGTCGATCACCGTCAGCAGCCCAGCGCGGACGGAGAACCCGTGCCGAGCAGCGGCCGCGCGGACGAGACGGCCACGCGCCAGGACGAGCCGTCGACCAGGCACGAGCCCGAGATCACCCCGGTACGCGAGGACGACCCCGCCGGCACGCCGGACCCGGCCGACCTCGTCCAGCGGGCGCGTTCGGAACGGCCCGTCGTCGACGGCGACATCGACGGCACGGCGGTGCGCAAGGCGATCATCGACCAGCTCGGGCTGAAGGACACCCGCGCCGACCGGTTGCTGCGCGAGGCCGTCGAGACGCACTTCTCCAACGAGAACCTCAAGGCCCACTTCCACCGCGCCGCGGACGGCGGCGTCGTCGTGGATCTCGGGATCAAGACGCGGCAGGCGCCGCAGGTCAAGATCGAGGTCGTCGGGCTCAGCACCGGGCGCGACGTTCAGCCGAAGGCGACCGACTTCGCGAACAAGCGCACGCGCACGCCGTCGGAGCAGTCGGTGACCAGTGAGCGGTCGCCGATCGGGGCCGACGCGCGCAACTTCCGGGTGCCGACGCCGTTCTTCAACGTGACGCTCAGGCTCGCGGGTCTGTTCAACCAGCCGTCGACGTCGATGGCGGCGAAGCTCTCGCGCGGTCTGAAGACGGAGGTCACCGAGACGGGCTTGCGCGCCGAGCGGTCCGTGCACGACGTCACCTTCAAGCTCACGGTGCGCGAGCCGCGGAAGTGGCCGTGGCAGAAGAGCCAGACGAAGACCGACGCGGTGTCGGTGGACGTGCCGCTGGTGTGGCCGCGGCGGGAGGTGGCCGAGGCGCCGTCCCAGCCGATCAGGCCGGACCTGCGACCGCGCGACATCGCGCAGGTCGAGATCAACGGCCTGCACAAGATCTACAACGAGGTCGAGCGGGCGCTCGCCGGACCGAAGGCGGAGAACTTCCCGATCGGGCATCCCGGTGCGCGCAAGTTCCGCGACTGGCTCGCCACCCTGCCGGACCGCGGCACCGAGCTGCTCACCGGTGAGCCGGTGCGCGAGACGTTCAAGCTGCCCGGCAGGCGTGAGCGGGTCGAGGTGTCGATCGCGGTCGTGGACCCGCAGGCCGTCCGTCCCAAGGAGACGGTCGACGGCAGGATCGTGCGGACGCGCGACACCAGCTACGAGTCGACGTCCGGGCAGTCGGTGAGCCTGCGCTGGGGTGGCGGTCTGTTCGTCCAGGCCGGTGACATCACGGGCGCGCTGGGCGGTGGCGCCGGTCCGCTCATGTACAAGTACGCGACCACGACGACGGCGAGCAAGACCACCGCCAAGGGACGGCAGGAGGTCACCAGCACCTACACCGGACCCGTCGAGACCCAGCAGGTGCGGTTCTCCTACGTCGTCCAGGTCGGCTCGGGTGCGGACGCCCGCCGCTTCAAGATCGACGCGGACGGCACCGTGTGGAGCAAGCCGGAGGGGGCTGTCGAGGAACCGGTCCGGCACGCCACCGAACCTGAGTCCTCCCGGCACGCCGTGCCCGAGACCGTGGACCTGGACCGGGCACTGCACCAGCTGGACGTGATCCACGCCCTGCCGGAGGAGACGGTCGCGGGCATCGTCGGTCCCACGCTGCACAAGTTGTGGGTCGAGGGGTTCGTGCGGTCGAAGGACCTGGGGGCGTTCGAGCAGCGGCTGCGGCAGTTCGTGCACGACCACGCCAGGGAGATCGGCCGGGGCGAGCCGGTCCGGTTGCCCGTCAGTTCGTGGGCGGGCGACGCGCCCGACGTGTTCGTGAAGACCCGGCCCGTCACGGTCGAAAGCCGGTACGTCGGCGTGGTGCCCGGTGAGGTGGCGAAAGCGGTCACCTCGGTGTCGCGCAAGGAAAGCGTCGATCTCACCAAGTCGTGGGACACGACCTACGGCGCCTCGGGCTACGTCTTCGACGGCCGGGTCAAGAACTACAAGGCGGGCAACGCCTACATCTACGGCAAGTACAGCACCAAGAACGTCGAGAGCCTCACGCACGAGGTCGGTGTCGAGCACAGGTTCGACGGCGAACGGCCGCTGCACCGCACCAGCTACCCGATCGAGGTCGAGGTCTCGCTCGGTGACCGCTGGGCGGGCCACGACGAGAAGCTGCACACGTTCCGCGGTGAGGCCGACGTTCTCGTCCCCGAGCGCCCGGCACCCGTGTCCGACGCGACGAGGAACCGCCGCGACAGCATCGTCGAGGAGCTCGACGAAGAGGCGACGCCGCGCTGGGAGAACATCGACAACACCGCGGGCTGGCGGGCGGCGTCGAGGATGGGCACGCACCGCGCCGCCTACCTGCCGCCGGTGTTCCAGCTCGACTCGCTCAAGCCCGTGCCCGACCTCGTGCCCACGGTGGCGCGCATGGTCGACGAGGAGCCGGGGAACAGGGTGGCCGGCTGGGGCAGGCGGGTCCTGTTCGGCAACCGACCGGCCAACATCGACCAGCACAAGGCGAACAACCTGGCCGGCGCCGACCTGACCAGGCCGGACGAGCGCACCGCGGCCAGGGAGGCGCTCGAGGCCTTCGCCGAGCTCCCGGCGCGGGCAGGGCGGTTCGACCGGACCGCGGTGTTCAAGGACACCGTGGAGCTGCGCACCTACAACCGGCCCGGTCTGCTGGGCGACCGGGAACGCGTCGTGCGGGTCGACCTGTCCGCGGACCTGACGAACCCCCGCATCGTCTCCGTCGACACCACGCACAAGTTCTCCACCTCCGAGGTGGTGGAACACGCCCAGAACTCCGACAAGCAGAAGGGCAAGGGCGTCGAGGTCGGCGTCGGCGCCGTCGACGTGCCTCCGCTCGGTCACAAGTTCGCCAGCCTCGCCACGATGGGCGGCGGCGGAGTGAACTACATGAGCAAGCAGGGCTCGACCGACGGCACCGGCGTCAAGGAGTCCGTGGTCCACACGCGGACCGAGCGCGCCTACCTGGTCGCGTTCGACGCGACGTACGACCTGCACACCAGCAAACGGCAGCGCTGGCACGACTTCCTCGGCGGTCAGCACGACGGCCGCAGCACTTCGGCGGCGATGCGCGTGCACGTGCCGGACGCCGCCACGGCGTGGATTCCTGCCAGCGAGATCCACCAGATCGGCCTGCTGCGGGACGCGGACCTCCAACACCTGCTCCCCGAGGAGGCGAAGGCCTACCGGCGTACGAACGAGGGTGAGACCGACTCCAGCCCGGGACGGGACTCGGACAACCGCTCGGACCACGACAACGGCCCGGACCACGACAACGGCTCGGACGAGATCGGGGCACGTGACGAACAGGGCTCGCGGCAGGACGGCGCCGACCCCGACGTCACGACGCCCGACAACGTCACCGCGCCCTCCAACGTGGGCCGCGGCAGCGGCCGGGTGGAGCTGCACCGCCTGGAGGCGGGCAAGGAGCTGCTCTTCCAGATCTCCAGCAGGATCGACGAGTGGTCGGTCGAGCAGGGCGCCCGCAGCACTCCCGCCTCGGTGGTCGAGCTCGCCCAGGAGGTGCTGACCTCACCTCGGTCCGACCTCGTGACGCGCGGTGCGGGCGACTTCGGCACCCTCAACGACCGGCTCGTCAACGACGTGCTCGGGCCGACCCTGACCGGAGCGGAGTTCGGCCCGGCGCTGCGCAGCATGCTGAACGGCGGCCTGCCGGTCTTCCTGCCCGCCATCAACGTCTTCGGCCGCGTCGAGCAGCTCGTGGTGCTGCGCGCGAACCTCGGTCCCGGTGAGTTCCACCGCGTCGCCTTCGACGAGACGGTCGAGGCCGAGACGGCGGCGTCCCGGACCTCCGGCTCCTCCACCAGTTCGGTGTGGGGCATGGACTGGGGCATCGGTGCGACGGTCGGGATGGGCAAGAAGGGACTCCCCGCCGGCGGCTTCGGTACCAGCATCGGTGGCTTCGGGGACACCACGACGACCCGCACGGTGACGCACGAGCACAGCGAGACCGTGACCGCCAAGAGGTCCTTGGACGCCGTCGAGTTCCTGCACGACCTGCACGTCACGATGGACGTCTACAACTACTCGCGGGCCACCAAGTTCCGTCGCTTCTTCCCCGGTGGCACCTGGTACGAGAAGCCGTGGTCCACCGACTTCACCCTGCCCTCCGCGGTGCGCTCGGTCGTGCCGAAGGACGAGACGGTTCCCGCCGGTGGGCACCAGACGCCGGCGCAGCGGGAGGCCACCGGGTCGCTGAAGGAGTGGCAGCAGTCGCGGGAGCTGCCCGCCGGGCTGAAGGCCGAGACGCCGATGCACGTCCGGCCGTTCGACTCGCCCGCGCTGTACGAGGCGCTGGACGTGCTGGCGCGCGGCGACGGCGAACGCCCGGTGCTGCACCCGCGCGCCATCCACCAGTTGCAGGCGGCGACCGGGTCCCTCCCGCTGCGGGCGCACATGCGCGACCTGCTGGCCGGCAAGCCCTACACCGTCAAGATCACGTCGGATGCGGTGCGAGAGGTCAGCATCACGGCCGACGTGGTGAAGCGGGAGCTGATCGGCCCGGTGCGAACCGAGCTGACCACCAAGTTGGCGGACACCGACACCACCAAGGTCAGCAAGGCCACCAACGTCCAGACCGGCCTGATGCCGGGCGCCAGCGCCAGCGCGGTGCACGTCGACAAGGCCCAGCAGCGGCCCGGCATCAACGTGATCGAGAACTTCATGAAGGCGGTCGACTACCAGTCGTCGGCCGAGCAGACCGTCAAGACCACGAAGGAGACCAAGACGGAGGAGGGCGCCGCGCCGACAGGCAGGGGCGACGAGCGCTACCTGGTCCGGCTCACGCCGGAATGGACGATCACGCCCACGTTCCGCAGCTCGAAGGCGCCCGAGGCCTGGACGGAGCCGGTGCGCACCGCGCCGGACAGCCCCATCGTCATCGAGACCGACCGCGCCGGTCTCGAACAGCTCGGTCTGGCCGATCCGGTCGAGGCGCCGTCGTCCGAGCGCACTCGCCGCAGCAAGTCGCTGATCGACTTCCTGAACGAGCCGATCGACGAGGAACCGTCGTCCGGCGAGCGGGCCGATGCCGCGCCGGAGCACCGGGGGAGCGACGACGAGCCGGTCACGCGGCGCAGGACGATCGCGGACTTCCTGAGCGAACCCGAGGAGACGAGTCCCAGCCGCGCGGACGAAGCCGCCGACACGACGTCGTCCGGTGCCCCGGAACAGCAGGAGCAGCACCGGTCGCCGTCCAGGCTCGACACCATCGACGAGGGCGACGAGTCCGTCCTGCCCGCCGCGGACCGGGAGGCGGCGCCCGTACGCGGCACGGTCGCCGAGCTCGACCGGATGACGTGGACGGACCGGCGGCCGTTCGGGGTGGACCCGAGCGGGGAGATCCGCCACTTCGAACCGAGTGAGGTGCGGGTCCGGCCGCTGGTGCGCAACGGTCAGGAGATCGGCCTGACCTTCCAGTCCGGCAGGGACGGCGCGCGTTCGCTGAAGTGGGCGCAGGCGCCGGCGGAGTCGCACCTGCGCGGCTACGTGCATCCGGAGACGTCCTCGGGATTCCCCGGCCTTCGCGGCGCGGAGCGGATCGTCTCGCCGTGGCGGGCCGACTCGACGTACGTCGCGGTGGGCGGCGGAGAGCACCACTTCGAGCTGCGGCTGGGCGACGGCACGCCACTGCGCGTGGACGGCGCGACGTTCGCCGAGGTGCTGTCCGGACTGGACTCGTTCCGCCGGATGTCGGAGCACAACCAGGCCGCTTCGCTGGTCCTGCTGTCCGGTCGCAGCGGCGCCCTCGACGCGCCGGGTGGTGCGGCGCGGGACTTCGAGCGCGGGCTGCGGGCCGCGGCACTCGACCACCTGGTCGTGGCGCCGACGACGGACGTGCGCCTGCGCGGCCCGTTGTTCGGAGGCGCCGGGGCCCTGCTGGACCGCGGCGGCGAGACCGTGCTCGACCGCGGCGGCCGGTGGCGTGCGTTCCCGACGCCGGACGTCATCGACAACCTCGTGCTGCCCGGGACGATCGGTGACGGCCGCGTGCCGACCACCTTCCGCACCGGCGACGTCCGGGCCACCGGACTGCACCGCGCGGACGGCGCACCGGTCGGCGTCGCCTTCACCGTAGGCCCCGAGCTGCGCCACGACGCTGGCTCCGTGACGTCCGTGCCGACCGGCACCACGCGCCGCTACGAGGCCGGATACCCGACGCAGGAAGGCCTCGACGCCGCCGAGGCGGGAAACCGGGGCCGTTCCGAAACCGCGCCGTGGCCGGCGAACTCCTCCTACGTCATCGCGCACGGTGAAGGCGACGCCGTGCGTCTCGAACTCGCCGATGGCCGCACCGTCCAGGTCGATGGAGAGACCTTCGGCCGTGTGCTGCACGACCTGAAGGCGTTCCGCGACGGCACAGCGAATACCGAGGCCCTCACGCTGATCTCCTGTGACACCGGTCTGATCCCCGGACCAGGAGGTGTGGCGCACGACCTGCAGCGCGCGCTCGACCAGTTCGGCAACCGCCAGCCCGTGGTCGCACCGACCCGCGAGGTGGGCACCTGGCGGCACGGCGACGGCACGTGGGAGCCGTGGATCGCCGACGCGGGCACCTGGGAGAGGTTCGCCTCGGGCGACGCACGTCAGCTCGGCGTGCGCAACGCAGATGGCGAGTGGATGTCGTTCACACCGGCCGAGGTGCGATCCGTGCCCGTGGTGCGCAACGACGGCCGCGTGGCCGGTGTGTCGTTCCGGCCGGAGGGAGCGTCGACGCCGGCGGGGCGGGCGTTCGCCGTGGACGTCGAGTCCACACGGGACGGATGGCTGACCGTGCACACGACCGACGGCACCGCGCTGTCGGTCGACGGGCCGACGTTCGCGCGGGTGGTCGCCCAGTCCGAGTCGTTCCGCGTCGCGATGGGCGACGGGGAGCAGGTGCCGCTCGCCCTGGTGCCGTCGACGGCGGCGGAGGTGCCGAGCCAGCGCCGGGCCTTCCAGGACACGCTGGAGCGGGAGTTCGGCTTCCGCGAGCCGGTGTACGAGATGCCGGTCGGGCGCACCGAGACCGAGACCGCTCCCGGCACGTCGGCAGGGCCCGCCACCGGTCCGCAGCCGGGGCGCGGCGGCGTGGCGGCCGACACCGAGGCCGTGCGGGACACGGCGCAGCCGGACACCGAACCGCAGCGCGACAGCGGTGCGCCCGACGATGCGGAGACCCGGCCCGAAGGGACGCGGGCGGACGCCGACCTCCCGCACGAGCGGGTGGAGTCGGACCCGCAGCGGACCGAGGGGCACGGCGGCGAGTCCCAGCCGAGCCGCACGCCGTCGCGGCTGGAGACGATCGACGAGGGTGACGAGTCCGTCCTGCCCGCCGCGGACCGGGAGGCGGCGCCGGCCCGCGGCACGGTGGCCGAGCTCGACCGGATGACCTGGATCGACGAGCGCCTCGCCGGGGTGGACCCGCACGGTGAGATTCGCCGGTTCGAGCCGGGTGAGGTGAGCGTTCAGCCGATCTCCCGGCGCGGCCAGGAGATCGGCCTGACCTTCCTGTCCGGCAGCGACGCCACCCGTTCGCTGGAGTGGGGCGAGAAGCCCGCGGCCTCGCACCTGCGCAGCTACCTGCACCCGGACACCTCCTCGGCCTTCCCGAGCCGCCGCGGCGCGGAGCGGTTCGACTCGCCGTGGCACCCGGACTCGACGTACGTCGCGGTGCGAGGCAGCGAGACGTCGTTCGAGCTGCGGCTGACGGACGGCACGCAGGTCCGGGTGGACGGGGCGACGTTCGCGGACGTGCTGACGGGCCTCGACTCGTTCCGCCGCCTGGCGCAGACGAACGCGATCGGTTCACTGGTGCTGCTGTCGGACCGGGCCGGTGCGGTGGACGTGCCGGGTGGTGCCGCGCGGGACCTGGAACGCGGCCTGGCCGGCGCCGCGATGGACCACCTCGTGGTGGCGCCGACGGCCGACGTGCACCTGCGCACCGCGCGGTTCGGTCGCGGCGGCGAGCTGGTGCTGGACCGGGGCGGCGCGTGGCGTGCCTTCCCGTTGCCGAACGTGGTGGAGAACCTGACGCTGTCCGGGATTCTCGACGACAACACGCCGATCACGTTCCGCAGCGCCGAGGTGCGCACGCGTCCGCTGGTCCGCTCGGACGGCGCCGCGATGGGCCTGGTCTTCAACACCGGCACCGAGCTGACGGTCGCCCGCGGGATGGAGCGGGACCCCTACCTCGGCAGGACGTTCTACCACGGCGAGGGCTACGACTCGCGCAACGACGGCCGCGACACCCACGGGGAGCCGGTCGGGCACTACGAGCAGGCGCCCTGGCCAGAACACTCCGCCTACCTCCTCGCGCACGGCCAGCCCGACAGGTTCGCCCTCACGCTCACCGACGGCCGCGACGTCTGGGCGACCGGTGACACCTACGCCCGCCTGGTGAACGACCTGCGTCCGTTCCGCGAGCTGATGGCCGAGCGCGAACCCAGGGGCATCCTGCTGATGTCCTGCTGGACCGGCAGCGTGCCGGGTCCGGGCGGTGCCGCGCACGACTTCCAGCGCACGCTGGCGCAGTTCGGCCACCAGCAGCCGGTGATCGCCCCCACCCGCCCGTCGGCCATCGGCGGCAACCCCCGCTGGGGCTGGGAGACCAGGGTCACCGACGGCGGGACCTGGGAGCACTTCTCGTCCGGGCCCGCACATCCGCTGGGTGAGTTCGTCGTGCGCGACGGCACGTCGTGGGACTCGTTCCGCCCGGCCGAGGTGCGCTCGGAGCCGGTCCTGCGCGACGGCAGCGTGGTCGGCATGTCGTTCCGCGACGAGGGTGCCGCCGCGCCGGGTTCGGCGTGGGCCGGAGCCGGCGGCACGGACGTGGACGGTGCCGTGCCGTCGCGGTCGTTCGTCGTCGACGTCGAGTCGGCGCCCGACGGCAGGTACGTGCTGCACACCGTCGACGGCGACGTGGCGTTCGTCGACGGTCCCGCGTTCGCGAAGGTGGTCGGCGAGTCCGAGGTCTTCCGCGCCGCGATGGACTCCGGGCACCTCCCGCTCACGCTGGTGACGTCGACGCCGCTGGACGGGCCGGGGCGCGGCAGGGACTTCCACGACGCCCTGGTCAACGAGTTCGGCTTCCGCGAGACGGTGCACGAGCCACGCGGTGTGGCCGACGTCGTCACGGGCGAGGACGGGATGCCCGTCCTGCGCACCGAGGACGGCTGGACCGTCCACGGCGTGCCCTCCTTCGAGGACCTCTCGGACACGACGTCGTCGGGCGGCACACCTTCGCCGGACCGGGTGCCGTGGGTGGACCGGCGGCCGCAAGGCGTCGATCCCACCGGTGAGGTGCGCCGCTTCGAGCCCGGTGAGGTCCAGGTTCGCCCGCTGGAGCGCCGCGGGGAGCAGATCGGTCTGTCGTTCCTCGGCGGCCGCGAGGAGGCCGGCGCGCTGCGGTGGGCGGCCGCGCCGCAGACCGAGCACCTGCGGACGTTCCTGCACCCGGAGGATTCGTCCGGGTTCCCGGGCCGCAGGGGTGCCGAGGAAGTCACGGCACCGTGGCGGGCCGACTCGATGTACGTCGCGGTGCGCGGCGGCACGGACTCGTTCGAGCTGCGGTTGACCGACGGCACGCGGGTGTCGGTGGACGGCTCGACGTTCGGGCGGGTGATGGCCGACCTGGCGCCGTTCCACCGGCTGACCGACCGCAACGAGGGCGGTTCGCTGGTGCTGCTTGCCGACCGGTCGGCCGGAGGTGGCGCGGCACGGGACTTCCAGCAGGCGCTCGCGGCCGCCGGCTGGGACCACCTCGTCGTGGCGCCGACGGCGGACGTGCACCTGCGGACCCCGGCGTGGGGACGCGGTGGTCAGACCGTCGTGGACCGCGGTGGCTCCTGGCAGGCGTTCCCGCTGGCGGACGTCGTCGAGAACCGGACGCTGCCCGCCACGAGCGGAGGCGTGCCGACGGAGTTCCGCACGGGCGAGGTGCGGGCCACCGCGCTCAACGGCCCGGACGGCAGGCCGCAGGCGGTGACGTTCGCGGTCGGGCGGGAGATGCGCGACGACGCGGCGACCATGTCGCTGCCGCACCGCGGCACGACGTTGCTGCTGCCGGAGGGGGACCACGGCCACCAGGTCGGGCGCGACCTGCGGGAGGGCCGGGACGCCTCGCAGCCCGCGCCGTGGCCGGAGCGGTCGGCGTACGTGGTGCCGCACGGCGATGCCGACGGCGTGGGCCTGGAACTGACCGACGGCCGCTCGATCACGGTGAGCGGCGAGGTGTTCGCCGGCGTGCTGCAGGACCTGCGGGCGTTCCGGGACCTGATGACGGCGCGTGACCCGGACGCGATCGTCCTGCTGTCCTGCGAGACCGGCGCCGTGCGGGGTCCCGGTGGCGCCGCGCACGACTTCCAGCAGGCGCTGGCGGAGTTCGGGCACCGGCAGCCGGTGGTGGCGCCGACGACCGTGGTCACGCTCCACACGCACCACCGGAACACCTGGGCGACCTACGTGGCCGACGGCGGCCGGTGGGAGACGTTCTCGTCGGGCGGGGCCTTCCCGCTGGGCAGGCTGGGCGACGAGGCCCGCTGGGTGCCGTTCGAGCTGGGCGCGGTGCGGTCGGCGCCGATCATGCGCGGAGACCGGCAGGTCGGCGTGTCGTTCCACGACGACGGCGCCGGTGGCCGGAGCGCGGACGGAGCTGTGCCGGAGCGGGCGTTCGCCGTCGAGGTCGAGACGGACGCGGACGGTCTGTACGCGGTGCGCACGCCCAGTGGTGATCGGGTGTTCGTCGACGGTCCGGTGTTCGCGCGGGTGGTCGGCGAGTCCGAGGCCTTCCGCGGCGCGATGGCGGAGCGGGCTCCGCTCGCGCTGGTGACGTCCACGCTGCCCGCCGACGCGGGCCAGGTCCGGGCCTTCCGCGACACCCTCGCCGGTGAGTTCGGCTTCCGGGAGACGGTGTTCGAGCGGACCGAGGACGGCTGGACCGCGCACCACGCCGACCAGAGCGGCTCGTCCTCGCCGCGCGAGGTGCGGTGGGCGGACGAACGGCCGCAGGGCGTCGACCGCGCCGGTGAGGTCCGCCGGTTCGAGCCCGGCGAGGTGCGGGTCAGGCCGATGCTGCACGACGGCCGGCCGGTCGGCCTGACGTTCCTGAGCGGTGCCGAGCAGGCGGCCTCGCTCAGGTGGGGCAGCGCGCCGCAGAGCGAGCACGTGCGCACGTTCATGCACCCCGAGGGCTCGTCGTCGTTCCCGAGCCGCAGGGGCGCCACCGAGATGGCCGGTCCGTGGCGCCAGGACGCGATGTACGTCGCGGTCCGGGGCGGGGAGGACTCCTTCGAACTTCGGCTGACCGACGGCGCGCCGGTGCGGGTGGACGGGTCGACGTTCGGGCGCGTCATGGCCGAGCTGACGCCGTTCCGCGACCTGACCAGGGACAACGCGGGCGGCTCGCTGGTGCTGCTCTCGGACCGGTCCGGCGCGGGTCCGGCGGCGCGCGACTTCCAGCAGGCGCTCGCGGACGCCGGCTGGAACCACCTGGTGGTCGCTCCGACGACCGACGTGCACCTGCGGACGCCGTTGCTGAGCCGCGGCGGCCAGCTCGTCGTGGACCGGGGCGGGTCCTGGCGGGCGTTCCCGCTGCCGGACGTCGTCGAGGACCGCGTCCTGCCCGCGCTCACGACCAGGCGGGAGCCGACCGAGTTCCGCACGAGTCAGGTGCGGGTCACCGGGGTCACCGATCCGCAGGGCAGGCCGGTCGCGGTGACGTTCGGCATCGGTGCGGAACTGCGCGCCGACGTGTCGTACCTGCGTCGCCCCGACGGCGGCACGACATGGCTGCTGCCGGAGGGCGATCAGGGCCAGCGGGTCGAGCAGGACCTCGACGAGGGCAGGGACGGGTCGCAGCGCGCGCCGTGGCCGGAGCGCTCGGCGTACGTGACGCTGCACGGTTTCCCCACCCACGCGTTCCTGGAGCTCAACGACGGCCGCAAGGTCGGCGTGACCGGTGGCGTGCTGGCCGAGGTGCTGCACGACCTCCAGGTGTTCCGCGACCTCATGTCGGCGCGCGAGCAGGAAGCGCTGACCCTGCTGTCCTGCTCGACCGGTGCGCTGCGGGCCGCCGGTGGCGTCGCGGACGACTTCCAGCGCGCGCTGGCCGAGTTCGGCTACCACCAGCCGGTGGTGGCGCCCACCAAACCGGTCTACCTGCACACGCTGCGCAGGACCGTGTGGGAGACCTTCATCGTCGACGGGGGCCGCTGGGAGCAGTTCTCGTCGGGACCGGCTCCGGCGCTGGGCAGGCTGTCCGACGACGCCCAGCCGGTGCCGTTCACACCGGCCGAGGTGCGTTCGACGCCGGTGCTGCGCGACGGCCGGGTGGTCGGTGTGTCGTTCCGCGACGGCGGCGCGGCCTGGGGCGAGACGGGCGGCCGGTTCACCGCTCCTGTGCCGGAACGGGCGTTCGTCGTGGACGTCGAGCCGGCCCGGGACGGCGAGTTCGTGGTGCGCACCTCCCGCGGTGACACCGTGTTCGTCGACGGACCGGTGCTCGCGCGGGTGGTCGGCGAGTCCGAGGCGTTCCGCGGTGCGGAGCGGGCTCCTGTCGTGCTGGCGCTGTCCGAGCCGGTGGACGTGTCGGGGCAGGTCCGCGGTTTCCACGACACGCTGGTCCGCGACTACGGGTTGCGCGAGTCGGTGTTCGAGTCGCGCGGCGGCGTCGAGGTCGTCGCGGGGGCGGACGGCACGCCGGTCCTGCGGGCCGGGGACGGCTGGGCCGAGCACCCCACCACCGCCGACGCGGAGATCACGCAGGCGGCGGATGCAGAGGTCGGCCAGTCGCAGCGCCAGGGCGATGCGGTCGCGGACGCGGACGGTCACAGCGTCATGGACGACGCCGAGGGTCAGCGGCCGGTCGAGCGCACCTCCGACGACGGGGAGACCACGCCGTCGGAGGCGGAGTCCGAGCAGGTTCCCGCGCCGCAGCCGCCGCCGTGGGTGGACCGGCGGCCGATGGGCATCGATCCCAACGGCGAGGTGCGCCGGTTCGAGCCCGGCGAGGTCCGGGTCAGCCGGATGTGGCGGCGGACCGACCCGTCGGGGCTGTGGAACAACAACCCGGTCGGGTTGACGTTCCTCAGCGGCACCGACCGCACCAACTCCCTGCGGTGGGGTGCCGAGCCGAGGAGCACGCACCGGCAGGTTTTCGTGCACCCGGAGGGGTCGTCTGCGTTCCCGAGCAGCAAGGGCGCCACCGAGATGACCGGGCCGTGGCGCAGGGACGCGATGTACGTCGCGGTGCGCGCCGAGGCCGGCACTTTCGAGCTTCGGCTGAAGGACGGCTCACGGCTGGGTGTGGACGGCGCGACGTTCGGCCGGGTGATGGCCCAGCTGGACAAGTTCCAGCGCATGGCGAACCGCAACGAGAGCGGCACGGTGGTGCTGCTGGCGGACCGGTCGGGTGTCGGTGGGGCGGCTGCCGACTTCCAGCGGGCACTGGCGAACCAGGGCTGGCAGCAGCTCGTGGTGGCGCCGACCACCGACGTGCACCTGCGGGCGCCGCTGCTCGGCCGCGGCGGTCAGATCGTCATGGACCGCGGTGCTTCCTGGCGGTCGTTCCCCGAGACGGAGGTGATCGCGAACCGGGTGATCAACGCTCAGACGCGGGGCGGGAGCTCGACCACGTTCCGGACGAGCGAAGTGCGGATCACCTCGATCAACGGCCCGGACGGCAGGCCGCAGCTCGTGACCTTCGAGATCGGTAGTGATCAGCGGTTCGGGCTGAAGAAGTTGTCGCTTCCGCACGAGGGCACGACGGGGATCCTGCCGGAAGGAGTGCGCAGCGTCGCCGAGGTCGACCGGGCCGTGCGGACGGGGCGGGTGGACACGCAGCTCGCGCCGTGGCCGGAGCGGTCCGCGTACGTGAACATGCACGGCAGCCGCGAGACCGTGACGGTGGAGCTGACCGACGGACGCACGCTCAGGGTGCGGGGTGACGAGTTCGCCCACCTGCTCACGGATCTGCGGGCGTTCCGGGACCTGATGGCCGTCCGCGAGCAGGAAGCGGTGACCCTGCTGTCCTGTTCGGTCGCCCAAGCCCGCCACATCGGTGGTTTCGCGCGCGACTTCCAGCAGGCGCTCGCCGAGCTCGGGCACGGTCAGCCCGTGGTGGCGCCGACGAGGACGCTCATCACCCACTCCGACCGCGGCGGCGTGTGGGGCACCTACGTGGAGGACGCCGGCCGGTGGGAGCACTTCTCGGCGGGTGCGGTCCAGGTGCTGGGCAGGTTCGACGACGAGGCGCGCTGGGCGCCGTTCGACCCGCGTGAGGTGCGGTCGACGCCGATCATGCACGGAGACCGCTCGATCGGTGTGTCGTTCCGGCAAGACAGCACCGGGCCCGTTCCCGACGGCGTGCACGACAAGAGGTTCCCGGAGCGGACGTTCCACGTGTCGGCCGAGTCCGATGTGGACGGACGGTTCATGGTGTACACCACCGAGGGCAGGCCCGTGCACCTCGAGGGCGCGGCGTTCGCGCGGGTGGTGGGCCTCAGCGAGACGTTCCGCGGCATGGGGCGCCTCGGAGTGAGCGACCAGATCGCGCTGGTCGTGTCGACCCCGCTGAACGGCCCGACCCAGGGGCAGGCGTTCCACCACGCCCTTCGCCGCGAGTTCAACGCCCGCAACCCGGTCCACGAGCCGAGGGGCGCGGCCGGTCTGCGCGACGGTGGCGACGGCTCGCCGGTCGTGTGGACCCAGAACGGCTGGACCGTCTACCACAGCGGCGGCAACCTGCCCGTCCGCGTCATCGACCCCACCCCGGGGACGACGTTGCACGGCGTGGACGGTGCCGGTGAGCTGCGCCGGTTCGACGCGGGCGAGGTCCAGGTCCGGCGGATGTGGCGGCAGACCGGCCCGCTGGGTCTGCTCCGCGAGCCGGTCGGGTTGACGTTCCTCGCCGGCCCCGGTCTCGACAACTCCCTGAGGTGGGGTGCCGAGCCCAGGAGCACGCACCTGCAGACGCTGGTGCACCCGCTGCCTTCGCCGTCCGGTGGCGACGGTCCCAGGCAGGCGGTCGCGCCGTGGCGCGAGAACGCGACGTACGTCGCGGCGACCGGCGGCGAGGACTTCTTCCACCTGTGGCTCAAGGACGGCTCGCCGCTGCGGGTGGACGGCTCGACCTTCGGGCGGGTGATGGCCCAGCTGGACAAGTTCCAGCAGACCGCGAACCGCAACGAGGGCGGCACGGTGGTGCTGCTGACGAACAGGTCCGGTGCCGGCGAGACGGCGCGGGACTTCCAGCAGGCGCTGCACGCCGCCGGGCGGCGTGAGCAGGTGATGGCGCCGACCACCGAGGTGCTCATGCGGACGGACCCGGCGGGAGCCGGCGGGATCGTCGTGCACCACGGCGGGACGTGGCGGGCGTTCCCGGCGGCCGAAGCCCGCACGGGTGACGCGCCGGTGGCCGAACGTGGAGGCCACTCCACCGCCGGACCGGGCCCGGACGCCGGGCGGATGCCCGTGTCCACCGGGGAGCCGTCCACGCGCACGTACGGGTTCGGGCGGCTGCGCGGGGTGGACGCGACCGGTGACGTGCGCCGGTTCGAGCCGGTCGAGGTCCAGGTCCGCCCGATGACGCGCGGGGGCGACCAGGTCGGCCTGACGTTCCTCAGGGCGGACGAGCGGTCCGCTTCGTTGCGGTGGGGCGGGGAGCCCAGGAGCGAGCACCTGCGGACGTTCATGCACCCCGAGGGTTCGTCGTCGTTCCCGAGCAGCCGGGGTGCCGCGGAGGTGGCGGGTCCGTGGCGTCAGGACTCGATGTACGTCGCGGTGCGGGGCGGCGAGGACTCCTTCGACCTGTGGCTGAACGACGACGCGCGCGTGCGGGTGGACGGCTCGACGTTCGGCCGGTTGATGGCGGAGCTCGCGCCGTTCCGCAAGATGACCGAGGACAACGAGGGCGGCACGCTGGTGCTGCTGGCCGGCCGGTCGGGCGTGGGCGGGGCGGCGCGCGACTTCCAGCAGGCGCTGGCGGCGCGGGGCTGGGACCACCTGGTGGTGGCGCCGACGGCCGATGTCCACCTGCGGACGGCGTGGTTGCAGCGCGGTGGCCAGATCGTCGTGGACCGGGGTGGGGCCTGGCGGGCGTTCCCGCTGCCGGACGTGGTCGTGGACCGGACCCTGCCCGCGCTCACCATGAAGGCGGAACCGACCGTGTTCCGCACCGGTGAGGTGCGGGTCGCCAGGATCGACGACCGGCAGGGCGGGCCGGTGGCGGTCACGTTCATGACCGGGGCCACGCTGCGCATCGACCAGGACCTGCTGAGCCGCCGTCACGAAGGCACCACGTGGCTGCTGCCGGAGGGCGACCGCGGCGAGAGCTTCGACCAGGACGTGGCCGACGGCCGGATCGAGCCGCAGCCCGCGCCGTGGCCCGAACGGTCGGCGTACGTGACGGTGCACGGCCGCTCCCACCTCGTGGGCCTCGACCTGACCGATGGCCGGAAGGTCCTGGTGACCGGTGGCGTGCTGGCCGAGGTGCTGGACGACCTGCGGGCGTTCCGGGACCTGATGTCCGCGCGTGAGCAGGAAGCGCTGACCCTGGTGTCCTGCGAGGTCGGTGCGCGGCGCGGCGCCGGTGGCGTCGCCGACGACTTCCAGCGGGCGCTGGTCGAACTGGGCCATCACCAGCCGGTGGTGGCGCCCACGAAGTCGACCGCGCTGCACGAGCGGAGCAGGACCACCTGGGACACCAACGTCATCGACGGTGGCCGCTGGGAGCAGTTCTCGTCCGGCGCGGCTCCGGCGCTGGGCAGGCTGCAGGACGATCCGCGGTGGGTGCCGTTCGCGCCGGCCGAGGTGCGTTCGACTCCGGTGGTGCGCGACGGCCGGGTGGTCGGTGTTTCGTTCCGGGAAGACGGTTCGGTCTGGGCCGCCACGGGCGGCCGCGTCGCGGACGACACCGTGCCGGAGCGGGCGTTCGTCGTGGAGGTCGAGCCGGGTGCGGCGGACGAGTTCGCGGTGCGCACCACCCGCGGTGACGTCGTGTTCGTCGACGGTCCGGTGCTCGCGCGGGTGGTCGGTGAGTCCGAGGCGTTCCGCGGCGCCGAACGGGCACCTGTCGCACTGGCGGTGTCGCGGCCGGTGGACGTGTCGGGGCAGGTCCGCGGCTTCTACCAGACGCTGATCCGCGACTTCGGCTTCCGCGAGCCGGTGTTCGAGTCGCGCGGCGGTGTCGAGGTCGTCACGGGTGCGGACGGCACGCCGGTTCTGCGGGCCGGTGACGGCTGGGCCGAGCACCGCGCCGCCCGGCTGGAACCGGCCGACGGCGGAGTGCCTCGCGAGCGTGAGGCGAGGGCCGGCGCCGACGACACCGGCGCGGCTTCGTCGGCACCGGACCGCACCGGCGGCGGTGCGGAGATCACCCCGGCGGTCGCAGGTCACCGGCACCTGGACGCTCCCTCGCCGCAGCCGGCTCTCCGGGTGGACCAGCGGCCGATGGGCTACGACGCCAACGGCGAGGTGCGCCGCTTCGAGTCCGGCGAGGTCCAGGTTCAGCGGATGTGGCGCAAGACCGATCCGCTGGGCCTGTTCCGCGAACCGGTCGGCCTGACGTTCCTCAGCGGTGGTGAGCGTTCCGCGTCGCTGCGCTGGGGTGCCGAGCCCAGGAGCGAGCACCTGCGCACCTTCGTGCAGTCGGTGCGCGACTCCCAGTTCCCCAGCAGCAAGGGCGCGATGGAGGCTCCCGCGCGGTGGCGCAAGGACTCCATGTACGTCGCGGTGCGCGGTGGCGAGGACTCCTTCGAACTGCGGCTGAACGACGGCTCGCGGGTGCGGGTCGACGGGGAGACGTTCGGGCGGGTGGTGTCCGAGCTGCCGAAGTTCCAGCGGCTGGCGGCGGTCAACGAGGGCGGCTCGGTGGTGCTGCTCGCCGGCCGGTCGGGTGCCGGTGCGGCGGCGGGGGACTTCCAGCGGGCGCTGACGGCGAACGGCTGGCACCAGCTCGTGGTGGCACCGACGACGGACGTGCACCTGCGGACGGACTGGCCGGGCCGCGGTGGCCAGATCGTCGTCGACCGCGGTGGGTCCTGGCGGGCGTTCCCGCTGGCCGACGTGATCCAGGGCAGGGAACTGGAGGCCCTGACGACGGACCACGGCTGGCCGGCCAGGTTCCACACGAGCGAGGTGCGGGTCGCCGCGATCAACGGTCCGGACGGCCGCCCGCAGATGTTGTCGTTCGTGATCGGCAACCAGCTGCGCCACGACCTGACCGACCTGTCGCTGCCGCACGCGGGCACGACCTCGCTGGTCGAGGGGGCGACGTCGAAGGGCTGGCAGGACCACGTGCAGCCCGCGCCGTGGCCGGAGCGGTCCGCCTACGTGACCCTGCACGGGTACGAGGACAAGGTGCGGCTCGAGCTGACCGACGGCCGCACGCTCGACGTGAGCGGCGGCGTGCTGGCCGAGGTGCTTGGCGACCTGCGGGTGTTCCGGGACCTGATGTCGGTGCGCGATCAGGAAGCGCTGACCCTGCTGTCCTGTTCGACGGGCGCGGATCGCTCACCCGGCAGCGCCGCGTTCGACCTGCAGCGCGCGCTGGCCGAGTTCGGGTACCGGCAGCCGGTGGTGGCACCGTCGACGCCGGTCCGCGTCGGGGCGCACGACGCGGCCGCGGGCGCGTGGGACACCGTTGTGGTCAACGGCGGCCGCTGGGAGCAGTTCTCGTCCGGGTCGGCTTGGACGCTGGGCGAGCTGCACGGCGAGGCCAGGTGGATCCCGGTCGAGCCCGCCGAGGTGCGGTCGCGGCCGATCCTGCACGAGGGCCGGCCGGTCGGTGTCTCGTTCTGGCGCGAGGGCGAGGGCGGCCCGGTTCCGGGTGACGCGAGGACGACGCCGTTGCCGCGACGAGCGTTCCTGGTGTCGGCGGAGTCCGATGTGGACGGACGGGTCGTCCTGCACACCCGCGACGGTGCGACGGTGCACCTCGACGGTCCCGCGTTCGCGCGCGTCGTGGGCAACAGCGAGACGTTCCGCGGCATGGATGACTTCCGGCGGTCGGGGCCGATCACGCTGGCCGTCTCGACCCCGCTGCACGGCCGGAGCTGGGGCTATGCCTTCCACCAGGTCCTCAACCTGGAGTTCAACGTCGAGAACCCGGTCCACCAGTCCAGGGGCGCGGCCGGCGTGCGCCGCGGCGAGAACGGTGCGCCGGCCGTGTGGACCCAGGACGGCTGGACGGTGCACGACCGCACCGCCGACGTCCGCGAACGCGTCGTCCGCCCCACCGCCGGACCGGACCCGGACTCCGGGCGGATGTCGCGGTCCACCGGGGAGCCGTCCTCGGCAGGGCGGCTGCACGGTGTCGACGCGACCGGTGAGGTGCGCCGGTTCGAACCCGGCGAGGTCCGGGTTCGCCCGATGGTGCGTGGTACGGCGCAGATCGGAGTGACGTTCCTCAGCGGTCGTGGCGAGGGTTCCGCTTCGTTGCGGTGGGCTCGTGAGCCTGCGAACGAGCACCTGCGGACGTTCATGCATCCCGAGGGTTCGTCGTCGTTCCCGAGCAGCAAGGGTGCGGCCGAGGTGCGCGGGCCGTGGCGCGCGGACGCGATGTACGTGGCGGTCCGGGGTGGCGCGGACTCCTTCGAGCTGAGGCTGACCGACGGCGCGCGGGTGCGGGTCGACGGGGAGACGTTCGGCCGGGTGCTGGCCGAGGCGCAGCCGTTCCGCAAGATGGCCGACGACAACGCGAGCGGCACGCTGGTGCTGCTCGCGGGCCGGTCCGGTGCCGGTGAGGCGGCGCGTGACCTCCAGCAGGCGCTGGCGGACGAGGGCTGGGAGCACCTGGTCGTCGCGCCGACGACCGACGTGCACCTGCGGACGGCGTGGTTGAAGCGCGGTGGCCAGATCGTCGTGGACCGGGGCGGGGCCTGGCGGGCGTTCCCCCTGTCGGACGTGGTCGAGGACCGGGTCCTGGACGGCTTCACCCCGAGGGATCAACCGACCCAGTTCCGCACCGGTGAGGTGCGGGTCACCGGACTCGCCGATCCGCAGGGCAGGCCGGTGGCGGTGTCGTTCTCGGTCGGGGACGAACTGCGCGACGACGCGCGGTACTTCGGACGTCCCGGCGGCGGCGCCACCTGGCTGCTGCCGGAGGGAGACCACGGCGCGACGTTCGGCCGGGATCTGGCCGACGGCAGGATCGTGTCGCAGCCCTCGCCGTGGCCCGCGCGGTCGGCGTACGTGACGCTGCACGGTTTCCCCAGCCGCGCGTTCGTGGAGCTGACCGACGGCCGCGGGGTCATGGTGACCGGTGCCGTGCTGGCCGAGTTGCTGCACGACCTCCGGCCGTTCCGGGACATGATGTCCGCGCGCGAGCAGGAAGCGCTGACCCTGCTGTCGTGCTCGACCGGTGCGGTGCGGGCCGCCGGTGGTGTCGCGGACGACTTCCAGCGCGCGCTGGCCGAGTTCGGCTACCACCAGCCGGTGGTGGCGCCCACGAAGCCGGTCGCGGTGCACGAGTGGCGCAGGACCACCTGGGACACCTTCGTCGTCGACGGCGGCCGGTGGGAGCAGTTCTCGTCGGGCTCGGCACCGGCACTGGGCAGGCTCCAGGACAACTCCGGGTGGGTCCCGTTCGCCCCGGCCGAGGTGCGCTCGGCGCCGGTGCTGCGCGACGGCCGTCCGGTCGGGGTGTCGTTCCGCGAAGGCGGTTCTCCCGCGGTCGGCCGGATCGCGGACGGTGCCGTGCCGGAGCGGACGTTCGTCGTGGACGTCGAGCGCGGCGGGATGAACGAGTTCGTGGTGCGCACCTCGCGCGGTGACGCCGTGTTCGTCGATGGCCCGGTGCTCGGGCGGGTGGTCGGTGAGTCCGAGGCGTTCCGCGGTGCTGAGCAGGCGCCTGTCGTGCTGGCGATGTCGAAGCCGCTGTACACGCCGGGTCCGGTCAACGGGTTCCACGAGACGCTGATGCGCGACTTCGGCTTCCGCGAGTCGGTGCACGTGCCGCGCGGCATGATCGACGTCGTCGCGGACGCGGCCGGAGAGCCGGCGCTGCGGTCCCGCGAAGGCTGGATCGAGCACCGCGTCTCGCGTCAGGAGCCGGCCGGCGAGGTGCCGGTGCGCCACGACGCCGAACCCGTCGGCGCGCGGGTGAAGGCGCCGGTACAAGGGCTGCGCGGGGTGGACGCGACCGGCCTCGTGCGCCGGTTCGAGCCGGGCGAGGTCCAGGTTCGGCCGATGGTGCGCGGTGGGGAGCAGATCGGCCTGACGTTCCTCAGCGGGAGCGAGCGTTCCGCCTCGTTGCGGTGGGCTGGTGAGCCCAGGAGCGAGCATCAGCGGACGTTCGTGCACCCCGAGGGTTCGTCGTCGTTCCCGAGCAGCAAGGGTGCGGCCGAGGTGCGCGGGCCGTGGCGCGCGGACGCCACATACGTCGCGGTGCGGGGCGGCACGGACTCCTTCGAGCTGCGGCTGACCGACGGCGCGCGGGTGACGGTCGACGGCTCGACGTTCGGGCACGTGATGGCCGAGCTGACGCCGTTCCGCAGGATGGCCGAGGACCCCAACGGCGGCACGCTGGTGCTGCTGACCGGGCGGTCGGCCGCCGGTCCCGCGGCGCGCGACTTCCAGCAGGGACTGGAGTCCGCCGGATGGCACCAGCTGGTGGTGGCGCCGACGGCGGACGTGCACCTGCGGACCGCGCTGCTCAAGCGCGGCGGCCAGATCGTCGTGGACCGCGGCGGCTCCTGGCGGACGTTCCCCGAACCCGCCGTGATCGCCAACCGGCAGCTGGACGCGGAATCGCCCTACGGCGCGTCGACGACCATCCGCACCGGTGACGTGAGGGCCACCACGCTCAACGGTCACGACGGCAGGCCGCTGGCGATCTCGTTCCTGGTCGGGGACGAGCTGCACCACAACGTGCAGCGGCTGGCTCTCCCGGCCACGCATCGGACGTCGCTCGTGCCGGACGGCATGGACGGCGCGCGGTTCGTGCGCGAGGTGCAGGCCGGGCGGGACTACTCGCGGCCCTCGCCGTGGCCGGAGCGGTCGGCGTACGTCCTCACTCACGGGTTCCCGGAGAAGGTCCAGCTGGAGCTGGTCGACGGGCGCACGGTCATGCTGCGCGGCGCGGCGTTCGCCGACCTGCTCGGCGACCTGCGGTCGTTCCGGGACCTGATGGCCGCCCGCGACCCGGAGGCGCTGACGCTGCTCGCCTGCTCGACCGGCGAGACGCGGGGCGCCGGTGGTCTGGCGCACGACTTCCAGCGGGCGCTCGAGAGCCAGGGACATCGACAGCCCGTGGTGGCGCCGACGAACACGGCCGGCACCTACTCCGTGAAGAAGGACGCCTGGAGCACCCACGTGCTCGACGGCCGGTGGGAGGCGTTCTCGTCGGGCCGGGCCCCCGTGCTGGGACAGCTGCGCGACCAGGTCCGCTGGGTGCCGGTCGACCCCGCTGAGGTGCGGTCGAGGCCGATCCTGCAGGGCGACCGCCCGGTCGGCGTGTCGTTCCGGCGGGAGACCGCGGGAGACGCCGGGCAACCGCAGGGGCAGACCGCGCGGTTGCGGGAGGGGACCTTCCACGTCTCGGCGGAGTCCGATGTGGACGGATGGCTCGTGGTGCACACCACCGACGGCCGGACCGTGCACGTCGACGGCGCCGCGTTCGCCAGGATGGTGGGCAACAGCGAGACGTTCCGCGCCATCGGCGGTCTCCACCCGTCGTCGCCGATCGTGCTGGCCGCCTCGACCCCGCTTTCCGGGCGGACTCCCGGCGCGGACTTCCACCACGCGCTGCACGACGAGTTCGGCGTCAAGAACCCGGTGTACGAGCTCAGGGGCGAGGCCGGCCTGCACGCCGACGGCCACAGCAGGCCTGTCGTCTGGTTCCAGGACGGCTGGACCGTCCACCACCGCGATGGTGACGCACCCGTGCAGGTCGTCCGGCCGCCCGCTCCGGCGGCGCGGGTCGGTGGGCTGACGTCGCTGCCCGGCACCTCCGGGTCGGGACGCCTGGAGGGGGCGGAACCCTCCGGCGGTGTGCGCCGGTTCGAGCCCGGTGACGTCCGGGTCGAGCAGCTGCGGGGCAAGGCGAAGGAGCCGATCGGGTTCACCTTTCTCACCGGTGCCGAGCGTTCCGCTTCGCTGCGGTGGGCCGCGGAGCCCGGCATCGAACACCTGCGGACCTTCGTGCAGCGGGAGGGTTCGTCGTCGTTCCCGAGCAGCAAGGGCGCGACGATGATCCCCGCGAACTGGCGCCAGGACTCGATGTACGTCGCGGTGCGCGGTGACGCGGACGCGTTCGACCTGCGGCTGACCGACGGCTCGCGGCTGACGGTGGACGGGTCGACGTTCGGCCGGGTGCTGTCCGAGGTGCCGGGCTTCCGGCGGATGGCGCAGACCAGCGCCGGTGGCTCGGTGGTCCTGCTCGCGGGCCGGTCGGGCGCCGGCCGTGCCGCCGCGGACTTCCAGCAGGCGCTGACGGCGCAGGGCTGGCCGCACCTGGTGGTGGCGCCCACCACCGACGTGCACCTGCGGACGGCGTGGTTCAAGCGGGCCGGTCAGATCGTCGTGGACCAGGGTGGTTCCTGGCGGGCGTTCCCGACCGCCGAGGTGGTCGAGAACCGGGCGCTCATGGCGCGGACGCTGAGGGGGCAGCGCACCTACTTCAACACCGACGAGGTGCGGGTCACCTCGATCAACGGCCCGGACGGCAGGCCGCAGGCGGTGTCCTTCGTGGTCGGCGGTGAGCTGCTCCAGGACCTGGACACCTTCGCGCAGCCGCATCGCGGCAGGACGACGTTGCTCCCCGACGGCGAGGCAGGTCAGCGGCTCGAGCGGGAGATCGACCGAGGAGCGGACCTCTCGCAGCCCGCGCCGTGGCCCGAGCCGGCCGCGTACATCACCCTGCACGGCAACCGCAACATCGCGAGGATCGAGCTGACCGACGGCCACTCGCTGCTGGTGCGCGGAGCGGTGCTGGCGGAGTTGTTGCACGACCTGAGGCCGTTCCGCGACCTCATGGCCGTGCGTGAGCACGCGGCGTTGACGCTGCTGTCCTGCTGGGCCGGTGCCGACCGGCACGCCGGTGGTACCGCGTTCGACTTCCAGCAGGCGCTGGAGAGGCTCGGGTACCGCCAGCCGGTGGTGGGGCCGACGGGACCGGTCCGCTTCGGCCTCGACGTGCCGCGGACCTCCTGGGAGAGCTTCGTGTCCAGGGGCGGCCACTGGGAGTCGTTCCCGTCTCCGTCGGAGTGGTCCCCGCCGCGGCGGCAGGCCGACGAGGCCGGCCTGGTCTCGTCCACGCCCGGCCGGGACAGGGACCTGACGTCGTTCTCCGCACGGGAGCTCGGCGACGACGTCGACCTGGCGGCGGCCGGGCCTGAGCGTGATCTCGCCCGCTCGTCCACCGTGGAGCGCGGCGAGCTCGACCTGATGGACTCCGCGCCCCGCACGGGTGACGTGCCGCGCGGCGCCTCGTCCGGGCCGGCGCCGCGAGCCGCGGCCGGGCTCGACGCCGACGGGCGGCTGCGCCGGTTCATGCCCGGAGACGTGCGGGTCGAGGAGCTGCGGCACGCCGGTCAGCCGATCGGTCTCACCTTCCTCGCCGGTGACGAGCGGGCGAACGCCCGGTTGTGGGCCGAGCAGCCCGCCCAGCAGCACCTGCGGACCTACGTGCACCCGGAAGGCGCCGGTCCGTCGAGGTTCCCCGGCAGCGAGGGCGCGTACCCGACCTCGTCGCCGTGGCACAAGGACGCCTTGTACGTGGCGGTGCGCGGCGGGTCGGAGGCGTTCGAGCTGCACCTGCGCGACGGCGTGCCGGTGCGCGTGGACGGGACGATGTTCGGGCGGGTGGTCGCCGACCTGAGCGCGTTCCGGGACATGACCTTCGAGAACAAGAGCGGGACCCTGGTGCTGCTCGCGGCCCGGTCGGCGCTCGGCAGCGCGGCGAGGGACTTCCAGCGGGCGCTGGCGGACGTCGGCCTGGTGCACCTGGTGGTGGCGCCGACGACGGACGTGCACCTGCGGACGGGCGAGTTTCCCGGCACCGGTGGCCAGCTCGTGCTGGACCGCGGTGGCGCGTGGCGGCCGTTCCCGAGGCCGGACGTGATCGCCGGCGTGGCGCTGACCGCGCAGACGCGCGGCGGGATGCCGACGCCGTTCCGCACCGGCGACGTGCGCGTGAACGTGATCCGCGGACGTGACGGCGCCCCGGTCGGGCTGACGTTCCTGATCGGCAAGGACGTCTTCACCAACCTCTCGCAGATGTCGGAACGCCACCGCGGCACGACGATGACGCTGGCTCCCGGCGAGGAGGTCAGGACCCGGCTCACCCGCGAGGAGCACACGGGCGAGCCGGGCACGCCGGCGCCGTGGCCGGAGCGCTCGGCCTACGTCGTGCTCCACGGCGGCCCCACCTCGGCGACGATCAACCTCGTCGACGGCCGCGCCATCTCGGTGAGCGGTGCGGCCCTGGCTTCGGTGCTGCACGACCTTCGGGCGTTCCACGGGCTGATGGCCGAGCGTCGTGCGGAAACGCTGACCCTGTTCTCCTGCCAGACCGCGGCGACGAGGGGGCCGGGCGCCTTCGCCGACGACTTCCAGCGGGCGCTGGCCGAGTTCGGGCACCGCCAGCCGGTGGTCGCCCCGACCACCAACAGCGGTGTCCACACCATGCGGCCGGAGCTCGAATGGGAGAGCTACCTGCGCAACAACGGCCGCTGGGAGCAGTTCTCCTCCGGCCGCGCCCTGGCGCTCGGCCGGCTGCCGGGCGAGCCGCGGCCGGTCCCGTTCGACCCGGCCGCCGTGCGGTCGGTGCCGCTGGTGCTGGCGGGCCGCCCGGTCGGCGTGACGTTCTGGGAATACGGTGTCCAGCCCGCGGCGCAGCCGGGCCTCGGTCAGCTGCGCGGCACGATGATGCCGCCGGGCACCTTCCACGTGGCGGCCTCGTCCGGTGTGGACGGTCTGCTGGTGGTGCACACCGCGGACGGCAGGGCGGTGCACCTCGACGGCAGGACGTTCGCACGCGTGGTCGGCAACACCGAGGTCTTCCGCGGTGACTCCGGCACGGGACCGCGCCGCCGGATCGCTCTGATCACCTCGTCCCCGCCGGACGCGCCGTCGCAGGGCGGCGGCTTCCGCGACACCCTCGTCCGGGACTTCGGCGTCCGCGTGCCGGTCTACGAGCCCAGGGGTGTGGCACGGCTGCAGGCCACCCCCGAAGGCACGCCGGTCGTGCTGACTCAGGACGGCTGGACCATGCACGACCGGACCCCCGAAGCTCCCGGCCGCGTGGTGCCTCCTGCCGAGGCGCATCGGGCCGGCCGGTCCGACGGCGACCTGAGCAGCGAGTTCCCCGAGGACGGCCCGGTGACGACGTCGCCCGCCGTCACTGTCCGGGACGACGGGGCTCCTGGCCTCGGCGACGAGCCCCACAGCGGTGTTTCCGAGCAGGACGCGCGGCTGGCCGCGTGGTTCGACGAGGCGGACCGCAAGGCGGAGGAGCGGCAGGTTGCCGAGCGGACCGAGGTGCCCGCGCCGGTGGATCAGGTGCCGACGGCCGAGCGCGGCGCCGCGCTGAAGTCCGGTCGTTCCTGGGTGAAGCGCGTCTTCGGCCGTGAGTCGGTGCTGGCCGGACTCGACGCCACGACCGGCGAGGCCCGGACGTTCCACCGCCGCGATGTCGTGGCGCACACCCTGACCTCCGAGGGCCGCACGGTCGGCATGACCTTCCGCGCCGGAACGGACCGGGTCACGGTGCCCGTCACGGCAGCCCGGGGCAGCGTGTTCCACGTCGACGTCGACGCGACCACGTCCCGGTTCGGCCTGACGTTGAAGGACGGCTCGCGCGTTACGGTCGACGGCGGTGTGCTGGCCGAGGTGGTGGCGAAGGCCAAGCCGTTCCGCTCCGCGCAGACGCTGGCCGGTGTCGCCCTGCCGGGGGCGAACGCGGGCGCCCTCGGTCACGCCGGTGGTGCGGCACACGACTTCCAGCGCGGCCTGGCCGCGTTCGGCAAGGACACCGCGGTGGTGGCCGAAGAGGGACATGGCCGGTGGCGCGGGTTCGGTGGCGCGGTGGCGGGCGTCGAGGACAGCGGCCGGGTGCGGCTGTTCGGCGCGGCCGACGTGCCGGTCGAGCCGGTGCGTGACGGCGACGCCGTGGTGGGCGTGTCGTTCCGCGGTGCGGCGGACGAGTCGATGCGCGCGCCCGGCGCCGACTCGGCCGTGGTGGCGGTGGAGAACCGGTTCGACCGGTTCCAGCTCACCCTCGCCGACGGCACGCGGGTCTCCGTGGGTGGTTCGGCGTTCGCGGACGTGCTCACCTCGTCGCCGTTGTTCCACGAGGCACGGGAGAACCGCGGCGGCGAGGTCGCGCTGCTGGCGTCGCGGGCCGGTGCGTCGGGCTGGCGTGGCGGTGCGGCCGTCGACTTCCAGGCCGCGCTGAGCGACCGGCTCGGTGCGGAGACCAAGGTGGTGGCGCCCGCCAACGACCTCACGACGCACGTGGGCGGTCTCGCCACCATCGCCGAGGACGCCGAGATCGAGGCACCCGACCCCAGCTGGCGGATGTTCCCCATCGTGCCGATGGACCGCCCGGTCCAGGCGGGCCACTTCGAGCGGGGCGTGATCGTCGACCTGACTCCCGCGGACGTGCAGGCCGTGCCGCTGGTCGAGGACGGGCGGGTCGTCGGGGTCACGTTCAGCGTGGACGGCGACGGGCTGGACACCGCGCTGTCGTGGGCGGCGGCCGACGGCAAGGGCACGGTGTCCGTGCTGCCGCAGGGCATCGACGTGGACAGCGCCGACATGGCGCGTGGTTTCGACGCGGAGACTTCTCCGGCGCCGTGGCCGGAGAACACGTTCTTCGTCGTCGGGCACAGCTTCGCCTCCGGTGACACGTCCGGCTTCCGCCTCCACGACCGCGAGGGCGCGGCGCTGTCGCTGTACGGGCACCAGTTCGCCGATCTCGTGCGGCGGCTGGAGCCGTTCCAGGCGCGGATGAGCGGCCCGGACCGCCCGGAGGCGATCGCGCTGGTCGTCTGCACCGTCGCGGAGGACCGGCCCGGCACCGCGGCCCACGACTTCCAGCAGGCCATGTCGACCACCTTCGCGGTCGACGTGCCGGTGCTCGCGCCCACCTCCTCCGTCTACATCGGACTGAGGGAGGGCCGCGCGGCCACCGCCGTGGAGCACGGGGGTGAGTGGTTCACGTTCTCCGGCGGCTACGGGCAGGTGCTCGGCACCGACGGTCAGGGCAGGCATGTCCCGTTCGCGCCGGAGGAGGTCCGGTCGCGGACCGTCCGCGACGGCGATCGCCCGGTCGGACTGTCCTTTGCGGACGGTCACGCGCCGGTGGACCCGGCGCGGTGGCCGGCCGGCGCGATCGGCCTGGACGTGACGGCATCGGGCGACCGCTTCTCCGTCACGCTCACCGACGGCAGGACGGTCACGGTCGACGGGCGCGCACTGGCGAAGCTGGTCATGGCGTCCCCGGCGTTCCGGGAGGCCGCCGGGGCACAGCGACCGACGGCGTTCGTGGTGTCCGAGGCTTCCAAAAAGGGCGTCAGCGCGTTCCAGCGCACCGTGGCCCGCATGTTCGGCCTGGACGTGCCCGCGGTGGTGCAGCGCGGCGGCGAGTGGACCGCGCACGCCGAACAGGGGCAGTTCGCCGGAACCGGTGCGGACGGTCGGGTGGAGCTCTTCACCCGGCCCGCCGTGATCGTCGAGCACAGCCCGGCCGGAGTGTCGTTCACCGGTGACCCGCTGCCCGACGGCGGTGCGCCGGACGAGTTCCGCGTCGCCGTCTCCGGCACCCACGACCGGTTCGAGCTGCGGTTGACCGACGGACGGCAGGTCGCGGTGTCCGGCAAGGTCCTGGCCGACCTCGTGCACGCCGCCCAGGTCCCGACCGGCGAGCGCATCACCCTGCTCGGTTCGTCGGCCGGCGAGATCGACGGGCCCGGCGGCGCGGCCCACGACTTCCAGCGCGCTCTCGCGGGGCGGTTCGAGGTGTGGCAGCCGGTGGCGGCCGCGACCCAGGACGGCACCGTCCGCACGTTCGACACGCTGCCGCGGCCGCTGTCGGGCGTCGAGTTCCACTACGGCGACGGCGGCCGCCGTACGATCACGTTCCAGCCTGGCTCGATCTCCGCGGTCCCGCTGCGGCACGGCGACCAGGTCGTCGGTGTCACGTTCCGCACCGGGGAGACCCGTCTCGACAGCGAGGCGTGGGCCACGGCGGGCGGCGGCAACGGCACCACCCACATGCTCGGCACCGGCCAGTTCGACCTCGCCGATGCGACGGAGTCCGGCGCCGTCCGCCACGAGCAGACCCCGTGGCCCGCCCGGACCTTCCACGTCGACGTGGAGGAGTACAGCGGTGCCAGCATGCTGGTCGAGACCCAGAACGGCAGCAGGGTCGTGGTCGACGCCGGGACGCTGGCCGCGATCGTCGCCCGCTCGGAGCCGTTCCAGCAGGCGTACGGCGGTGCGCCCGAGGCCGTGACGCTGCTCGCGTCCGGCGCCGGCGCGCCAGGTGGTGCGGTGGAAGGCTTCCAGCGCGCGCTGCACGAGCAGTTCGGCCGCACCGAACCGGTTTACGCGCCCACCAACGACCTCCAGCTGCAGGCTGAGGGCACCGTGGTGCACGACGCGGGGGAGTGGCGACGCGTCGAACCCGCGCCCGAGCCCGCAGGGGTTCCGACGGCGGATCGCGGCGCCGAGCTGAAGTCCGGTCGCTCCTGGCTGAAGCGCGCCTTCGGCCGGGAGACGGTCCTGGCGGCCCTGGACGCGGCGACCGGTGAGGCGCGGACGTTCCACCGCCGCGATGTCGTCGGGCAGGTCCTGACGTCCGAGGGCCGGACCGTCGGCGTGACGTTCCGCAGCGGCACGAACCCGGTCGCGGTGCCGGTCACGGCGACGCGGGGCAGTGTGTTCCACGTCGATGTCGATGCGAGCGCGAACCGGTTCGGGCTGACGTTGAAGGACGGCACCCGCATCACGGTCGACGGCGGGACGCTGGCAGGCGTCGTGGCGAAGGCCAAGCCGTTCCGCACCGCGGGCGCACTGGCCGGTGTCGCCCTGCCGGGAACGGCTGCGGGTGTGTTCGGCCATGACGGCGGCGCGGCGCACGACTTCCAGCGCGCGCTTGCCGCCGCTGTGGTGGCCGAGGACGGCCAGGGGCGCTGGCGCGGGTTCGGTGGCGTGGTGGCGGGCACCGACGCCACCGGCCGGGTGCGCGTGTTCACCGCGGCCGACGTGCCGGTCGAGCCGATCCGGGCCGGAGACGCGGTCGTGGGCGTCTCGTTCCGCGGCGCGGTGGACGAGCCTGCCGAGGGGCCGTTCCAGGTGGCGGTGGACGGTGACGCCGAGCGGTTCCACGTGACGCTGGCGGATGGGACGCGGGTCGCGCTGGGCGGATCGGCGTTCGCGGACCTGCTGGCCTCGCACAGCGAGTCGCGCGAGGTGACGCTGCTGGCCTCGCGGGCCGGTGCGTACGGCTGGCGCGGCGGTGCGGCGCACGACTTCCAGGCCGCGCTGAGCGCCCGGCTGGGGGTGGAGGCCAGGGTGACCGCAGCCGCCGGCGAGCTCGCCGGGCGAGCTACGGCGTGGCGGGAGCTGCCGGAGCTGCCGCTGGACCAGCCGGCCCAGGGGTATCGCATCGACCTCGGCGGTCACGTCGACGTGGCACCCGCGGACGTGCGGGTCGAACCCCTGATGAGGGACGGCCGGGCCATCGGTGTCGTGTTCGGCATGAGCGACGACGACGTGGCGGCCGCGCACGCGTGGACGGCGGCGGCCGGCCGAGGCACGATGTCGGTGCTGCCGCAGGGAGTCAGCGACATCAACGCGGTCGAGGGCGGACTGGACGCCCAGTCCGGCCCGGTGCCGTGGCCGGAGAACACGTTCTTCATCGTCAGCCACAGCTTCGGCGCCCAGGGCGGCTCCTCCGGCTTCCGCGTCCACGACCGCGAGGGCGCGGTGGTGTCGCTGTACGGGCACCCGTTCGCCGACCTCGTGCGGCGGCTGGAGCCGTTCCAGGAGCGGATGAGCGGCCCGGACCGGCCGGAGGCGATCGCGCTGATCGTCTGCACCGTCGGGGACGACCGCGCCGGTGAGGCGGCGCACGACTTCCAGTACGCCCTCTCGACCTCGTTCGGCCACGACCTCCCCGTGCTCGCGTCGACCGACGCGGTTCACATCGGGCTGCGGGACGGGCGCGCGGTGACTGCCCTGCACCACGGCGGACGGTGGAACACGTTCTCCGGCGGGTACGGGCTGGTCCTCGGCACGGACGCCGCCGGCCGGGTCGCGCCGTTCCGCCCCGAGGACGTCCGGTCGCACTTCGTGGACCACCCGGTGGGAGTGTCCTTCACCGACAGTCCTGAATGGACCGGAGTGGAACAGTGGCCGGACCGCGCGGCCGGCGTGGACGTGCGGGCGGACGCGGACCGGTTCCGCGTCACGCTCGCGGACGGCCGTCAGCTCGCGGTCGACGGCCCGGCCTTCGCCAAGGTGCTCGTCGCGTCCTCGGCGTTCCGCGAGATGACCGCGGCCGGAGCACCGACGGCGCTGGTGGTGACGGACGGCGCGCCGAGCGCGGTGCGGGAGTTCCAGGCGAAGCTGGCGTCGACCTTCCACGTGCACACGCCGGTTCTCGCGCCGGGCGCCGAGTGGACCGTTCACGCCGGGCTGCCGTTGGTGGTGGAGCGTTCCGCCGACGGCCAGGTGCACCTCGTGCACGCCCCGGATGCCGAGGACGACGCGCGCTCCGAGGACGCCTGGTCGGCGGCGGGAGCGGACAGCGTTTCCGAGCCGTCCGCCTGGGAGGACCGCTCGGTGCCGGATCTCGACGACGTCCGCTCGTGGTCGGACCTCGGTGACGGCGACGTGGAGACGCCGCGTTCCATCTCCCTCGCCGACTTCCTCGGCGGCACGCCACCACGCGACGAGAACCCGTGAGGACTACAGTGGGTGTTCACCTCCGCACGGGCGCGGGCAGAACTTCCGTGAGTGATTCCCCCGGAGGTTGCCGCCTGGGGCACCAGGACGCGCCACCGGCTCCGACGGGTTCCTTGAATGGACACGCACGAGAAGCAACACGACGAGCACATCGGCCGGGAGGCTGTGATGGCGGAGACCGCCACGACGACCGAGCAGACCGAAGCCCGGTTCGAGGGTGACCAGTGGGTGTTCCTGATCGACCCCGCCTGGCAGGCAGAGCAACCGGAGCCCGCCGAGGGCGAAGAGCGCCCCCGTCCGCCGCTGGAGGTCGTCGTCGGCGGGTGGTTCGTCGAGCAGGACGGCACCACGAGCCGCTTCCACGCCAACCCGGACTACGCGCCGACCCGCCCCGACTCGCCGACCGACCCGGTGGACGCGACGCTGCAGATGGTCACGCGCGGTGAGGCCGAACCGGGCGAGCTGCTGTCGATCATGACCGAGGGCAGCGTCTTCGGGCTCGCCGTGACCGAGGAGAACACCCCGGTCGTGGTGATGTCGCCGGACGAGGTGCCGTGCGTCGTGGTCGCCACGGCCCCCGCGCACAGCCGGCGCATCGCGGAGATCAAGGAGCTCGACAACATCGCGGCCTGGGCCGAGGTCAGCCTGGACCAGCTCGTCGGCCTGCTGCCGGAGGAGGGCGTCGACGTGCTCCTCAACGCGGGCGCGCCCGCGTCGATGCGCCTGATCGCCGCCGCGCTCCGCCAGGCCCTCGTCGAGGCCCCCAAGTCCGACGCCCCGAAGACCGAGACGGGCGCGCCCGAGGCGGAAGCCGGCGAGAGCCGTCCGGCCACCGAGGCGGACGCACCGAAGGCCCGCGCGGCCAAGAAGACCAAGTCCGAGTCCGTCACGGGCTGACGTCGTCGACGAAGGGCTCTTTCCTCGTGCGCCGAGGAAAGAGCCCTTTCGCGTCAGACCGTGAAGCGGCCGGTCAGCATGGCGGCGGCCAGCTCGACCCGTGAGCGGTAGCCGGTGCGGGAGAACAGCCGCGACAGCCTGCCCTCGACGCTCTTCTCGCTCGTGTCGAGCAACGTGGCGATCTGCTTGTTGCCGAGACCGTCGGTCACCAGCACCGCCAGCAACCGCTCGTTCTCGGCCACCGTCGCCTGCCGCCCCGGCACCGGAATGCCGTGCGTGCGCATCAGGTTGCGCAGCACCGACCGGTGCAGCAACGCATCGATGACGCCCGCCGCCTCGTAGGCCTCCGACAGCAGTTCCGGCGCCCCGACCCCGTACCGCACGAGCCGTTCCAGCCCTTCGGCCAGTTCCAGCGGTGGCCGGCCGCGCAGCAGCTTGACGGCCTCGCCCACCGCGCCGCGGTCGTCGTGCACGGTCGCGTGCAGGACGAGCCTGCTGATCTCGGCCTGCTCGGTGTGCATCCGCCTCGCCACCGAGGCGACGCGATCCAGGTGACACGGCAACGGCGACTGGTCTTCCCGGCTGACGGCGATGTCCGCCAGCGCCGTCCACAGCAGGTCCGTCAGCGCGACCACACCGGTCGTCTCGGCGCGGTCCAGTGCCTGCTTGAGCACCGTGACGGCGTCCGCGTGCCGTCCGAACAGGACGTGGTGCGCGGCCTCGGCCGCGGCGAGCAGGTGGGGGAGCGCGGGACCGCGTTCGCGGGCCGTGGCCACCATTTCCAGCGCGCGTACGAGCTTTCCCTTGCGCAGCAACAAGGTCGCGGCGACGTGGAACATGACGGCCTGGCCGGGGTCGCAGCCGGTGCGTGGTTCCGTGGCCACGCTCTTGCGCACCAGCTCCAGCGCCTCGTCGGCTCGTCCGGCGGCCGCGGCCAGCGTCGCCCGGCACGCGGTGGCGAGCCGGACCGGCACCTGGCCGGTGAGGGCGAGCAGCGGTTCGGCGCGGTGCAGCTCGCCGAGCGCCACCAGCACCTCCACGTCGCGCCGGAGGAGGTCGGGGAGCTGCTGGGTGGCGGGTTCCGGGTGGTGCGTGGGTGGCGCTTCGGTGTCGTGGCGGGGCTGGTCGGGGAGCGGTCGGGCCGCGGGTTCCGGGTGGTGCCGGGGCGGCGCTTCGGCGTCGCAGTCGAACTGGTCGGGCAACTGGTCTCCGGCGGCCACCCGTGCGGGCAGCGCTGCGACCTCGGCGTAGAAGGCCGCCGGGTCGCCCAGCCACAACCGCGTGACCGGTTCCAGGTCGTCCAGGTGCCGCGCGACGAGGTGGGCGTCCGCGTGCTCGCGCACCTCGGCCAGCACCCGCTGGGCCGAGCGCCAGTCGCCCAGCCACGACAGCGCGGCGGCCCGGCCGACCGCGCGCTGGACCTCGGTGCCGGGCCACGGCCACCACGTGCCCTCGGCGACCCGGCTCAGCGTGTCGAGCTCGCCCGCGGCACCGAGGGCGGCGAGGTGGCTCAGGCAGACGTCGAAGAGCTGGTCGTCCGGCAGGTCGTCGAGGTGTTCGTGCAGCACGGTGTCCGTCGAGCTGAGTGCGCGATGGGCGGCACCATGCGTCAGACAGGCACGGGCGTGGGCGAGCAGGATGCGGGCGCGCTCGGACCCAGTCGCCAGGTCGGCCGCAGCGCGCAGCCATCGCAACGGCCGGTCGGGGTCGTCCGGGTTCGCGTGCCGGGCGCGGGCCAGCAGCTCGGCGCGGGCGCGGGCGGCGTCGACCAGGTTGCCCGCGTCGACGAGCTGGTCGGCGAGGAACGCCGGGTCGGCGCACTCCGCGGCGCCCTGCCACAGCGCGGTCACCGCGATCTGGGCGATTCGGCGGCGCTCGTAGGGACCGAGTGAGTAGCGCAGCGCGAGCTGCAGCAGTGGCAGCCGGAACCGCCACACCGCCTGCGTCCGGACGGGCCGCAGCACCGCCGCGTCGGCGAGGGCGCGCAGCAGGGCGACGGCCTCGTGTTCCGGCACGCCGAGCGCGTGACCCACCAGCCGGGGGACCGCGGGGCCGAGCGGGGCCAGCACGGCGACGGCCTTGGCCGCGCTCCACAACGGCAGCCCGAGGCCGCGCACGTCGGCGAGCAGGTCGTCGAATCCGGCGGGCTGGATCCGCGCCGGCCAGGCCGAGAGGTAGGAGTGGCGGTCGACGACGGTGATCGCGCCGCTGTCCGCGCCGATCCGCAGCGCGGTGCCGACGGCGCTCGGCCAGCCCCGCGTCGTCGCCCACAGCCGGTCGCACAGCGAGGTCTCCGGGAGGGCGCCGGTCATCGACACCACCAGGTCCGGCAACTCACCGCGCGGTACCGGCCGCAACGTCACCACGCGGACCAGGCCGTCGCGGCGCAGGCGCGCGAACGCCGCGGCGAACGCGGGTCTCGCGTGCGGTGGCAGCGGCAGGACGGCGGTGGCGAGGCACGGCGTCCCGGCGGCGGCGATCTGGCGCACCAGCGCCTCCAGCGTGCCCACCGCCGCGGCGGGCAGGCGGTGCAGGTTCGTGAAGCCCGTCAGGACGTCCTGGCCTCCCCGTGCCGCGGCCAGCGTCCCGGCGGTGAGCAGGTCGCCGCCCGCGGTGGACTCGCTGAACGACAGGTCGACGACCTTGAACCGCTGGTCGTGACGACGGCGGAGCTCGTCCACCACGGCCGCGAGACCAGCTTCCGACCGGCTGCACACCACGGTCAACGGGGCACCGGTGGCACAGCCGAGGTCGTCGGGGAGCAACGCCGCGAGACGGTCGGCGGGGAGGGTGAGTCGATCTTGCTGCACGGGCGCTCTACCGGTTGGGATCGCGGATGACGGTGACAGGACCGGGGTCCGTGAGGGAACTCCCTGGAGTGCCTGGGAGGTCCGCTGCCGGCCGCACCGGTCCCCGCACTGCGGCGCCACACTATGCCAACCGGTGGACGGCCGCCATGCGAGCGTGCGCGGGTGCTCTCCGTGGATCGCGGAATTTGTTGCGCGAGTGCGGACATGTGCGGTTGAACGCGGTGGCGGCGTGGAGGATCGGACGCGGCGCAGACGGGAGGAAGACGAGTTGGGCCACGACGTGATCACGGTCAACGCCTCGGCGGCTCGCGGGCACCGGTCCATTTCGGACGCTCTGGCGTCTGCTGTGGACGGTTCCGTGATCCTGGTGAGCCCTGGCCGCTACCAGGAGTCCCTGGTGCTGACCAAGGCCGTCACCATCACCGCGGAGGACGGTCCCGGCACCGTCGAGCTGCTCGCCGCGGAAGGGCCCGCCGTGCTGCTGCACGAGGGCTCCGCCGCGCTGACCGGGCTGACCGTCTCCTCCGCCGACACCGACTCGCCCGCCGTGCTCGTCGCCGCGGGTCAGCTGAGCTTCACCGAGTGCGTGATCACCGCCTCCGCCTGGTCCGCCGTCTACGCCACCGGTAAGGGCGCGGTGCTGATGCGCGGCTGCGAGGTCCGCAACCCTGCCGGTGCCGGTGTCGTGGTCACCTCCTCCGGCGCCAACCTGATGGACTCCTGCCAGCTGCGCGACCTCGGCACGTCGGGCGTGGTGATCGCCGAGCACGGCGAGCTCGTCATGCGCGCGTGCGGTGTGCGGGACGCGGGCGGCAACGGCATCTGCCTCAACGGGCACGGCCGGATCACGGTGACCGACTCGACCGTCACCGGCACCGCCAAGCCGGCCGTGGCGGTCGAGCAGCACGCGGGCGCGGTGGCCACCCGTCTCGCGGTGAGCGACGTCGCCGGCATCGGGTTCTACCTGGCCTCCTCCGGCAACATCCTGCTGGAGGACTGCTCCGTGACCGGTGCGGGCGCGGAGGGCGTGTTCACCGCCGAGTCGTGCGCGCCGGTGCTGCGCCGGTTCCAGGTCCGCCGGACCAGGGACCACGGCTACCTGTTCACCGGCCAGGCCGCCGGCACCGCGGAGGACTGCGAGGCCCGCGACGTCGTCGGCGTCGGCATCGGGGTGACCGACCGCGGCACCACCGAGATCACCCGCGCCTCCGTGTCGTCCTGCACGGGCGCCGGAGTGCGGCTGAGCACCTCTGCCGACCCGTTCTTCCGCCGGCTGCACGTGGTCGGCTGCGACGGCGCGGCGATCGAGGCGGCGGACGGCGCGCTCGGCAAGTTCGAGAACGTCGAGCTCGAACGGTGCGGCCGCAACGGCATCGCGGTGCTCACCGGGGCACGCACGTCGATCACCGGGGCGAGCGTGCGCGGCAGCGCGGGCGCGGCGGTGATCGTGCGGGAGGCGACGCTGAGCCTGACCGGCTGCGAGATCGCCGAGTCCGGTGGCGACGGCGTGCTCGTCGACACCGGCGGTGAGATCAACGCGGTCCGCTGCCGGGTGCGCGACGGCAAGGGCAGCGGTTTCCTGTTCGGCGTGGGTTCCTCCGGCACGCTGGAGGAGTCCGAGTTCACCGCGAACAGCGCCGACGGCATCGGCGTGCAGAGCGAGCTGAGCATCCGGATCGCCGACTGCCTCGTGCGCGACAACCTCGGTTCCGGCCTGCGGCAGACCAGGGGCAGCACCGCACTGCAGGTGCTCGGCCTGCGCAGCACGGGCAACGCGACGCGCGACGCGTACGGAACGATGTCGGCGAGCGGTGCCACGACCTCCCCGACCACGACGGCGCAGGCGGCACCCGCTCCACCGCAACAGCAGGAACGCGGCGTGGCCAACGACCCGATCAGCGAGCTCAACGCGCTGGTAGGCCTGGAAGGCGTCAAGCGCGAGGTCAACTCGCTGGTCAACCTCAACCTGATGGCCAAGCGCCGGGTCGAGGCCGGGCTCTCGGCGCCGCCGATGGCGAGGCACCTGGTGTTCGCGGGAGCTCCCGGTACCGGCAAGACGACGGTCGCCCGGCTCTACGGCGCAGTGCTCGCCGACCTCGGCGTGCTGCGCTCCGGCCACCTCGTGGAGGTCGCGCGCGCGGACCTCGTCGCGCAGATCATCGGCGGCACCGCGATCAAGACCACCGAGGTGTTCAACACCGCGCTGGGCGGCGTCCTGTTCATCGACGAGGCGTACACGCTCGCTGCGGGGCAGGGCGGTGGCACCGGTCCCGACTTCGGCCGCGAAGCGATCGACACGCTGCTCAAGCTGATGGAGGACCACCGCGAGGACGTGGTGGTGATCGCCGCCGGCTACTCGAAGGAGATGGCCGAGTTCCTGCGCGCCAACCCCGGCATGGAGTCGCGGTTCAGCCGCACCATCGAGTTCGAGAACTACAGCGCGGACGAGCTGGTCACGATCGTCCGGACGCACTGCAAGCGGCACGACTACCGGCTCGACGAGTCCGCGGCCGAGGTGCTCGAGGACTACTTCGAGCACATCCCGAAGGACGGCACGTTCGGCAACGGCCGCACCGCGCGCAAGGTGTTCGAGGTGATGGCCGACCGGCAGGCGACCCGGCTCGCGCTGTCGCCCGAGGTGACCGCCGTCGACATGACCGTGCTGCTGGCCGCGGACTTCGACGCCTCGATGGTGTGACACCTGACAGCTGCAACCAACGCGGAAATTGTTCAGAGGGTTTCGGAAATCACTGAACAGTTCCTCGGACGGGTGGTTGCGAAGTTTGCGGAAACTCCTTCGGTGCACAGGCGATTTCGTCACTGTCGTGCTTAGCCTTGCGGCCATCGGTAATGCCCGCGCGTGATTCCGCCCACCATTCGGCGTTCGGCCGAGGACGAGTGGCGTCACGTCGTCGCGGTTGACGCGTCCCCGTCGGGACCGGGCTCCCGCAGGCGAGGAGAGGTGATCGTGGCCAACGAACGCAAGGCTGTGGTGGGGCGCGCGGCGGAGCTCGCGGCGATGGGCGAATGCGCCGACACGGATGCACTGTTCTTGCTGCGCGGGCCCGGAGGGATCGGCAGAACCACTCTTCTAGCTGAATTCGCCCGGACGGCCCGCGAACGCGGAATCCGGGTGATAGCGCTTCCGTGCGCCGCCGGCGAAGAACGCTGGGACCACTTCCGGGCGAAGGTCGTGACGGAATTCTTCCGCGGCTCGTTCGCCGAGTTCGGCAGCCCGAAGGTCCTCGAGGCGCTCGCCGCGATCAACAGGTCCTGCCGGCCCGAGGCCTACGAGTCGACGCGGTCGCGGATCGCGCTGTTCACCGATCTGGTGCGGCTGTTCGAGCACGTCCGCGCCGAGGGGCCGCTGGCCGTCCTCGTCGACGACGTGCACCTCGCGGCACGGCCGGCCCTGGCCGTCGCGGCCGCGCGGCGGGCCGGGTGCACCGTCGTCGCCACCGTCCGGGAGGACCTCGCCGGCGCCGGACCGGCCGCGGTGAGCGGGCTCGCGGACCAGGTGCTCGACCTCGGCCCGATGCCCGCCGACGAGATCGGCGAGCTGCTCAACCGCGCCGCCGGCGGACGGCTGGACGCCGCCGTGGCACCCGCGCTGCGCGACGCGCTGGGATCGCTCGCGGGCAACCCCGCGGCCGCGCTCGCCCTGCTCGGCCAGGTGCGCCGCGAGGGCGGCCTCACCGACGTGCTCGGCAAGCTGTGCCTGCGCGAGCGCGGCGTCGTGACCGCGCTGCCCGCCGATCACGACCTGGTGCGCCACACCGCCGGGTTCGGCGACGTGGCGGTGCCGCTGGTCGCGCTGGCCGGCGCGGCCGGGTGGTTCGGCGTGGACGAGCTGCCGCTGTTCGCCGAGGCCTTCGGGCACGACCTGGCCGACTGCGGTGCCGTGGTCGACCGGCTGGTGGCGGCGGGTGTGCTCCGGTGCGCCGGCGACGGCGTGCTGACCGCGGCCTCCCCGGCGCTGGCGGAGGCCGTCGTCGGCACGCTCGGGCCGGACGGGGCGGCGACCGTGCTCGTCACCTTCGCCTCCCAGCTGCTGTGCAGCGGAGCGGCCCGGCCCGCGGTGCTCGCCGCGCACGTCGCCCACGCCGGTACCGCGCTCGCCCCCTGCGCCCCGCTGGTGCCGGTGCTGGACCGCGAGGCGACCCGGCTGCTGCGCACCGACCCGGCGGCGGCCGCCCGCTGGTACCGGGCCGCGCTGTGGCACTGCCAGGTCGGCTCCCCGGAGCACGAGCGTCTTCTGTGGACGGTGCTTCACCTGTTGGTGCGCGTGGGGGACCACGAGCTCCTGGCGGAGGTCGTCGAGGGGGCGGTGACCGCGGGAGCCGGGGACCGGTACGCGCTCGCGGCCGCCGCCGCGCTCGCCTCCGTCCACATCGGACGGCCGCTGCCCGCCGCCGTGCACAGCACGCTGGCCGGCTACCCCGAGACCCGTGCCCCGCTGGCGTTCGCGGCCCGCTGGTTCGCCGGCACGCCGATGCGGGTGAGCGACGTCGCGGCCGCGTTCGCCGAGTTCCGGGTCGACCCGTGCGCCGTCGTGGACGTGGCCGAGATCGAGGCGATCAGGGCCGCGGACGACAACCACGACGTGGTGGCGATGTTCCGGCTGGTGCTCGGCGACGAGTACGGCGAGCCCGCGAGCGGTCCGCTCGCGATCTACACCCGGTTGCTGCGCGACTACCTCGGCGGGAACTGGCGGTCGATCACGTCGCACGCCCGGCGGCTGGAGCTGGACGCGGCGCCGCGGGTCGCGATCCACGACGCCGCCCGTCTGCTCACCGCCGAGGTCCTGTCCTCGACGGACCACAAGAACGCCGCGCGGTGGCTGGACCTGGTCGACCAGGACTGCTCGTTGCCCGCCCTGCGCGCGTGGGCCGAGATCGGGCTCCTCTACCGCAGCGTCGGCTGGAACGAGGCGGCCGAGCTCGGCTGGGCGGCGTACGACCGCGTCCGGGACGAGGCCGAGCTGGACAACACCGCGGGCCTGCGGTGGTTCCTGGCGCGGATGGGCTACCTGGCGTGGACCATCGGCGACACCTGCGCGGCGGCTCGGGTGCACGCCGAGACCGCGCGGTGGCACGCCCGGTTCGGCGGCTCGGGTCTGCACGCGACCGAACGCATCGTCCGCGCCCTGGCCGAACGCGACGGCGCCGCCGCCGCCGAGGCGGTCGAGTTGTTGCGGGGTGCCGAAAGCCAGGCGGAGCTGATGCGGGCGTGCGCCACCGCGGCCTACGTCGGCGACGACCCCGCCACGTGGTACCAGGAGGCGCTGAGCATCGCGAAGCGCCTGGGAGAGGGCTGGATGGACGCCCACCTCCGGCGGATGATGCGCGAGCTGGGCATGGCCCCGCCGCGCGCGCGGGCCGCGCGGGACGACTTCTCCGACGTCGAGCTCCGGATCATCGCGCTGGTCAAGCAGGGCAGGACCAACCGCCAGATCGCCACGGCGGTCCGGATGAGCGAGAAGACCGTGGAGAACTACCTCACCCGGCTGTTCTCCAGGACGGGCTGCCGCACGCGGCTCGACCTGGCGGCCGCGAGCCTGGAAGGGCGGCTCGTCGCACAGCCGTGACCGGACCCTCCCCGAGCCTTTCCCCGAGCGCGGGCGTCGAACCGCGCGGCAACGTGAACTGCCCGAACGTCGCCTTCCTCGACGAGAACCTGGTCGTCCGCGAGGCGAACGACGAGTTCGTCCGCTACTTCGCGGGCACGGCGCGCGACGTGGTCGGGCAGCCGTTCGCCGCGCTGTTCCACCCGAGGTCGCAGCGGATGATCAGGTTCCGGTGCGACCAGCTCGTCGACGCGGGCGGCGGCCGGTTCACGCAGGGCGCGACGATCTCCTCGCGCGGCACCGAGCAACGGGTCCAGGTCACCGTGCTGGCCTACCGGCGCGTGCTCGCCGCGCGGGTGTCGACGTACGTGGCCTGGCCGGACGAGCCGGTGGCCGCCGACGAGTTCCGCGTCCTGCTGCTGGAGGCCCTCGCCGAGGGCGGGGAGCTCGCGGGCATCGCCGAGCGGCTGTCGTGCGGGCGGGACATGGTGTCCAGTCACCTCGACGTGCTCATGCGCGCGTTCGGTGCCGGCAACCGGACCGCACTCGTCGCACGGGCGTATTCGACCGGGGTGCTGGACGCCCGCGTGTGGCCCCCGCGCGTGCGCGGCCGCGCGAAGTTGCGAGCCCTGCGGCACCGAATTGCACCCGCCGAATGAAGAATGAGCTAGATTCATCCCTGTTTCTTTTTGTCGGTTGGTGAGGGAGTCGTTTTGGACACCGTGCGGTCCTTGCGATCGGTGGAGAGCAAGTCGCCTGCCGTGACCCGGGCCGTGGCGCTGGTCGAAGAACTCGCCCGGCAGCGCCGGCCGCTCGGCATCGCGGAACTCGCCAGGGCGCTCGACCTCGCGAAGTCGACGGTGGCGAACCTCTGCACCGCCCTCGAAGGCACGCACATGATCCGGCGGGTCGACGGCAGGTGGGCGCTCGGCTACAAGGTGGTCGAGCTCGGCCAGGCGTACCTCGCGGGCACCGACCTCGTCGAGGAGTTCCGCCGCACCGCGAACGAGCTGCCGGTCGGGGCGCAGGAGACGATGCTGCTCGCCGTGCTCGACGGGCTGGAGGTGGTCTACCTCGCCCGGCACGACGGCAGCCAGCCGGTGCGGCTGGCCAGCGACATCGGCCGCCGCATGCCCGCCGTGGTGACGGGGCTGGGCAAGGCGATGCTCGCGTCCCTGCCCGACGACGAGCTGGAGGAACGGCTCTCCCGCGTCGACCGGCTGCCCGTGCTCACGCCCAGGTCGCATCGCACGATGGACGAGCTGCGCCGCGACCTCGAGGCGACGCGGCAGCGCGGCTACGCGATCGACGACGAGCAGAACACCGAGGGCGTCGCCTGCGTCAGCGTGGCCCTGCCCGGCACGGAGATCCCCACGGCCGTGAGCGCCACCCTGCTCGCCGCGCGCATGACCGACCAATTGCGCACCGGGCTCGTGAAAGACCTCACCGCACTCGCCACCGGCCTCGCCCGTTCCGCGGCCCTGTAACCGAGCCCGAAAGCCGAAACCGCGTCACGATCCGCCACGCCGTTCGTCTCGATTGGCGACAGCTCGAAACCGTGCCGGGCCAGCGACGATGCGTCGCGAAACCTCAAGTGGTGCTCAAGTTGTCGAAACGCTACAACAAAACTGAGTAACCTGTTTCGTGTTTGAAAGTTGTACCAAATGCTGAACGCGGTGGCGGCCTGAAGCGTTCGGCACGACCCTGGTGCGGGCAAGGGAGTCGGGGATGGCGCTGTCCGAGGTTGGTGAGCGGCTGATCACCTGGCGACCGGCCGGGCGCCGACGACAGCTGCGCCAGGTGGTCGCCGAGGTGCGAGAGGCTGCCGCCGGACGGTTCGGAGTGCTGCATCTGCGCGGACCGCGCGCCATCGGCAAGTCCGCACTGGTCGAGCTGCTGCGGGACGAGGTGTGCGACGAGGCGGACGTCCTCCTGACCACCTGCACCGGCGGTCAGGACTTCAGCGCCGCGCGGAACCTGCTCGGAGCGGACGCGGTCGACGCGCTGCCGGCCGGGCGCGACGAGCACGCCCGGTTGTACGCGCTGACCGACCTGGTCGCCCGGCGCACTACGGACCGGCCGCTGGTGCTGGTCCTCGACGACGCCCACCTTTGCGATCGCATGACCGCCCGTTGGCTCGCCGTGCTCTCCCGCCGCATCCCCGAGCCGCGCGTCTACGTCGTGCTGGTCTACCCGTGCGCCGCCCGGATCGCCGCCGAGGAGATGTTCGCCGATCTCAGCGGCGCGCCCGCCACGACCACGATCGACCTCGGCCCGTTCGGCGAGGCCGACCTGACCGAGCTGATCACCCGCGAGTGCGGCTTCATCCCCGAGCGCGAGACGGTCCTCGCCGCACTGGAGTCGACCGCGGGCATCCCGGAGGTCGCGCTGGCCTGGACCGCGAAGGCCCGCACCCGCGACGCCGCGCCCGAGGTCGAGGCCGAGCTCGTCGCGTGGCAGCTCGGCTGGCTCGGCGAGCAGCCGGAGCCGACGCGCCGCTACCTCACCGCGGTGGCGGTGCTCGGTGGCGCCGGACCCGCGAGCGCGGCGACGCTCGCCGAGATCTCACCGGCGGCGGCCGGGGCGAAGCGCGCGGAACTGGTGGCCGTCGGGGTGCTCACCCCGGCCGGGTGCTTCCGGTCGCCCGCGTTGCGGGAACGGCTGCTCGCCGCGCTCGGCCAGGACGAGCTGGCCGCGCTGCGGACGAGGGCGGCGAGGCTGCTGACGGACGAGGGCCGTCCGCAGGAGGAGATCGCCGAACTGGTCATGCTGCTGCCCGCGCTGTCCGAGGTGTGGATGTTCTGCGCGCTGCGTGGCGCCGCACGGGAAGGCACGCTGAGCCCGGAGCTCGCGATCAGCTACCTGCGGCGGGTGCTGGACGCGGTGCCCGGCCACGTCGACACGCGCCAGGAGCTGGCGACCCGGCTGGCCGAGGTCGACCCGTCGGCGGCGATGGACGTCTACGCGGAGCTGCTCGCCGACGTCACCGACCCCGCGGTCCGCGCGTCGGTGGCGATCAACTGCGGTGCGATGGCGCTGCGGGCGGGCCGCGGCCCCGAGGGGTTCCGGTTGCTCTCCGAGCTGCTGTGCGAGGAGACGCGCGCCGGCCGGCTCACCGCGATCGACCCGGAGCTGCGGGCCCAGGCCGAGGCCATGACGCTGGTCAACGGGTTCAGCGGTTCGGCCACGGTCAGCCAGGCGATGGACCGGGCCAGGGTGATCACGGCGTCCGCGGGCCGGGCGGCGGGCGGCCGCCGGCTCGCGCAGCAGCTCGCCAGGGCGGAGGTGCTGCGCGGCGAGTCGCTGCCCACGGCGCTGGGCCACCTCAGGTCCGCGCTGCCCGCGCCCAACGGCGCCCGCGGGTTCTGGGACGTCTTCACGGTCACGTCGCTGCACTTCTGCGGCGAACGGACGGCGGCCATGACGCTGGCGGACGAGATCGTCGAGGCCGCCTCGTACCCCGACCGCCTGGAGACGCGCAAGATCGCCCTGGGGATTCGCGCGGGCCTCGCGTACGAAGCCGGTGACCTGGTGCAGGCCGAGCGGGACGCCGAGGCCGCGCTGGCCGTCGAAGGTCCTGACGACTTCGGCGCGCTGGCCGTGCTGGCGTCGGTGCTGGTGCGGCGTGGCGACACGGACCGGACCGAGCAGCTCCTGCACCGGATGCGCGCGCCCCGCGACCCGGTCGAGTACGGGTGGACGCTCGACGCGAAGGCGCACTGGCTGTGGAACTGCGGCGACGCCGAGGCGGCGCTGGACATGCTCCAGCGGTGCGGCCGGGAGTTCGACGCGATGGGCGTGCACAACCCGGTGCTCGTGCCGTGGTGGATCGACGCCGTCGCGGTGACCATGCGGCTGGGCAGGCTCTCCGAGGCGGCCGAGCTCGCCGAACGCGGTGCCGAGGCCGCGCTCCGCTGGGACACGCCCGCCGCGCGCGGCTACGCCCTGCTCGCCGAGGGGATGAGCACGGGAGACGTCCCGACGCTGGAGCAGGCCGTCGTCGAGCTCGGCGAGGCGGGGTCGCGGCTGTGCGAGGCGCAGGCGTTGCGGGCGCTGGGCAACGCGCTGATGCGCGAGCAGGACGAGAAGACCGCCCGCAAGCACCTGCGCGCGGCGATGGACATCGCGGTGCGCTGCGGCGCGAGCATGGCCGCGGACCGGGCGCACGAGTTGCTGACGGCCGCGGGCGGACGGGTGAGCGCGGTGCACGCCTCACCCAGGGACGCGCTCACCAGCGGTGAGCTCAGGGTCGCGGAGCTGGCCGCGGAAGGGCTGACCAACCGGGAGATCGCCGAAAAGCTGTACGTCACGGTGCGCACGGTGGAAAGCCACCTCTCGAACGCCTACCGGAAGCTCGGCGCCCAGACCCGTGCCGAACTCGCGGTGGAGCTGCGATGAGCGCGTTGGTGGAACGGGACGCCGCACTGGCCGTGCTGGAACGGTCGGTGCGGATGCTCGCGTCGAACCGGTCGTCGCTGCTGGAGATCTGCGGTCACCGCGGTGCCGGCCGGACCGCCGTGCTGGAGCACGCCGTGAGCCTCGCCGTGCGCGCGGACGTCACGGTCCTGACCGCCGCGGGCGGATGTGCCGCCCTGAGCGGAACCGGTGGTGTGGCGGCGGAGCTGATGTCCCAGCTGCATCGCGGCGACAGCGGCCCGGCGGCCATCGGCGCGTTGGTCGACCTGGCCCGCCAGGCGCCGGTGCTGATCGCCGTGGACGACGCGGACCTGCTCGATCCGGAGTCGCTCGGCTGGCTCGCGAGCCTCGCCGGACGGGCCGTCCAGGTGCCGATGGTGGTCGTGGCGGTCACGGACGCCTGTGTGCCGGTCCTGCCGGGAGCCACGACGGTGCCGTTGCGGCCGCTCGGGCCCGACGGCGTCGCGGCGTTGGTGACGAGCAGGTTCGGCAGGCCGGGCGACGAGGAGTTCGCGGTGGCGCTGCACGAGCACACCGGCGGTCGTCCCGCGACGTTGTGGCCGCTGCTCGACCGGTGCGCCGAAGACGGCCTGGAGCCCGTCGGCGCCAGTGCCGGCGCGGTGGCGGGCATCGCGGCCGACGTGCTCGCGGACTTCACCAGCCGAACCCTCCGCTCGCTGCCCGCCGAGGTCGTCGACCTGCTGCGGGTGGTCGCGGTCTGCGGCCCGTTGTTCCCGGTCGACCTGATGGGGGTGCTGGCCGGGCTGCGGACGTTCTCGCTCGGCCGCGCGCTGGAGCTGCTGACGGGTGCCGGGCTGGTGACGGAGCCGGGCAAGCCGGAGCTGGCCGCGGGCATCCGGATGTCGCGCGTCCTGGACGGCATGCCGGTGCCGGCGCGGGAGGACCTGCACGCGCGGGCGGCCCGGCTGGGACACCAGTGCGCCGTCCTCCCGTCGGAGGTGGCACGCCTGCTGGTCGGAGCGGCACCGCTCGGCGAGTCGTGGGTGGTGCCGCTGCTGCGGACCGTGGCACGGGACGAGGTGGACGGCGGCCACCCGGCCGAGGCCGCCGGCTACCTGCGCCGGGCGCTTCTCGAGCCGGTCACCCCGCTCGTGCGGGCGGAGATCGAGCTGGAACTGTCCGTCGCGGAGTACGCGGTCACCCCTGTCGCCGCGGACCGCAGGCTCGCCAAGATGCTGCTGGAGCCGCAGCCCGCGGAGTGCGCCGAGGTGCGGCTCGCGGCGGCCGACCAGCTGTGGGGCCGCGGTGACGCCGCTCTGCTGCGTCGCACCCTCACCGCCGTCCGGTGCATCGGCGGCGATCGCGACGCCGTCACGTCGTTGTACTGGATTGCCGACGACGCCCCGGTCGAGATGCCGGAGCTGGGCATTCTCGACACGGCCGAACTGCCCGTCTCGTGCGGGAACCCCGACCGCGCCGGTGTCGCCGCGTGGATGCAGGCGTGTCAGGGCGTCGACGCCGAGCACGCCAGGGAGGCCGCGACCACCGCGGTCCAGGCTCCCGCCAGGCTGCTCACCTCCCGGCTGTTCGGTTGTCTCACGCTGTCCGCGCTCGACGACGTCGCCGGTGCCGTCGCGGGCCTGGACCAGGTGATCGCCGAAGCCCGCCGGAGGCGGTTGACCACCGTCGTGCCGCAGGCGCTGATGATGCGGGCGAAGGTGCGGGCGCTGGCGGGCGAGCTGGACAACGCCGCCGCCGACATGGACGAGGCGCAGTCGGTGTACCCGCTGGAGAACCTGCACCCGGACGCGCGCCCGATCATGGTCGGCGCGGACGTGCTGGTGAACCTCGAACGCGGCCAGCTCGACCGCGCGATCGAGCTGGCCGCGAGCCAGCCGGACGAGCGGATCGGCTTCGGCTACGCGCGCACGTTCTTCAACTTCGCCCGCGCCGTGCTCGCCCTCGTGACCGGCGACCCCGCCGAAGCCGTGGCACGCGCGGACGAGTGCGGCCGCTGGATGCTGTCGCGGCAGTGGGTGAACCCCGCCGCACTGCCCTGGCGTTCGATCGCCGCGGCCGCCCTGGCCGCTACCGGCGACCACGAGCGCGCGGCCCGCATGTGCGCGCGCGACCTGGAACTCGCGCAACGCTGGGGCGCGCCCAGCACCACCGCCCGCGCCCACCTGAGCTGCGCGGCCGTCGTCGGCGGGGAGGCCCACCTGCGGGAGGCCGTCCGCCTGCTCGACGGCTCGCCGTTCCGGCTGCTGCGCGCGACCGCACTGCTCGAACTCGCGCAGGTCGTCGACCCCGCCGCCGCGACGCCGATGATCAACGAGGCGGCGGAGATCGCCGTGCTGTGCCGATCGACCCCGCTGCTCCACCGGGCCCGCGGGCTCGGCTGGATGCCCACGGCATGACGAGAGGATGCGCGACCGGAGTGCTGCTCGAACGCGATGACGAGACGAGCCTGGTGGGTCGGGCTCTCGAGCAGGCTCGTGCCGGCATCGGCAGCGTCGTGGTGCTGGCCGGCCCGCTGGGCAACGGCAAGACCGCGTTGCTCCGCGCGCTGTCCCGGCATCCCGGCGCCGAGGCCTTCGCCGTGCTGCACGCGTCCGCGACCTCGATGGAGCGCGAGCACGCCTACGGGGTGGTGCGGCAGCTGCTCGAACCGGTGCTGGCCGACGCGCCGGAGGAGGTGTGGGCGGGGGCCGCGGCGCTCGCCGGTCCGGTGTTCGACCGGGACGGGGCCGCCCAGGAGGCCGACGACGCCCGGCAGTCCGTCCACCTCGGCCTGCTCACCCTCGGCCGCAACCTCAGCGCGATCAAGCCGCTCTTCGTGCTGGTCGACGACCTGCAGTGGGTCGACGAGCCGTCGCTCGCCATGCTGGAACTGCTGGCCGGCCGGGTCGGGCACCTGCGGGTGGTGATGGTGGTGACGGTGCGCGAGGGCGACCCGCTGGCCGAACGGCCCGCGGCGGCGTCGATCCTCGCCGCGGCCACGAGGCGGCTGCGGCCGCGGCCGTTGAGCGCGGCGGGGGCCGCGAAGCTCGTGCGCGCCAAGCTGGGACGTGAGTGCGACGAGGCGTTCGGGCTGGCCTGTCACGAGGCGACCGGCGGCAACCCGTTGCTGCTCACCGGCCTGGCACTGGCGTGGGCGGTCGGAGGTGAGCCGCCGTCCGCGGAGAACGCGGAGCTCGTGCGCGCGGTGCGTCCCGCGCAGGCACGCGAGCGGGTGGTCGCCTGCATGCGGGCGCAACCCGAGCCGGTGCGGCGGCTGCTGAAGGCGGCGGCCGTGCTGGGGGAGTCCGCCGAACTGGACGCGGTGAGCGTGCTCGCCGAGGTCGACGAGTCGTCGACCGACGAGATCGTGCGCGCGCTGGGCCGGCTCGGGCTGTTCTCCGGCACCGGCTTCGCCCATCCGTGGGTGCGGGAGGCCGTCGACGACCTGATGACCGCCGGGGAACGCGAAGAGCTGCACCTGCGTGCCGTGCGGTTGCTGTACGACCTGGGCAAACCCGTGGAGACCGTGGCCGGGCAGCTGCTCGCCACCTCGACGCCCCAGGGGATGTGGGCGGTGGAGGCGCTGCGGGACGCCGCGCACGTCGCGCTGCGGCGCGGTGCGCCCGAGACCGCCGTCGCCTACCTGCGGCGCGCTCTGCTGGAGACGTCCGTCTCCGGGCAGGACCGCGCGACCGTGCTCGTCGACCTGGCGAGCGCGGAACGGCTGCTCGACGTGAACGCGGCGGTGCGCACGCTCTCGTACGCGGTCGCCCTGCTGCCCGGCCCCCGCGAACGGGCGGCCGCGCTGATCAGGCTCGCGTCCGCGGTCATGGGGGACGCGCCGGACGCCATCGTCTCCGTGCTGCGCGGCGTGTTCGAGGAGTTCGGGCCGCCGGAGCGGCTCAGCGGGGTCGACCGCGACCTGTCCCTGCGGCTGGAGGCGAGGCTGCGGTTCGTCTGCCGGTCGGAGCCGTGGGGGCTCGCCGGCACCGCCACGCGGCTGGACGAGCTGCAGGAGGAGGAGTGGACCGACAGCGGAGCGGCCCGCGAGCTGTTGTCGGTGCTGGTGAACACGGCCGCGTTGACGGTGGCCGTGCCCGCTCGCCGGGTGGCGGTGCTGGCCGAGCAGCTGCTGGCGCGTGAGCCCGCGTCGTCGGCGCACTCGGTGAGTGCGGCGCCGTTGCTGGTGACGGCACTGGCCGCGGCGGACTCGCCGGGGGCGCTGGAGGGCTGGCTCGATCGGGCGCTGGGCGCCGCGCGGCAACGCGGTGACCTCGTCGAACAGGCGATGATCCGCACCGAGCAGTCGTTGGTCCACCTCATCACGGGCCAGGTCGCCGAGGCGACGCGCGCCGCGTCCGACGCGTTCGAGCTGGGCGCGTGGAACTGGGGCTCGGTCGGCACGTCCGCCGCCGTCGTGTCCGGCGCCGTCGCCCTGCAGCTCGGTGATCCGGTCCTCATCGACCAGGTGCTCGCCACGGTCACGGAGGAGCCGGCGAACCCGTGCCTGGCCACGGTGACCGGACTGCTGCGCGGGCACGCGGCCGTCGTGCGCGGTGAGCACGCCGCCGCGGCGGTGACGCTGGCCGACTGCGGCGCGCACCTGGACAGATCCGGCTGGCGCAACCCCGTGCTGTTCCCGTGGCGGTCGGCACTCGCGCTGGTCAAGCTCAAGCTCGGCGCCACGTGCGACGCGATCGCGCTCGCCGAGGAGGAGCGGCTGATCGCGGAGGAGTGGGGAGCGGCGTCGGGCATCGGCAGAACCCTGCGCGTGCTCGGGCGGATCGTCGGAGGCGACCCCGGTCTGGAGCTCACCGGCCGGGCGATCGAGGTGCTGCGGACCTCGGCGCACCGGCTGGAGCTCCTGCGCGCGCTGCGGCAACGCGCCGAACTCACCGAATGCCCCGACGCGTGGCGCACCTGCCTCGAACTCGCCGAGGAAATCGGCGCGAAGCGGATCGCGCACCGCGCTCGCATCGCACTCGGATTCAGCACTTCCGCCAGCACCGGCGGAAAACTGACCCGGTCCGAGCAGAAAGTCGCGATGCTGGCGGTGAGCGGCCGTTCGAACCAGGAAATCGCCGAACTGCTCGACGTCACTTCGCGAGCCGTCGAGAAACACCTCACGAACACCTACCGCAAGCTCGGGGTGCGGCGGCGCTCGGAGCTCGCCGAGGCGCTCCGGAGCGTAGGGTCGGCGTCACCGGCCTGATGACGAACTGTCACCGGTTCGGAGCAGCCAGATCGATGCAGTACGGCTAATGCAATCCCCTGAACAGCCTATCTTCAACCGAACTGACGTCATACGTCTGACCGAACCGTCACGCTCCGTGGCCCCCGTACCGAACCATAGGTGGAACGGCACCACAGTATTTGGTACGCGACGTTGACCCGGACTCCTCGGCCTCCCTAATATTTTTCCTAGATCCGGGGAACTTCCAACGAACTCGACCTGATTCCGTCGAGGCCCCGGAGAAAGCGCGCACTCGCTCGTCGAGTGATCGCGGTCACGGAATCGAGCAGTTCAGGCATCGTGTTTCGTCGACACGACCGTGTCCTTCGGGAAGGTGGATCGACAATGACGGAAACCGTGGTCGAGTGGGAACCCTCGGTGGATGTCAGGGCCCCGTTTTCGGGCCTGCGACCGGTGAGCGACTCCTCGTCCGAACCAGTGGACTTCCTGGCCAGAGTGCGGGCTGTCGGCGAGAAGTGGGCCGGCGACCGTCACGGCGAGCTCGTCGACGTCCTGTTGCAGGCGGCCGGTGACAACCCGGAGCTCGCGAACCTCGTGCGCAGCAGCGGGTCGATCCTCGAGGAGTTCCTCGAGGGCTTCCGGCGCAACGCGGGCACCCCGGCGAGCGCGAGCGCGCCGCGGGACCTGGCCGCCGACCTGATCACCGGGCGTTCGGTGCCGCAGTCCGTGCTGGACAGCCTGGCCGCGCGCTACCTCGTCGTGGTCGCCCGCTGCGGTGCGAACGGCCGCGGCAAGGCCGTGACGGCCGAGGTCGCGGGCCCCGGTGTGCTCAGCACGCGCCACGACGGCGACCTCGTGCTGCTGATCCCGGACATCGACGCCGGTCGCACGACCCGCATCACCGGTCAGCTCACCCAGTGGCTGAACGGCACCGGCTGGCTCGCGGTCGCGAAGCGGGGCCGCGCCCAGCTCGCGGAGGGCTTCAGCGAGGCGAGCGACGTGCTGCGGCTCGTCGCGGCCGGCAGGCGGCCCAGCGGCATGTACAGCATCAACGACGTCCTCGTCGAGTACGCGGTGATCCGTCACGAGGAGGTCACCGAGAACCTGGTCGCGGTGATCAAGCCGTTGCGCGCCCACGCCGTGCTGTGGGAGACGCTCACCGCGCTGATCGACGCCGACTACAACCGCAACAAGGCGGCGAAGAACCTCTTCATCCACCGCAGCACGCTCGACTACCGGCTGCAGCGGATCGCCAGCGTCACCGGGTGCGACCCGACGAGCGGGCGCGGCGTGCAGCTGCTGACCGCCGCGTTGATCGCCGACTCGGTGCGCTGACCCCCGACGTCCGGGAGGAGTGCCGGCACCTCCTCCCGGGCTGCTCTCACCGTTCGGGGTGAAAAAGAATTCCGCCCGCTGTGCGCGGTCGAACATCGACGAGTTTTTCGACGATGCTGTCGAAAACTATGGATTCACTTGACGCTCACGTTGCGCGCATGACACATTCTTGTGCGTATTCGAAGCGCTTCGATTTTCTTGTTCAGCGACGTTGACGTGGTCATCGTCCCTGGACGGGAGGTCAGTGCACTGGCGTCGAGTCGCACGGAAAGCTCGTCGAACAAGTCGTGCATTTGTGGTCGATGTGTTCGACGTCAGGTGTTAATTCCGTTCAACGGCGTGCGGAAGGGAAATCTGATGAACAAGATCATGCGTGCGTTGGTGGTGGCACTGGCGGCCGCGCTGACCGTCTCCCTGGGGACGAGCAGCGCGCTCGCGGCGGCCTGGCAGTCCTCCGACCGGTGGGGCACCTGGTCGAACGGCGGCTACACGGTGCGCAACAACGTCTGGGGCAACGGGGCCGGGCCGCAGTCGATCTGGGCCAACTCGTACAGCAACTGGGGCGTCTGGGCGAACCACCCCAACACCGGCGGGGTGAAGGCCTACCCGCACTCCGAGAAGATGGTGAACCGCCGGCTCAGCTCGCTCGGCAGCCTGTCGAGCAACTTCAACGTCTCGTACCCGAACGCCGGTGCGTACACCACCGCCTATGACATCTGGGCCGACAACAACCGGTACGAGATCATGCTGTGGATGAACAAGGTCGGTGCGGTCGGCCCGATCGGCTCCTACCAGACGTCGGTGTCGGTGGGCGGTCACAGCTGGAACGTCTACCGGGGCTCCAACGGCAGCAACGAGGTGTTCTCGTTCGTCCGCACGTCCAACACGGGATCCGGGTCGGTCAACGTCAAGGACGTCATGAACTGGATCCGCAACCGCGGCTGGTTCGGTGACGTGACCGTCGGCGCCGTGCAGTTCGGTTACGAGATCACCTCGTCGAGCGGCGGTCTCAACTTCACCACGAACAGCTACTCGGTCTCCTTCGGCTGATCCTGGCGGCAAGAAGCAGGCGCCGCCCACCGGGTGTTCCGGTGGGCGGCGCCCTTGTCTGCTCCGTGCCGGGTGCGGGAGGGGCCGAGCAGACGATTCAGAAGGCGTGCGTGAGGCAGGCCAGCCGGTCGCCGGCCGTGCCCGCCTTGCCGTGCTCCGTGCTGGTGTGCGAGGCGTGCACGACGACGGAGTTGGCCTCGCCCTTGCGGAACTCCCAGCCGACCGTCGCCGAGGACGTCGCCCAGCCCTTGTCGTCGGTGGTGAAGTCGAGCCAGATCTCGTTGTCCGCGTTGGCGTAGTTCGGGTCGACGCTCGGGGTGGCCGGGTCCTTCTTGTCCTGGTAGTGCGGGCCGGAGTCGGCCGGCTTGGCGCCGCAGGGCTTGGTGTGCACGTGCGAGCCGTACATCGTGTTCGGCAGCAGGCCGGTGACCGTCAGCGTCACCGTGGTCCGGCCGCCGTCGGTCTTCGCGTCCGTCGCGACCTGAGCGCCGGCCGGAACCCGCTTGGTGTCGTAGGTGATGCCCTTCGGCTGCTCGCCGGTGGCGGCGGGCTCGGCGAGAGCGACTCCCGTCACCGGGGTGGCCCCGGTCGATGCCGGGGCCGCGGCGTCGCCGGAGGAGCAGGCGGCGAGTCCCGCCGCCAGCAGGACGGTGCCCGCGAAAGTCGCAGTCGTGCGCATCTGTTCTCCTTGGTCGTCCGTCTGAAGTGGACGATAGCGGCGCACGTGGGGCGCTCCGGCCGATCGGCGGGCCGAACTTCGCGGAAGTAGTTCCGAACGGTCCGAAGAGGACGGTCCGGGGCAGGCCGGGCTCCGATTTTCGCGGAAGAAGTTCCGCGCCTGCCGGAACCGTCCGGCCGGGCGGTAACGCCGTGGAACCATCACGCGAATGGCGCATCCGCGAGTTGCCAGCAGGCCGTCCGCGACGGATCGGCTGGACCTCATCAGCCTCGCCGCCGCGGCCGCGGCCCTGCGGCTGGAGCCCGGCGCGGTGACATCGGCCGGTGACATCACGCGGGCCCTCGGCGTCGTCCCCCGGCACGAGTGGCTGGTCCCGCGCTGGCTCGGTGCGCTGGCCCGGCACGGCTTCGCCGAGTTCGACGGTGACACCTGCCGCGTGCGCGGCGAGCTGCCCGACGGTGGCGCCGCGGACCTGGACGAGCTGCACGTGCGGTCGCGGATTCCCGATGAGGTCGCCCGGCTGCATCGCCGGGCGCTGATCTACCTGCCCGAGCTGCTCAGGGACGAGGTCACCGCGGCGGAGCTGCTCGCGCCGGAGAGCACCGTGCGCGGCGCACTGGCCGGTGAGGGCCTCTCCGTGCTCACCCAGCAGCTCGACGAGAGCTGCGCCGACCTCGTGGCGCTGGCCGCCCGGACCCGGCGGCATCAGCTCCGGGTGGTGGAACTGGGCTGCGGCACCGGGCGGCTGACCGCGGCGGTGCTGCGGGAGTCGCCCGGGCTGACCGAGCGCTACCGGTTCACCGACCTCGCCGGCCAACCCCTCGGTGCGGAAGCCCTCGACGTCAACCGGGACCTCGTCGAGCAGGGCTTCGCGGACGCCACGGCCGATGTCGTCGTCGCCGGGCACACGCTGCACCACGCCGCCAACATCGGGCGGGCGCTGACGCGGCTGCGGAACATCCTGGTGCCCGGCGGTGAGCTGCTGATCACCACGCTCGTCGAGGACGACCCGGTGGGGCTCACGTCGACCCACTTCCTGCACTCGTCCGGGTGGGGCGGTGCCGTGTCGCGCGGCGGAGTGATCTTCCCGGAGGTTCCCGCGTGGCGGAACGCCTTGCACGCCGCGGGTTTCGCGTTGAAGGTGGAGCTGTCGGTGGGCGCGCGTTCGTCGGTGCGGCACCACCTGTTCCACGCGGTCCGTGAGACTGTGTGAGTACACGTACTGCGGACGAAGGGTGAGAACGTGACGGTGCTGGACGGGATCCTGGCAGGTGTCCGCGAGGACCTGGCGGAACGGGAGCGCGCGGTCGGACTGGCCGAGCTGAAGGCCCGCGTGGCGGACGCGCCGCCCGCCCTGGACCCGCTGCCCGCGTTCCGCTCGCCGGACGTGTCGATCATCGCCGAGGTGAAGCGCAGGAGCCCCAGCAAGGGCGACCTCGCCGCGATCGCGGACCCGGCGGCACTGGCCGCGGACTACGCGGCGGGCGGCGCGGCGGCCATCAGCGTCCTGACCGAGCAGCGCCGGTTCGGCGGCTCGCTGGACGACCTGGCGGCGGTGCGGGCGGAAGTGGCCGTTCCGGTGCTGCGCAAGGACTTCATCGTCACGCCGTACCAGCTGTGGGAGGCTCGGGCGTGGGGCGCCGACCTGGCGCTGCTGATGGTCGTCTCGCTGCCGGGCGGCCTGCTCGAAGAGCTGCACGGCCTGGCCCGCGAGCTCGGGCTCACCCCGCTGGTCGAGGTGCACACCGAGGAGGAGCTCGGCCGGGCGGCGGAGCTGGGCGCCGAGGTCATCGGCGTGAACGCCCGCGACCTGACCACGCTGGAGGTCGACCGCGCGGTCTTCCAGAAGCTGTCCCCGCACATCCCGGACGGCGCGGTGCGGATCGCGGAGTCCGGGGTGGCCGGTCCCGAGGACGTCGCCGAGTACCGCGGGTGGGGCGCGGACGTCGTGCTCGTCGGCGAGGCGCTGGTCCGCTCCGGTGACCCGCGTTCCTCGGTGCAGGAGTTCATCCGGCGCTCCCGCGCGTAGCCCCGAGCACCGGCCGGGCGCTCAGGGGAGGGCGCCCCGGCCGGGTAGCGGGGACGGCCCGGACACCTGACGGGTGTGCCCGGCGCCCGAAGATCGCGACGCTGGTGCCATGACGCTGGCGGAGCGCAGTGAGCAGCAGCAGACGCCTCTACACGTTGCACGTCGTGGCCATCGGCCTGCTGGGACTCAGCGCCACGCCGGGCGAGCCGCTGCCGGTGCTGCTCGGCTTCATCGCCGGGGCGATCGTGTTCGCGCTGGTGTGGTCGCGGTTCTTCCGGCGGGGGCCGCTGGAGCTCGTCCTCGCCAAAGCCACCGCGCCCGCCCGCCGAGTGAGCTGATCACGGCGTCAGACCGCGCTCCCGCAACCATTCCAGCTGCGCGACCGAGTTGGAGCCGTGCCCGCCGCCGTGGTCCGCGAACGGCCACACGGTCATGGTCCGGTCCTCGCCCGCGTAGTGGTTGAACGCGGCGTACACAGTGGACGGTGGGCAGATCGGGTCCATCAGCCCGACGCTGAACAACGCCGGCGCGCTCGCCCTCTGGGCGAAGTGGACACCGTCGAAGTAGGACAGCGTGGCGAAGGCGGGCTCGACGCCGTGCCGGGAGTGCCAGCGCAGGTACTCCGCGATCTCCTGGTACGGACCTTCGCCGCACATCTCCGCGGACCGCCGGAAGTGGCACAGGAACGGCACGTCCGGCATCGCCGCCGCGACGCGGGTCAGCCCGGCGACCGCGATCGTGAGGCCACCGCCCTGGCTGCCGCCCGCGACGACGACCCGTTCGGGGTCGAGACCGGGCAGCTCGGCGACCGCGTCGACCGCGCGGACGCAGTCGGTCATGAGACGCCGGTAGTAGTAGCGGTCCGGGGAGTCGATGCCGCGGGTCATGAACCCCTTGGCCCACTGGGTGCCGCCGCCGGGGTCCGGGTCCGGGGTGTCGTGGCCCTGACCGCGGCTGTCGACCACGAGCTGGGCATATCCGGCGGCGGACCAGAACAGGTGGTCGGTCGGCAGGCCGCGACCGCCGCTGTAGCCGATGAACGTGACGATGACGGGCAGGGGTTCGTCAGCGTCACGCGGCCGCAGCAGCCAGGCCGCCACCGGTTCGCCGTTCCAGCCGGGGAACCGGACGTCGTCGACCTCGACCGTGCGCAGCAGGTGGCTTTCGGTGACCCGATCGACTTTCACGGCGCCACCGGCGGCGCGTGCCTCGGCGAGGGTGCGGTCCCAGAAGGCGTCGAAGTCCGGTGGTGCCTGCAGGTCGGGGCGGTAGGTGACGAGCTCGTCGAGGCTGGCGTCCGTCAACGGCATCGAGACTCCTTCGGGAGGGTGGCGCGCTCCGGCTGGGTTGGCGGGTGTCTGCGGGTGCCGCCTGCCAGCGGGCTGGTGGCGCTCCGGCTGGGTTGGCGGGCGTGTGCGCCTTGAGGTCGAGGTGGTGGCCCGTCACCCGCCACGGACGGGCCACCGGTCTCGGTCGGCTGCGGTGTTGGGACGCCGCGAGCCGGTACGAGCCGTACAGGGACGGTGGCCCGCCAGCCGCCACGGACGGGCCACCGGTCTCAGCCGGCCGCGGCGAAGCGGAACGCCGCGAGCCGGAAGTCGCCGTGCAGGACCACCCGCAGGTCGCGCACGCCCGTCACCGGTGCCGCGAGTGCGGCCGAGGCGGTCGTCCACGTGTACCGGTCACCGGTGACCGGTACCGGGATCTCCGCGAGCAGGCCCTCGTCCGTCCAGAACTCCAGGCGGGCGGCCGGATCGGTCTGCTCCAGGGCGAGCTCGGCCTCGACGCGGACCGCGCCGGACAGGTCGGCCGAGCGGAACCACAGCGTGGCCGGTTCGGCATGGGCGGCGGTGACGGCGTCGCCGGTGGTGCGGGTGGTGTCCACGATGGTCGCGGCCTCGTAGTCGTCGAAGTCGACGGCGAGGACGCGGTGGCCGACGAGGGCGCGGGGTTCCGGTGCCGGGCCGACGACCGTGAGCGGTGCGGTGAGCACGACGTTCTCGGCGGAACGGGCGACCAGCACCTCGTAGTCGCCGGGATCGACGGTGAAGGCGCCGGTCGCGACGTCCCAGTGGTTCAGCTGGTCGGTGGACAACCGGAAGGTCAGCACCTGGCTCTCACCGGCGGCGAGGCGGACCTTGCGGAAGTCGGCCAGCCGCAGGCGGGGTGCCTCGTAGCGGGCGTTCAGCGCACGGACGTAGAGCTGGACGACCTCGCTGCCCGTCCGGGAACCGGTGTTGGCGAGCGTCACCGAGACGTCCACCGAGCTGTTCGGCGTGACCGTGGCCGAGGACAGGATCAGGTCGCGGTGGGCGAAGTCGGTGTAGGAGAGGCCGTGACCGAACGGGTACAGCGCCGAGGTGCGGTGGTACTGGTAGGTCCACCCAGCCTTGATGACGTCGTAGTCGAGCGGGGGCGGCAGCTCGTCGTCGCCGCGGTACCAGGTCTGCGGCAGCCGTCCGGACGGCTCCGCCTCGCCGAACAGCACGGCGGCTACCGCGCGGCCGGTTTCCTGCCCGCCGTGGGAGGTCCACACCACGGCGGGCAGGTGCTCGTTCGCCCAGTCCAGGGCGTAGGGGTAGCTGCTCATCACGACCAGCACCGTGTCGCGGCGCACGCCGGCGACCGCGCGCAGCAGGGCGTCCTGGGCGGCGGGTAGGGCGATGCCCTTGCGGTCCACGGTCTCGCGGCCGTGGATGAGCGGGTGGTTGCCCAGGACGACCACCGCGACGTCCGCGGCCGCGGCGGCGGCCAGCGCCTCCGCCGTGCCGTCGCGCAGCAGCTCGCGTGCCCAGCGCTCGGCGTCGTCCGGGTTCTCGGCGGTGACGCTCACCCGGCCGTCGACGGGGTCGACGACGGCGTACCGGCCGGTGAGGACGTTCTGGAACAGCACGGCGTCGTCCACGGGCACCAGGCGGAACGTCTCGGCGACGTCCCAGCTCTTGATCTGCTCCCGGTCGGCGGCGAGTGAGCCGTCTTCGCACTTCAGGCTGAGGTAGTGCCCGGTCTCGGCGGACCGGAAGGTCAGCACGCCCTCGCCCCGGTCCACGACGTCGAACGCGGTCTTGCCGAGCAGCTCGCCGGTGGTGCGCGAGCGCAACGCCACCCGGTCGGCGCCGTCCGCGACGACCACCTCGCCGTCGCGGTCACCGAGCACCGCCCGCAGTCCGTCGGCGACCGTGACCTGGTACGGCAACGTGCCGCTGTACCAGTCCTCGTACAACGTGTCGGCGAGCGGGCCGATGACCGCGATCTTCGGCGTGCGGGTCGCCTGGAGCGGCAACAGGCCGGTGTTGCGCAGCAGCACCACCGACTCGGTCGCGGCCTCCAGCGCGAGGGTGCGGTGTTCGGGGCAGTCGATGACCTCGGGGCCGATGCCTGCGTACGGGTCGAGGCCGGGGTCGAACTCGCCGAGCCGGAACCGGATCGCGAGCTGCCTGCGCACCGCGCGGTCCACATCGGACTCGTCGATGAGTCCTCGGTCGAGCGCCTCGCGGAACCTCGCGAACGGGGTGGCGCTGTCCTCGCCGTGGTCGGTGTAGCTGTCGATGCCGGCCTTGAGCGCGGCGGCGTGGGACTCGGCGTGGTCGTCGAAGTAGTGCTCCGGGTCGACCAGGTTGGACGGCGCCTCGGCGTCGCTCACCACGAACAGCTCGTGCCCGGTCGGCTCGGCCCAGCGGCGCAGCTCCGTCTCGATGAGCGGCGTGACGTGGCACGGACGGCCGTTGACCAGGTTGTACGCGGCCATGGCGCCGGTCGCGGCGCCGGAGGCGACCACGGGCCGGAACGCTGCCAGGTCGTACTCCTGCAGCACTCGCGGGCGCAGCGCCGACGAGGTGACGCAGCGGTCGTCCTCGTTGTTGTAGGCCAGGAAGTGCTTGAGCACCGGGGCAGTGCGCAGGAACTGGTGGTGCTCACCGGTCAGGCCGCGGCAGAACGCCACGCCGAGCCGCGCGGTGTGCACCGGATCCTCGGAGTAGCCCTCCTCGTTGCGGCCCCAGCGCGGGTCGCGCAGCAGGTTCAGCACCGGCGCCCACGCCTGCAGGCTGTTGGGGCCCCGGCCGGTGCCGATGACGGTCGGGCGGTGGTAGTGGAACGCCCGCAGCTCCACCGAGGTGGCCTCGGCGACCCGGTGCACCAGCTCCTCGTCCCAGGTCGCTCCCAGCCCCACTGCCTGCGGAAACACCGTGGCGAGACCCAGCCAGGCCACGCCGTGCAGTGCCTCGCTGCCCGTGCGGAACGCACTGATGCCGAGCCGCGGCACCGCGGGCGAGTACTGGTGCAGCATCGCGATCCGCTCATCGAGCGTGAGGCGCCCGAGCAGGTCGTCGATGCGCTTGCGCATCGACAGCGCGGAGTCGCGGAAAGGCAGCCTCTCGGCTGCGGACACGGACTCGGTAACCACGTGGAAACCCCTCGGATCGGAGCTAGCAGCGAAACGTTTCGACCGTGACACGCCTGGGTTTCTGCTGTCAACGGCCTTGTTTGTTGCGACCTGCGTCACTACTCTCCCGGACAACTGTTTAAGCGCTTCGACACTTCGACGATGAAGGATCGGTTCCGCCATGGCCTACGAGTTGAACCGCAGAAGCTTCCTGAACGCCGCCGTCTCGGCCGCAGGGCTCGTCGCGATGGGACCGCTGCTGTCCGCCTGCGGCGGGAGCGGCGCACAGCGTGCGGGCGTCAACTCCGACGCCGGGCTCAAGGCCGTGCTGCCGGCCTACGTGCCGAACACGTCGATCAAGCCGGACATCGCGTCCGTGGCCGGCGGGCCCGACGTGATGACCGATCCCGGCTTCCTCGGCTACCCGTCCAGCAAGATCGCCACCGTGCCCAGCGTGCCCGGCAGGGGCGGCAAGTACTCGGCGGTCACGCCGCTGTGGGGAACCATCCCGCCCGCGGACAACTCGTTCTACCAGGCCATGAACAAGGCCCTGGGCATTCAGCTGGAGATGAAGCCCGCGGACGGCAACAACTACAACACGATCATCCCGACGATGACCGCCGCGAAGAAGCTGCCGGACTGGATCCAGCTGCCGGGCTGGTGGAACTCCAACTTCAACACCGGTGGCCTGGTCGGCAACCAGCTCGCCGACCTCACGCCGTACCTGTCCGGCGACAACGTCAAGAAGTACCCCAACCTCGCGGCCATCCCCACCGCCGCGTGGCGGGCCGGGGCGTGGGGCGACAAGCTGTACGGGATCCCGTCGTTCTCGACCGGTTTCAAGGTCGCCGGCGTCGTCTTCTACCGGCGTGATGTCCTGGAGGCCAAGGGCATCACCGCCGACCAGGTGAAGTCGGCCGACGACCTGATGAAGCTCGGCAAGGAGCTGACCGACGCCAAGAGCGGCGTCTGGGCGTTCGACGACGTGTACCGCTACATCTACACCGCCTTCGGCGCACCGCTGAAGTGGAAGGTGGACAACGGGAAGCTCGTCCACCTGTACGAGACGCAGGAGTTCCTGGACGCGGCGGACTGGCACCGCAAGCTCGCGGTCGCGGGCTACGTGCACCCCGACGCGCTGGCGGGTGACAACGCCGGCGGCAACACCCGGTTCTTCGGCGGCAAGACGTTGATCGGCGGCGGTGGCCAGGGCACCTGGAACCTCGCCGACCTGCAGTCGGGCCAGGCCGCCAACCCGAACTACCGGCGCGGTGCGTTCAACTTCTTCGCCGCCGACGGCAAGAGCGCGCCCCGGGTCGACATGGGTCAGTCCACCGACATCATCAGCTACCTCAACGTCAACCTGAAGCCGGAGCAGATCGAGGAGTGCCTCGCGGTCGCGAACTACCTCGCCGCGCCCTTCGGATCGGCCGAGTACACGATGGTCAACTTCGGCGTGGAGGGCCTGCACTTCACCATGGACGGCGGGGTGCCGAAGCCGACCGAGGCCGGCCAGAAGGAGGTCCAGGCCAAGACCTACCCGTTCCTGGCCGCGCCGCCCTCCGCCGTCAACAACCCCACCGGTGACATCGTCACCAAGGACCTCACCTCGTGGCAGGCCGCCAACGTGAAGGCCCTCGCCAAGCCGGTCTTCTGGGGCATGAACATCAGCATGCCGCAGGCGCAGGCCACGGCGGACGCCGGGCAGGGCGTGGAGGACACCCTCAGGGACGTCATCCACGGCAAGAAGTCGGTGCAGGAGCTGAAGGACGCGGTCGCGAACTGGAAGTCCAGCGGCGGTGGTGACCGGCTGATCCAGTGGACGAACGACAACGTCCTGCAGAAGTACGGCACGGGCCAGTGACCACCCTCCGCGCAGACCGCCCGGCGCGACCGGCGAGGCTGAGCTGGCGGACCAGGCTGCGGCGCGACCGGTCGCTGATCCTGATGACGCTGCCCGCCGTCCTCCTCCTGGTGGTCTTCAACTACGTGCCGTTGTTCGGGCTCGCCACCGCGTTCCAGGAGTACGACCCGCTGGCCGGGGTCTGGCAGAGCCCCTGGGCGGGTCTCTACCAGTTCGAGCGGCTGCTGAACGACTCGCTGTTCTGGGGAGCGCTGAAGAACACGCTCTACCTGAGCTTCGTCCAGCTGATCCTGTTCTTCCCGGTCCCGATCGCACTGGCGCTGCTGCTCAACTCGGTGCTGTCCGAGCGGATCCGCAACTTCATCCAGTCGGTCGTGTACCTGCCGCACTTCTTCTCGTGGGTGCTGGCGATCACGATCTTCCAGCAGATGCTCGGCGGCGCGGGCGCACTCAACCAGTTCCTGCGCAACAACGACATCGGCACGTGGGACGTCATGACCGACCCGCACACCTTCGCGCTGCTGGTCACCTCCCAGGTGATCTGGAAGGAAGCCGGGTGGGGGATCATCGTGTTCCTGGCGGCGCTCGCCGCCATCAACACCGACCTCTACGAGGCGGCCGCGGCGGACGGGGCCGGCCGGTGGCGGCGGTTGTGGCACATCACGCTGCCCGGTCTGCGGTCCGTCATCGTGCTGATGCTGGTGCTGCGCCTGGGCAACGCCCTGTCGGTCGGCTTCGAGCAGTTCCTCATCCAGCGCAACGCCGTCGGCCACGACACGGCGGAAGTGCTGGACACCTTCTCGTTCTACTACGGCATCGCCACCGGTGACTACAGCTACGGCGCGGCGGCCGGCCTGTTCAAGAGCGTCATCTCGTTGGTGCTCATCTGGGGTGCGAACAAGCTGGCGCACGCCTTCGGCGAAGACGGGTTGTACCGAAAATGACACTCGCAATCGAACGCGCCAGTGGTGACATGGCCGCGAAACCCCTTGCGGCGCAAGGGGTTCGCCAGAGGAAGAACCAGCGGCCCTCGTGGGAGGAACCGCCCACGGTCGTGGGCGAGGCCGCGAAGGGCATCACCCTGGGCGGGGTGCTGCTCGTCATGCTGGTGCCGTTGTGGATCATCGTGGTGACCAGCCTGTCCACCCAGGCCGCGGTCAACCGCGCGGGCGGCCTGGTCATCTGGCCCGACGAGATCACGTTCGAGGCCTACCGGGTGATGCTCTCGGACTCGACGGTGAGCCGCGCGCTGATCGTGAGCTTCGGCATCACCGCGGTCGGCACGCTGGTGTCGATGGCGGTCTCGGTGATGTGCGCCTACGGGCTCTCCCGGGCGCAGTCGCTCGGGCACCGCTTCCTCCTGATGCTGCTGATCATCACGATGTTCGTCAACGGCGGCGTGATCCCGACGTTCCTCGTCGTGACCGGCCTCGGTGGCTACGGGCAGTGGTGGGCGCTGATCCTGCCGAGCGCGGTGTCGGTGTTCAACATCCTGATCCTGCGGGCGTTCTACTCCAGCACGTCGGTGGACCTGATCGAGGCGGCGCGGATCGACGGCGCGGGGGACTGGCGGATCCTGTGGTCCATCGTCCTGCCGACGTCCCGCGCGGTGACCGCGGTGATGGCGTTGTTCTACGGCGTCGGCTACTGGAACTCGTTCTTCAACGTCATGTTGTACATGCCGACGGACAGCGAGAAGTGGCCGTTGCAGTACGTCCTGCTGACGTACGTCAACCGGGGCAACGGCATGCCGGGCTCGGTCAACTCCGGGTTCGGCGACCAGTTCTCCCAGACGGCACCGCTGGCGCTGCAGATGGCGGTGGTCGTGCTGACGCTCGTGCCGTTGCTCGTTGTTTACCCGTTCGTGCAGAAGCACTTCCGCACGGGCGTCCTGACCGGCGCGATCAAGGGTTGATCTCATGGTGACGATTGCCGATGTGGCCAGGCACGCGGGCGTGTCGTCCAGCACGGTGAGCTACGTGCTGAGCGGCAAGCGCGCGATCTCCGAGGAGACCCGGAACCGGGTGCGGAACTCCGTGCTGGAGCTCGGCTACCACCCCAACGCGGGCGCACGGGCCCTGGCCGCTCGGCGGTCGCACATCGTCGCGCTGATGGTGCCGTTGCGCACGGACGTCTACGTCCCGGTCATGATGGAGATCGCGATCTCGGTGACCATGGCGGCCCGTGCGCACGGCTACGACGTGCTGCTCATCACGAACGACGAGGGGCCGGACGGGGTGAAGCGGATCGCTGCCAGCGGCCTGGCCGACGGCGTGATCCTGATGGACGTCGAACTGGACGACGAACGCATCCCGGTCTTACAGGCCCAGCGGACCGAGGCCGCGCTCATCGGGCTGCCGGAGGACGCGACGGGACTGTCCTGTGTGGACCACGACTTCGCCGCCGCCGGCGCGCTGTGCGCGGACCACCTCGCCGATCTCGGGCACCACGAGGTCGCTTTCATCGGTTACGGTACCGGTGTCTACACCCGGCACGCCGGCTATGCCGAGCGCACGCTCGCCGGTTTCCGCGACCGCGCGGAGGAGCGCGGTCTGCGGTTCCTGCACCGGTCGTGCGAAGGCACCTACGAGAGCACCGCGGGCACGCTCGCCCGGATCCTCGCGGACCGGCCGGGCACCACCGGTTTCGTGGTGCAGAACGAGGGCGCGATCGGCCCCCTGCTCACGTTGCTGCGCACCAGCGGCCGGACCGTGCCCGAGGACGCCTCGGTGATCGCGCTGTGCCAGGACCAGCTGGCCGAGCAGTTCGCGCCCAGGCTCACCGCGGTGACCGGGTCGGCGCAGGAGCTCGGCCGGGTCGCCGTCGAGCAGATCATGCGCAGGCTCAGCACGGCCACCGCCGGTGACCGGCCCGCCGACGAACAGGTTCTGCTCACGCCCGTGCTGACCATCCGGGACAGCACGGGCCCCGCGCCGCGCCGGCCCTGACCCACCACCACCCGACTTCCGAAACTCAAGCGACGACTCGAGGAGTTCCCGCATGCCCACGCACTTCCGAGACCTCGGCGCCGCACTCGAATGGCGTGCCAAGGGCGAGACCCTGCGCGTCGAGGCCTGGGGAGCGGACTCCGTCCGGGTCAGGGCCACGCCCGGCGGGCCGTTGCTCGACGACCTGCCGGGTGCGCTGCTCGACCAGCCGCCCGGCGGTGCCGACGTGGAGATCAAGATCGGCGAGCACGAGGCGACGCTGGTCAACGGCGGGATCACCGTCCGGATCGACGCGGGCACCGAAGGAAAGCTCACGCCGGAGCTCGGCGCGTCCGCGGGCAGGCTGACGTTCCTGCGCACCGAGGACGGCACCGAGCTGCTCGCCGAGCAGCCCGCGCACTTCTGGTGGCCCGGTCCGCGCCTGGCCACCGCCACGGGCAACGGCTACCACCGGCTGGAGCAGCGTTTCCAGTCCTACCAAGGCGAACGGTTCTACGGCCTGGGCCAGCACACCCACGGCATGCTGAACCAGAAGGGCGCGGTCATCGACCTCGTCCAGCGCAACGCCGAGGTCACCATCCCGCTGCTGATCTCCGATCGCGGCTACGGCCTGCTGTGGAACTCGCCCGCGGTCGGCCGGGTCGAGCTGGCCGAGACCGGCACCCGCTGGGTCGCTGACAGCGCCCGCCAGATCGACTACTGGATCTCCGCCGGGCAGCCCGCGGAGGTGCTGAGCCGTTACGCGGACGCGACCGGGCACGCACCGGAACTGCCCGAGTGGGCCGCCGGTTTCTGGCAGTGCAAGCTGCGCTACCGCACCCAGGACGAGCTGATGGAGGTCGCCCGCGAGTACCGGCGGCGCGGGCTGCCGTTGTCCGTGATCGTGTGCGACTTCTTCCACTGGACGCACCTCGGCGAGTGGAAGTTCGATCCCGCCGAGTGGCCGGACCCCGCGGGCATGGTGCGCGAGCTGGACGAGATGGGCGTCAAGCTGATGGTCTCGGTCTGGCCGTCGGTCAGCCCGGCCAGCGAGAACTACCACTCGATGCTGGACCAGGGCTTCTTCATCGGCACCGAGTTCGGGCCGATGGCGCACGCGGACTGGCCGGACAAGGGGCTCGGCGCGTACTCCGCCCAGGTCGCCTTCTACGACGCCACCAACCCGGAGGCGCGCGAGTTCGTGTGGGAGCGGCTTCGCCGCGGGTACCACGAGCTCGGCATCAAGGTCTTCTGGCTGGACGCCGGTGAACCGGAGCTCAAGCCCGGCCACCAGTACAACCTGCGCTACCACGCCGGTCCCGGCCTGGAGGTCGGCAACCTCTACCCCCGCGAGAACGCCCGCACCGTCCACGACGGACTCAAGGCGGCCGGGGACAACGAGATCATCTCGCTCAACCGCTCGTCCTGGGCGGGCGCGCAGCGGTACGGCGCCGCGCTGTGGTCCGGTGACATCCCCACGGACTTCGCCTCGCTGCGCACCCAGATCAAGGCCGGCCTGAACGTGATGCTGTCCGGCATCCCCTGGTGGACCACGGACATCGGCGGTTTCCACGGCGGTGACCCGGACGACCCCGCCTACCGCGAGGTCCTCGTGCGGTGGTTCCAGTACGGCACCTTCTGCCCGCTGTTCCGCCTGCACGGGTTCCGCGGCGACGAGCAGGTGCTGGAGCCCGCGATGACCGGCCTGGACAACGAGGTCTGGTCCTACGGCGAGGAGGCCTACGAGATCCTCGCCGGGCACATCCGGCTGCGGGAACGCCTGCGCCCGTACGTGATGGAGCAGATGCGCACGACGGCCGAGACCGGTGTGCCGCCGATGCGCCCGGTGTTCCTGGAGTTCCCCGGCGACCCGGCGGCGTGGCAGGTCGAGGACGCGTTCCTGCTCGGCCCCGACCTGCTGGTCGCACCGATCACCGAGGCCGGCGTGCGCGAACGCGACGTCCACCTGCCCGCCGGCGCCCGCTGGACCGACGCGTGGACCGGTGAGGAGCACGAAGGCGGCTGGACCGTGACGGTCGCGGCCCCGATCGAGCGCATCCCGCTCTTCCTGCGCGACGGCGCCCGGCTGCCCGTGCTGGAGGAAGCATGACGCTGACCGATCAGCTCGGCGGACTCGCGTTCGGTGGTGACTACAACCCCGAGCAGTGGGACGAGCAGACGTGGAAAGAAGACGACGAGCTGATGCGTCAGGCCGGGGTCAACCTGGCCACCGTCGGGGTGTTCTCCTGGGCGCTGCTCGAACCGGAGGAGGGCCGCTACGACTTCGGGTGGCTCGACGCGCACCTGGATCGCCTGCACGCCAACGGTGTGCACGTCGACCTGGCCACGCCGACCGCGTCGCCGCCGCCGTGGTTCACGCTGGCCCACCCGGACGCCCTGCCGGTCACGCCGGACGGCACGAGGCTGATGCACGGCAGCCGCGACACCTACTGCATCAGCGCTCCCGCCTACCGCGCCGCGGCCCGGCGGATCGCGTCGGCGCTCGCGGAACGCTACGGCGATCATCCGGCGCTGGCGTTGTGGCACGTGCACAACGAGTACGTGACGTTGTGCTGGTGCGATCACACCGCCGCCGCGTTCCGGGTGTGGCTGCGGGCGCGGTACGGCTCGCTGGACGCGCTCAACTCCTCGTGGGGGACGGCGTTCTGGAGCCAGCGGTACGGCAGCTGGGAGCAGATCCTGCCGCCGCGCGCCACCCAGTGGCACCGCAATCCCGGCCTCACCACGGACTTCAGCCGGTTCTGCTCGGACGAGGTGATCGCGGCCTATGCCGAGCAGCGGGACGCGATCCGGGAGCACAGCGACCGTCCCGTGACGACCAACATGATGCTGCCCGGCTACCAGAACATCGACCTGTGGGCGCTGGGCCGCGAGGTCGATCTGGTCGCCATCGACTTCTACCCGACCGCACCGGGCGTGGACGCGGCCGCGGAGGCCGCCTTCACCGCCGACCGCGCCCGCTCGTTCGCGGGCGGGGCGCCGTGGCTGCTGATGGAACAGGGCACCAGCACCGTCTACGACCGGGGCCGGACGCTCGCCAAGGAACCGGGCGAGATCCTGCGGCATTCGCTGGCCCACATCGCGCGCGGTTCCGAAGGGGCGCTGTTCTTCCAGTGGCGGCAGTCGAAGGCGGGTGCCGAGCAGTGGCACTCGGCGATGGTCCCGCACGCCGGGCCGGACAGCCGCGTCTTCGCCGAGGTGACGGCGACCGGTGCGGCCGTGGCACGCCTCGCCGAGCTCGCCGGATCGACCGTCACGGCCCAGGTGGCCGTGCTGCACGACTCCGACGCGTGGTGGGCGCTGAACTCGGACGGCCTGCCCTCGTCCGAGCTCGACTACCACTCCGCCCTGCGGGACGCCCACCGCGCGTTGTGGGACGCCGGGGTCGTCACCGACTTCGCGCATCCGGAGACGGATCTGGGTCGCTACCGGTTCGTGGTGGCCCCGGCGCTGTACCTGCTGTCCGACGCGGGCGCGGAGAACCTGCGCCGCTACGTGGCGGACGGTGGCACGTTGCTGGTCCAGCACTTCAGCGGGGTCGTCGACGAACGGCTCCATGCGCGGCTCGGTGGTTATCCGGCCGCGCCACTGCGTCAGGCGCTCGGCATCCGGGTCGAGGAGTACCGGCCGCTGCGGCAGGACGAGCGGATCACGCTCTCGGACGGTTCGCACGGCACGGTGTGGAGCGAATCCGTTCGGCTGCACGGTGCCGAGACGGTCGCCGCGTACACGCACGGCGCGCTCGCCGGCGCTCCGGCGCTGACCCGGCACGGCTACGGCGAGGGCCACGGCTGGTACCTGTCCACGCGGCTCGACGAGGCCGGTTACGCCGCACTGGTCGCGCGGTTGCTCGACTCGGCCGGGGTCGGTCCCGTGCTGCCGGGGCTGCCGTCCGGCGTCGAAGCCGTCACGCGGGAGAGCTCGGACGGGCGGCGCTGGCACGTCGTGCTCAACCACGGTCGGCAAACCGTGCCGCTGGCCGGCCACGACCTGATCACCGCTGGACCGGTGACGGAAGTGCCGCCGGGTGGATGCGTTGTGCTGAGGGGAGAAACGCTGCGGTGACCACGATCCACTGGGGCCACGACGCCCTGCGCTGCGAGCTCGACGTCGCCGCCGACGGCAGGGTGCGGCTGGCCCGGCTCGGCGCGCCGAGCGAGGTGCACCTGGCCGAACCCCGGCCGCCGGTCGAGGTGACCGTGTCCGGCCACGGCCGGCACTGGTCCGGCAACCGCCTGGTCGACACGTCCATCGGCGAACGGCTGCGCTACCGGGCGCACGAAGCGGTGCGGGAGAAGGACTGGCATGTGCTCGTCGTCGAGCTGCACGACGAGGAGACCGGCCTGACCGCCGAGCTGACCTACCGCTCGCCCGACGGTGTGCCGGTGCTGCGCGGTGAGGTGTTGCTGCGCAACGAGGGGAACGCCGCGCTGCACCTGGAGTCGGTCTCGTCGCTGGTGGCGGACCGCCTCACGCCCGGACCGCCGGACACCGCCGACGTGCTGTGGGCGGAGAACGACTGGCTCGCGGAGTGCCGCTGGCGCCGCGAACCGGTGCGGCTGACGTCGCCCGACCTGAGCGGACGCGACAACGTCGAGCACAACCGCAGCAAGGGCGCGTTCGTCCTCGCCGGACAGGGTGTCTGGTCGAGTTGCGGGCATCTGCCGATGGGCGGGCTGACCGACCGCGAGTCGGGTCGCTCGTGGGTGTGGCAGATCGAGCACAACGGCGGCGGCTGGCGCTGGGAGTGCGGCGACAACCGGGGTGCCGCCTACGTGGCGTTGTTCGGCCCCAACGAGCGCGCGCACGGCTGGCGCCGTCGTCTCGAACCCGGCGCCGAGTTCCGCACGGTGCCCGCCGCGCTGGCGTTCAGCGCCGACGGCGGACCGGACGACGCCTTCGCCGCGCTGACCCGGTACCGCCGGATCGCCCGCCGGCCGCATTCCGACCACGAGCACCTGCCGGTCATCTTCAACGACTACATGAACTGCCTGATGGGCGATCCCACCACGGCCAAGCTGCTGCCGTTGATCGACGCCGCGGCGCAGGCGGGCGCGGAGTACTTCGTCATCGACGCGGGCTGGTACGCCGAGGTGGACGAGAGCTGGTGGCCCAGCGTGGGCGAGTGGCTGCCGTCGCGTTCCCGCTTCCCCGGTCCGGACGGCATCCAGGAGGTGCTGACGCACATCCGGGCGTGCGGCATGGTGCCCGGACTGTGGCTCGAACCCGAGGTGATCGGGGTGCGGAGTCCTCTCGCGAAGTCCCTGCCGGACGAGGCGTTCTTCCGCCGCGACGGCGTGCGCGTCGTCGAGAGCGACCGGCATCATCTCGACCTGCGCCATCCCGCCGCCCGTGCGCATCTGGACGAGGTGGTCGACCGCGTGGTCGGCGAGTGGGGCGTGGGTTACCTCAAGCTCGACTACAACATCGACGCGGGTTCCGGCACCAGTGCCACGTCCGACGAGACGCCGGCCGACGGCCTGCTCGGCCACAACCGCGCACTCCTCGACTGGCTCGACGACGTCCTGGACCGCCATCCGCACCTGGTGATCGAGAACTGCTCCTCCGGCGGCATGCGGATGGACCACGCGATGCTGTCCAGGACGCAGATCCAGTCCACCAGCGACCAGCAGGACGCGGTGCGCTACGCGGCCATCGCGGCCTCGGCGCCCACCGCGGTCAACCCGGAGCAGGCCGCGGTCTGGTCGTACCCGCTACCGCAGGACTCGCTCGACGAGGTCGCCGTCACCATGGCGAACGCGCTGCTCGGCCGGATCCACCTGTCCGGCCGGATCCTGGAGCTCCAGCCGGAGGCACTGGCTCTCGTCGGCGAGGCGACGGCCGTGTACAAGACCATCCGGGCCGACCTCGCCCGGGCGGTTCCGGCGTGGCCGCTCGGCCTGCCCGGCTGGGACGACCCGTGGGTCGCCCTGGCCATGTCGGCACCGTCCACCACCTACGTCACCGTCTGGCGGCGTCGCGGCGACGAGGGCACGGTGACCCTGCCGTTGCCCGGTCTGTCCGATGTGGACGTCGAGGTCCTCTACCCGAGCGGCACCGCGGCCTCGGCGCAGTGGCGGACCGGCGAGCTCGTGGTGACGCTGCCCACCGCACCTTCCGCCGTGCTGTACCGGCTCACGACCAAAGGAGCTGACGCGTGACGACCCCCGTGATCCCCGGAATGCACCCCGACCCGAGCGTGTGCCGGGTGGGGGAGGACTACTACCTGGTGTGCTCCAGTTTCGAGTACTTCCCCGGCATTCCGGTCTTCCACAGCCGGGACCTGGTGCACTGGACGCAGATCGGCAACGCGCTGGACCGGCCGAGCCAGCTGATGCTGCCCACCGAAATGCCGTCTTCGGCGGGGATCTACGCGCCGACGCTGCGCCATCACGACGGCCGGTTCTGGCTGATCGTCACGAGCGTCAGCCACGGCGGCGGCAACATGGTGTTCACCGCCACCGACCCGGCCGGGCCGTGGTCCGACCCGATCCGCCTGCCCGACGTCGGCGGCATCGACCCGGACCTCGCGTGGGACGACGAGGGCAACTGCTGGTGCACCGTCGCGGGCGTGGGGCAGTACCGGATCGACCTGGCCACGGGTGAGACGCTCGGCGAGTCGAAACGGCTCTGGTCCGGCACGCCCGGCGCCAAGGCTCCGGAAGCGCCGCACCTGTACCGGATCGGCGAGTACTGGTACCTGCTGATCGCCGAGGGGGGCACCGAGCGCGGCCACGGCATCTCGGTCGCCCGCGGCTCGTCGCCGGAAGGTCCGTTCGAACCGTGCCCGGCCAACCCGATCCTGTCGCACCGCAGCACCGACGAGCCCGTCCAGAACACCGGTCACGCCGATCTGGTGCAGGGGCCGGACGGATCGTGGTACATGGTGCTGCTCGGTGTGCGGCCGGGTGGCGGCACGCCCGGCTGGCACGTGCTCGGCCGGGAGACGTTCCTCGCCCCGGTGACCTGGGTCGACGGCTGGCCGGTCGTCGGAGAGCTCGTCTCCGGTCCTGCCGCCACCGCGGTGACCGAGCGGGACGACTTCGAGGACAGCGAGCTGCGACCGTGCTGGATCTCCGTGCGTGACCGCTCCGAGCAGTACTGCACCACGAAGGAACGCTCCGGCTGGCTCACCCTGCACGCCCGCGGGTCCGGTGTGGACGATCCCGCCGTCGTGTTCACGGGACGCCGTCAGCAGCACCTGTCGTGCCGCGCCCGGACGCTGATCGATCCCGCGAGCGGAAGTGGCGGTCTGGCCGTCCGGTACGACGAGGAACACCACTACGAGATCGAGGTGACGTCCGGCGAGGTGAAGGTGCTCGCCCGCATCGGTCCACTGCGGACGGTCGTGGCCTCCCGGCCGGTGCCGGACGGACCGCTCGTGCTCGGCGTCGCGGTGGACGAGGCGCGCGAGCTCCGCGACGCGCGGTCCGGTCCGGACACGATCTCCTTCGGGGTCGAGGAACCCGACGGCACGTTCACCGTGCTCGCGACCCTCGACGGCCGGTACCTCTCGACCGAGGTGGCCGGCGGCTTCACCGGACGGGTCATCGGCGTGTACGCCGCGACCGGCACCGTTCACTTCGACTGGTTCGAGTACGTCGCCTGAGATTGAGGAGCCCAATGATGTTCACCTCAACCGGCAAGACACGCACAACTCGGCGACGGCTCGGTGCCGTCCTGGCCTCCGTCATGACGCTGGCCACGAGCCTCGTGGTCGCGACCGCGAGCCCGGCCGCCGCGGCGGAGGCCGGCTGCAAGGTCACGTACACGGTGACCGGTCAGTGGGAGGGCGGCTTCCAGGCCGACGTCGCCGTTACCAACACCGGTGCCGCCGTCGACGGGTGGAAGCTGACCTGGGAGTGGCCGTCCGGCCAGCAGGCGGGCAGGGCCTGGCACGCGCAGCTCACCGAGTCCGACGGCCAGGTCACCGCCACCGACGCCGGCTACAACGCCAAGATCGCGTCCCAGGAGACGGTGAAGTTCGGCTTCATGGGCACCAAGGGCGCCGCGAACACGGCACCGTTGTCGTTCTCGCTCAACGGTGTCACGTGCGTGCACGGCGGGAAGCAGCTCACCGCGATGGAACTCACCGCGGCGATGCAGCCGGGCTGGAACCTCGGCAACACGCTCGACGCGACCGGCCAGGACGAGACGTCGTGGGGCAACCCGCGCGTCACGGAAGCGTTGCTGGACAACGTGAAGGCCCAGGGCTTCAAGAGCATCCGCATTCCCGTCACGTGGAACGTGCACGTCGGCCCGGCGCCGGACTACACCATCGAGCCGGAATACCTGGCCAGGGTCAAGGAGGTCGTGCGCTGGGCGTTGGCACGCGACCTGTACGTGCTGACCAACATCCACCACGACTCGTGGCTGTGGATGTCGCAGATGCCCGCCCGGCACGACCAGGTGCTCGACCAGTTCGGCAAGATGTGGGCGCAGCTGGCGGCCGCCTTCACCGAGTTCGGGCCGAAGCTGACCTTCGAGAGCTGGAACGAGCCGCAGTTCGCCGGGAGCACCGGCAAGGCCCAGGAGATCGCGCTCAACGCCGAGCTGAACGCCTCGTTCCACGACGTCGTGCGCCGGTCGGGCGGCAACAACGCCACCCGGCTGCTGGTCCTGCCGACCCTGCACACCTCGTCCGAGCAGGAGCTGATCGACCCGCTGGTGACGCAGATCCGGGGGCTGAACGACCCGAACCTGGCCGCGACCGTGCACTCCTACGGCTACTGGCCGTTCAGCGCGAACGTCGCCGGTGGCATCCGCTACGACGCCACCGCCCAGCAGTACGACACCGACTCGTTCGACCGCGTGTACAACAGCTTCATCGCGCGCGGGATCCCGGTGATCCTCGGTGAGTACGGGCTGCTCGGGTTCGACCGGCACACCGGCACCATCGAGCAGGGCGAGAAGCTGAAGTTCTTCGAGTACATCGGCTACTACGCCCGTACGAAGAAGATCACCACCATGCTGTGGGACAACGGCCAGCACTTCGACCGCACCGCGTTCCAGTGGAAGGACCCGGAGCTCTACGCGCAGCTCAAGTCGAGCTGGACGACGCGGTCCGCCACCGCTTTCACCGACCAGGTGTTCCTCGCGAAGCCCAGTTCCATCACCGCGAGGACGATCAAGCTGAACCTCAACGGCGCGTCGTTCACGGGTCTGTACAACGGCAGCATCGCCCTGGCGCGCGGCCGTGACTACACGCTCGACGGTGACCAGCTCACCCTGACCGCCTCGGCGCTGACGAAGCTGAGCGGCTCGCGGACCTATGGGGTCAACGCGATCCTGACGGCCCGGTTCTCGCAAGGGGTGCCGTGGCGGTTCTACGTCATCACCTACGACCCGCCGGTGCTGTCCAACGCCACCGGTACCACCGACAAGTTCGAGATCCCGACGAACTACCGCGGTGACCAGCTGGCCACGATGGAGGCCAAGTACGACGACGGCACGTTCGCCGGCCCCAACGACTGGACGTCCTTCAAGGAGTTCGACAAGACGTTCGTGCCCAACTACACCGATCGCAAGACCGTCGTGACGCCGGACTTCTTCGCCGCGGTCAAGGACAACCAGCGCGTGACGCTCACGTTCCACTACTGGAGCGGTACCAAGGTCACGTACTACGTCACGAAGTCGGGCAGCGCGGTCACCGGGACGACCGCCTGATCCGGTCCACAGAGGACAGCGGAACCGCCGAGGCCGTGGACGGCCTCGGCGGTTCCGCGGTGAAGCTGCTCAGCCGGCCAGGCCGACGTGACCCCAGTACGGGTGGTAGTTGCGCCAGGACACCCAGACCTTGGTCAGGTTGTCGTGGTGGACGTCGATGAACCCGCTGCTCTGCGCACCGCGCGAGCAGTCGGAGGAGGAGTAGAACGTGAGCTGGGGCGTCGAGTCGTTGTCGACGTGCGCGCTGGAGCTGTACGACTGGCCGGACGGCAGGTTCCGCAGGCAGATGGTGGAGCTGGGGGCGCTTGAGCTGTTCGAGCGGTCGAGGAGCACGCTCTTGGTCTCCGACGGCACCTTCGAGAAGGCGACGATGTGCTGACCGTTGGGCGAGTCGGCGTGAGCGGCGGGAGCCCCGAGGAGCGCGGCCGCGGCGGCGACCACCGCGGCGGCGAGGGCCGAGCGCTTCGCGACGAACTTCGGCATTGTTGGTCCTTTCGGAGTAAGGTGGCACCGACAGGGTGACACGCTGAAATCCGAAATTCACCGGTGTGCAACCGCCTCACGCTCAGACTTCAGCAGTCTTCGGAACGACTTCCGCAGAACCTCGTGCGCTGGCCGGCTCGCTCTGCCGGTGCGGGTGACCTGTGCCACTCTGCGCAGGTGACAGCGACAGGGCACCAGCCGGAACGGGGCAGGCCGGCGAGTCCGGAGTGGACGCGGAGACCGGCCAGTCTCGCCGCGGCGGTCACCGCCGAGCTGGCGCAGCGGATCGTCCGGCGCAGCTACCCCACGGGCATCGCCCTGCCGCCGGAGCCGGTGCTCTGCGAGACGTTCGCGGTGAGCAGGTCCGTGGTCCGCGAGGCGGTCAAGGTCCTGCAGGAGAAGGGCCTGGTCCAGGTGCGCCAGGGCTCCGGCACGAGGGTGAACCCGCCGGCGCAGTGGAAGATGCTCGACGAGCTGGTGCTCGGTGCCGCGATCGCCGGGGACGACAGTCTCGCGATCCTCGACGACCTCGTGGTGACCCGGCGGTTGCTGGAGTCCGACATGGCGCAGGTCGCCGCGCGCACCGCCGGACCGGACACGGTGGAGCGGCTGCGGGCCCTGGTGGACCGGATGGACGAGCTGGTCGGCGACACGCCTGCGTACGAGGAGCACGACCGGCTGTTCCACGACGTGATCATGCAGGCGTCGGGCAACCGGATCGCCCGCGGTGTCGTGCGGTCGTTGCAGGGTCAGGCCATCACCACGGCCGGGTACCAGGGCAGGAGCGACCGCGAGCTGTGCCAGGCGTCCAACCGCGGTCACCGGCGCGTCTACGAGTGCGTTGCCGCGCGTGACGGGGAGGGCGCGCGGGAGGCCATGTTCGCCCACATCACCGAGGCGTGGCTGGTGCGCCGCGGTGACGCCGGGGATCCCGGTCGCCTGAACCGGTGAGAGCGCTGCCGAGGATGCCGGACAGATCCCCGAACAACGCGGAACTCGGCCGGGACGCCTTGAGCAGCGGCGTCGCCGGTCCGAAGACTGTGGATCACAGACGTGTTCCGCAGGAGGTTCCATGCGTGTCAGGGCAAGCAGGGCGGTAGTCGCCGTCCTCGCGGTGAGCGCGGCGATGTCTCTCGGGGTCGCACCCGCGAATGCCGCTTCCGTCACCTACGACGTGTCCACCGGTCACTACGGCATGACCAGGCCGAGGTACGACGAGGCGGTGCGGTGGACGCAGCCAGAGGCCGACCGGAGGTGCGTGGAGAAGTACGGCTTCCGGGCTCGCGAGACCAAGCCGCGGGACCTCTTCGCCAAGTACTCCGACGAGCCCGAGTTCACCGAGTGGTTCGTGACGTGGAACTGCATCAGCAACTGAGGTTCGTCAGACCCAGACGACCTGCCACTGCTGGTTCGCGACGCCGTTGGCCGGCCACTGGATCACCTTGGCGCCGTCGGACTTCGAGCTGCCGTCGACGTCCGCGCACCACCCGGTGCGCACGTTCACGAGGGTGACCTGACCGCCGCCGGCGTCGACGAGCTTCCACCACTGGTCGTTGCCGCCGGTGTCGGCCCGCTGTTCGAGCTGGGCGCCCTGGGTGGACCCGGCGGTGAGCACGAGGCCGCTGTGCCGGGCGGAGAGCCGGAACGAGCCGTCGGCGTTGGGCAGCAGCTGCCACTGCTGGTTGGTGCTGCCCGACCAGGTCCACTGGATGACCTTGGCGCCGTCGGCGGTGCTCGCGCCGTTCACGTCGAGCACCTTGCCGCTGTTGCGGTTGGCCAGCCGGAACCAGCCGCCCTGCAGCGACACGGTGACGTCCGTGCGCTGGCCGGCGGTCAGGGTGAGCTGGCGAGCGTGCGGGCCGACCGGTGACGGGGCGACCGGCGCCGTAGTGGTCACCGACGCCATGCCGCGACGGCTGATGAGCGTGACGGTCTGGTCGACGTCGGAGGTGACCGACGCGGTGACCGTGCGGGCGGCCAGGTCCCAGCTGAGGCTGTGCACGCGGATCCGGCCACGCGCCCGCACACCCGTGATCGTGCCCTTGGTGAGCTGTCCCGGCAGGGCGGGCAGCAGCTCCAGCACGCCGGGCCGCGAGTAGAGCAACGCCTCGGCCAGCACGCCCGGGATCGCGTTGGCCGCGTCGGCGTTGTAGATGTCGAGGTTCGGGTTGTGCGAGGTCATCAGCGACCGGAAGACCATGTTGTTGCCGATGATCTTGCGCAGGTTGTCGTAGACCTTGCCGCCGTCCTTGAGCCGCGCGCCCGCCAGGGCGCGGTGCAGGCTGCCGTGGGCGGAGATGTTCTGGTCGCCGCGCACCTCCAGCGCCCGCAGAGCGGTGCGGACGAGGTCGGGCGTCTCCTCGGGGTTGATCTCGTGCAACGGCCAGGCGCCGTACAGGTGCTGCACGTGCCGGTGGTTGTACTGGTCGTTCAGACCCGGCCACGACCACTCGGCGAGCGCGTTGTCGCTGTTGGTCCGGTACGCGGGCATCTTGGCCAGCAACGCCTTCCAGCGCCGCACGCCGTCGGAGTCGACACCGAGCGTCTCGGCGGCCCAGATCGCGGCCTGCAGGGCGTGCTTGCCGGCCATGATGTCGCCGGTGGCATTGATGGACAGCAGCACGCCGGTGTTGCTCGGCGCGTTCTCCATCGAGAACGACGGCACGAACACGACCTTGCCGCTGGAGTCGGTGCGGGTCAGGAAGTCCTCGTAGAACAGCGCGAGCTCCATCAGCGCGGGGCCGAGCCGGTCGCGCAGGAACGCCTGGTCGCCGGTGACCTGGTAGTACTCGAGCAGCGGGTAGAGCAGCCAGTCGGCGCCGCCGGTCCACGTCTGGCCGGGGAAGCCGCTGTCGAAGTGCAGCATGTGGCCGTACTCGCCGTCGGTGCGGGACGGAGCGAGGAAACCGCGTGCGCCGTAGAGGTTTCGCGCGTTGGTGCGCCAGTGCGCGAGCTGGCCGAGGATCAGGGTGAAGTAGCCCTGCATGGCCTCGGTCGTGTCGAGGATGTTGCCGCCCGCGACCTGGAGGTTGACGTTGGCGTCGGTGGTGAAGTCGTCGGCCCAGGCACCCGACCACGTGCCCGTCCAGATGCCGGTCAGCCGCGGCGGCAGGACACCGCTGGAGCTGATGAAGAGGTAGCGGCCGGAGTCGTAGAGCCGTTCCAGCAACGCGAGGTCGATGACGCTCTTGTTGTTGTTCTGCCGGGCGATCAGGTCGCCGGTGGGGAGCTTCCGGTCGGCGTCGGACACGTTGAGGTCCAGCCGCGAACGGTCGTACATCGCGGTGTGGATCGCGGTGTGCCGGGGGAGCAGCGTCGCGTAGTCGCCGCTGATGGCGGCCAGCGCCGCGTGCAACGGCTTGGCGTCCCAGGCGTTCGGTGACTCGTACCGGTCGAGCTTCGTGAGCAGCAGCAGCCTGCTCGCACCGGCCACGACGATCGTGGCGCCGCTCGCGGTGACCGTTCCGCCGGTGGGGACGACCCTGGTGACGCCCTCGTAGCCGAACGCGCCCTGCCCGGACGGGTAGGTGCCGCGCAGGTTCAGGTAGCCGTTGCCGTTCGAGATCGTGGCGAGGGTGGTGTAGCCGACGCTCGACGGGGCTCCGTCCAGCGCGGTGTTCACGCTCAGCGCGGTGTCGATCGTGCGGCCGGGCGCGGGCAGCAGCTCGTGGACGATCACCTTGTCCGCACGGGAGACGAACGCCCGGCGCGTCCACGTGCCCGCGCCGTCGGTCCAGCTCGACGTGACCTCGCCCGTGCGGAAGTCGGTGGTGCGGCTGTAGTTCGCCGCGGTCAGGCCGGACGTGGTGATCCGCAGCTCGTACGCGGGGTGGTAGGTCTGGGTCCAGCGCAGGGACCAGCCGTTCGCGAAGTCCCTGTTCGCACCGGCGTAGTCACCCGCGAGCGCCTTGTCCCGCACGCCGTTCAGCCGTCCGGAGATCACCGGCGGGGTGACCGAGCGGGTGCCGTTGGGCAGCACGAGCCGGTGGTAGTTGAAGATCACCTTCTCCGCGGCGGGCGCACCGTGCAGCACGGCGCCGTACTCGCCGTTGCCGGTCAGGAAACCGTCCGTCCACGACGACGCCGGGCTCGTGTCGAGGATTCCGCGGTCCGGTACCGCGGCGGCTCTCGCCGCGCCGCCCGGCAACGCCGTGGCTCCGGCGGTGAGCGCGGTGGCGGCGAGGAAACGCCTGCGGTTCAAGGGTGCCACGAGAACTCCTAGTCCTGGGCCTTGCCGCCGGTGACGCGGGACAGGGCCAGCGCGATGAGGATGATCGTGCCGTTGAGCGCGCCGATCCACTGGGCGGGCACACCGGCCAGCGTCAGCACGTTCTGGATCATGAACAGCAGCAGGATGCCGGTGAAGGCGCCGAACATCGTGCCCTTGCCGCCGTTGAGCGAGATGCCGCCGATCACCGCGGCGGCGAACACGGTGAAGATGTAGCCGTTGCCCTGCGCGGAGGCGACCGAGGCGAGCCGCCCGGACAGCAGCAGGCCGCTGAGCGCGGCGAGCAGGCTCGCCGTCACGATCACGATCCACAGCACCCGGTCGGTGCGGATGCCCGCCGCCTTCGCCGCGTCGACGTTGCCGCCGATCGCGTAGAGGGACCGGCCGAAGCTCGTGAAGCCGAGCACGACGATGCCCGCGGCGAACAGCAGCAGGCACAGCCAGACCGACGCGGGCAGGCCGAGCCACTCCGCGGTGCCGAGGTAGAGCATGGACTTCGGCAGCCGGAAGAAGGTCTGGCCGCCGGAGACGCCGGTCAGGATGCCGCGCAGGACGATCAGCATGCCGAGCGTGACGATGAACCCGTTGAGCCCGAACCGGATGATGAACAACGCGTTGATCACGCCGACGATCACGCCGACCGCCAGCGTGATCGGCACCGACCAGCCGCCCGGCACCAGCCCGAGGCCGTGACCCGCGCCGACCGGCACGGTGAGCCACGCGGCGATGCCGGGTGCGAGCCCGACCGTGGACTCCAGCGAGAGGTCCATCTTCTTGACGATCAGCACCAGCGTCTGCGCCAGGACCAGGATCGCGATCTCCGACATGGTCTGCAGCACGTTGATCAGGTTGTCGCCGCGCAGGAAGACGGGGCTGACGAGCTGGCCGACGATCGCGATGACGATGATCGCGGGGATCAGCGCGAGGTCGCGCAGGCGGGCGAAGGCGATCCTCCGGCCGGCCACGGTGGTGGCGGGTGCGGCGGTGTCAGCCATCGAGGTCCACTCCTTCCATCGCGGCCACCAGCCGGTGGTCGTGCCAGCCGCGCGGGATCTCGGCGACCACGCGGCCCTGGAACACCACCAGGACCCGGTCGCACAGACGCAGGTCGTCGAGCTCGTCGGAGGCGATGAGCACGCCCGCGCCGGACTCGGCGATCTCCTCGACCTTGCCGAGGAGGAACTCCTTGGACCGCACGTCGACGCCGGCGGTCGGGTTGATCATCACCAGCAGCCCGGGGTCGTTCGCGAGGGCGCGGGCCATCACGACCTTCTGCTGGTTGCCGCCGGAAAGGCCGGAGACCGGCAGCTCCGGCCCCGGTGTCTTGATCGCGAGCCGGCCGATCATGTCGCGGGCGAACCCGTCACGCCGGCGCCCGTCGATGAACCCGGCGCGGCCCAGCCGGTCCGGGATGGTCAGGGTACCGTTGTCCGCAATGGACATCTGCGCCACGTAACCCTGGTGGTGCCGGTCCTGCGGCACGAACCCGACGCCCGCCTTCAGCGCCGCGGGCACGCTGCCCGGCTTCGGCCGGGTGCCCGCGATCTCCACCACGCCTGAGGTCGCGGCGCGCAGGCCCGCGATCGTCTCCGCGATCTCGACCCGCCCGCTGCTCGCCGCTCCGGCCAGACCGACGATCTCGCCCGCGTGGACCCGGAACGACACGTCCTCGTACGTGCCGGGCAACGACGCGTTCGTCAGCTCCAGCACGGGCGCGGAGTGCACGGCCGGAGCGCGGTGGGCGGCACCGGTCTCCGCCGCCACCTCGCCGGTCATGGCCGCGACCAGGTCGGCCCTGGGCAGCTCGCCGACCGGGGCGGTCAGCACGTGCCGGGCGTCGCGGAACACCGTGACGGTGTCACAGATCTCGTAGACCTCCTGCAGGTGGTGGCTGATGAACAGGAACGTGACGCCCTGCTGCTGCAGCTCGGTGATCCGGCGGAAGAGCCGGGCGATCGCGGCGGCGTCGAGCTGGGCGGTCGGTTCGTCGAGGATGATGAACCGCGCCCCGAACGACAGCGCCCGCGCGATCTCCACGAACTGGCGCTGCTCGACGTCCAGATCACCGGCCGGCAGCCGCACGTCCACGTCGACCGACCAGGTGTCGAGCAGGTCCCTCGCCTTGCGGCGCACGGACTTCCAGCTGATCAGGCCGCTGCGGCCGTGGTCGTGCCGGTTGAGGAACAGGTTCTCCGCGACCGTGAGGTCGGGGATGATCGTGGACTTCTGGTAGACGCAGGCCACCCGCTGCCGCCACGCGTCGCGGTCGGTGAGCTTGGGTGCGGGTTCGCCGCCGAACGCGATGGTGCCCTCGTCCGGCGCCTGCAGTCCGGTGAGGACGGACACCAGCGTCGACTTGCCCGCCCCGTTCCGCCCCACCAGTGCGTGGGTCTGGCCCTGCTCGATCCTGATGGCGGCCTCGTGCAGGGCCACGGTGGACCCGTACCGCTTCGTCACGCCCGTCGCCTCGACGACGGGTGGCGCTGCAACCATGTCGTCCTCTGCTCAGCTGAGTTTGTTGCCCCACAGGGACTTGTCGTCGTGCTTGAGGCTGGACACGCCGTCGTAGGTGCCGCCGTCGGAGGTCACCAGGGGAGCGGAGAGCTGGTCCTCCAGCAGCCCGTCGCGGACCTTGACGATCGTGCTGTCGTGGTCGGTCTTGCCGGGCTCGAACGTCTTGCCGTCGATCGCGGCCTTCAGGTACTGCAGGGCGTACTTGGCGTAGAGGTCGGCCGGCTGCGAGACGGTCGCGTCGATCTGGCCGTCGGCGATGTCCTTGAGCTCCTCGGGAATCCCGTCGTTGGAGACGATGAAGACGTGCTTGGGGTCGGTCGGGGCGACCAGCAGGTTCTTCTGCTTGAGCACCTGCAGCGTGCCGGAGAGCGCGAAGCTCGACTGCATGTAGACGCCCTTGATGTCCGGATTGGCGGTGAGGTCGGTCTGCAGCTTCTGCGCCGCGACCGCGCCGTCCCAGTTCGTGGCCTCGCCGAGCACGGTGATGCCGGGGTAGTTCTTCTTCATGCAGTCGTTGAACGCCTCGGTGCGGTCCCGGCCGTTGATCGACGCGAGATCGCCCTGCAGCATCACGACCTTGCCCTTGCCGCTGAGCTTCGCCCCGAGGAACCGGCAGGCCTTCTCGCCGTAGGCCCGGTTGTCGGCGCGGACGACCATGAACACGTCACCGCTGTCCGGCCGCGTGTCGACCGTGACGACCGGGATCTTCTTGGCCGCCAGCTGTTCCAGCGTGGGCGCGATGGCCGCGGTGTCCTGCGGGGCCATCGCGACGCCCTTCACGCCCTGGCTGATGAACGTCTGGGCGTTGGCGGTGAGCTTCGCGACGTCGTTCTGCGAGTTGGTGGTCTTGAGCTCCAGGCCCAGTTCCTTCGCGAACTCCGGGGTGTACTTGATGTAGGAGTTCCAGAAGTCGGTGTCGGACCGCGGGTAGTCGACGCCGACCACCGCGGCGCCGCCGCCTGTCCCGGAACCCGAGGTGCCGCAGGCGCTCAGGACGGCGGCGAGGACGGTGACGATGCCCAGGCAGGTGCGAGATCTGGTGTGCACGGCGGATCTCCTAACGGGTGGCGGGATCGGAGGCGTGGTTCCAGACGGGTCCGTCGGGGTAGCGGTGCGCGGCGACGGACGCCGGGTGCAGCTCGGCGCTGATGCCGGGCGCCGTCGGCGCGAGGTAGTGACCGTCGTGCACGTGCACCGGGTCGGTGAAGTGCTCGTGCAGGTGGTCGACGTACTCGATGACGCGGTTCTCGGTGGTGCCGCTGACGGCGACGTAGTCGAACATCGCCAGGTGCTGCACCATCTCGCACAGCCCGACGCCGCCCGCGTGCGGGCAGACCGGGACGCCGAACTTGGCCGCCAGCAACAGGACGGCGATGTTCTCGGTGACGCCCGCGGTGCGGCTGGCGTCGAGCTGCAGGACGTCGATCGCGTCGAGCTGGAGCAGCTGCTTGAACATCACCTGGTTGTGGACGTGCTCGCCGGTCGCGACCTTCACCGGCGACACCGCCCGCCGGATGGTGGCGTGGCCGAGGATGTCGTCGGGCGAGGTCGGCTCCTCGATCCAGTACGGGTCGTACGGTGCGAGCTTGGCCATCCAGTCGATCGCCTGCCGCACGCCCCACGCCTGGTTGGCGTCGACGGCGATCCTGATGCCGGGCCCCACCGCCTCCCGGGCCAGGCGCAGGCGGCGCAGGTCGTCCTCGGCGTCGGCGCCGACCTTCAGCTTGATCAGGGTGAAACCGTCCGCGACGGCCTCTCTGGACAGCCGGACGAGCTTCTCGTCGTCGTAGCCCAGCCAGCCGGGCGTGGTCGTGTACGCGGGATAACCGTGGTGCAGCAGGTGCGCGGTGCGCGCGGCGCGTCCCGGTTCGGCGCGGCGGAGGATGTCCAGCGCCTCGTCACGGGTGAGCGCGTCTTCGAGGTAGCGGAAGTCGACGAGGTCGACCAGCTGCTCCGGCGACAGCTCGGAGAGCAGCTGCCACACGGGCTTGCCCTCCCGGCGGCCGTAGAGGTCCCACACCGCGTTGACGATCGCGGCCGCGGCCATGTGGATGGCGCCCTTCTCCGGCCCGAGCCACCGCAGCTGGCTGTCCCCGGTCAGCCTGCGCGAGAAAGCGCCGAGGTCGCCGAGGACGTCGTCCACCGACAGCCCGGTCACCAGGGGAGCCAGCGCGCGCACGGCGGCCACCTCGACGTCGTTGCCCCGGCCCACGGTGAAAGCGAGCCCGTGGCCTTCCGCGCCCTCGCTCGTGCGGATGACGACGTAGGCGGCCGAGTAGTCGGGCTCCGGGTTCATCGCGTCGGAGCCGTCGAGCTCGCGTGACGTGGGGAACCGCACGTCCACCGCATCGACCGCGGTGATCAGCTCGGTCATCGTTCCCCCTCGTGTGTCAGCGGCGTGTCCGCGAGGCAACAGTTCGTAGGCGGACATGGGATGGATTTATAGGCCACTGGCGGTTGGAATGTCCACGGTCGACGGCCAAAGTACGACCAAATGCAGGTAGCGGCTTTGGGGGTCACCTCGCTTTGGGGCGGACGACATCCCATCTCTTTGGCAGAGATGGGATGTCTTGCTACCCTCCTGCGGTGTCACTGACCGACAAGGCCATCGACCGCATCAGAGACCTGATCGGGTCGGGTGAGCTGCCGCCGGGCTCGAAGCTCCCGCCCGAACAGCAGCTGGCGGCCGAGCTGGGCCTGTCCCGCAACCTGATGCGCGAGGCGGTCAAGGCGCTGGTGGTGGCGCGCGTGCTGGAGATCCGGCGCGGCGACGGCACCTACGTGACGAGCCTGGAGCCGGAGGTGCTGCTCGGCGGCATCTCCTCCGCCGTGGAACTGCTGCGCGGCGACACGCTGCTCGAACTCACCGAGGTGCGCAGGCTCTTCGAGCCGATCGCGACCGGCCTCGCCGCCACCCGCATCTCCGCCCGCGAACTGACCGAGGTCGAACGGCACCTCCACGCGATGCGCGCGGCCCGCGACGACGTGGAGCTGCTCAACTCGCACGACGCCGCGTTCCACCGCGCGGTCGTCGCCGCCACCGGCAACGCCACGCTGACCACGTTGCTGGAGGGCATCTCCAGCCGCACGATCCGCGCCAGGGTGTGGCGCGGACTGGTCGACGACCACGCGGCCAGCCGCACGCTCGCCGAGCACGAGGCGATCTACCAGGCGCTGGCCGACCGGGACGCCGCGCTCGCGCAGGCCGCGGCCCTCATGCACGTCAACACGACCGAGCGGTGGCTGCGTGAGCACGTGGGGCGCGGCGACGGCGGCGAGGCGCGCTGACGGCCTTGGTGCGCAACGGAACCGCGGCGCGCTGACCGCGGCGGCGCGCTGACCGCGTTCGCGCTGACCGCGGCGGCGCGCTGACCGCGTTTGGCGCGTAGGCACGTGGGCGGCAGCGACTTGCGCCGCGACGTGCTGACCGCGTTGCGGCGCTGGCACGTGGGCCGCGGCTGAGGCCGCGACCCACCGACCGCGCTGGCGCGCAACCGAATCCGGTCAGGCCTACGCCGGGTCGCCCAGGTGCCAGACCTCCTGCATCGGCGCCCACCAGCTGCCGGAACCGCGCTCCACCAGCGACTCCTGGCACGGGTCGGTGAGGGTCCACCACCGCTGGGTCTCCGGGTCGGCGGCGATGCGGGCCTGGTCGGCCTCGTGGTCGTCACCGATGTACTCGTAGTAGCCGAAGAGCAGGTCGTCGTGCAGGAAGATCGTGAAGTTGCGCATGTTGGCGTCGAGCATGGTCTTCTCGACGGCGGGCCAGACGGCCGAATGCAGCCGCAGGTACTCCTCGCGCTTCTCCGGGCGCAGCCGGATGACCATGCCGAATCGCTGGGGTGTCGTCACGTTGGGGCTCCTCGGGAAACGGGTCAGGCGTTGTTGAGGGTCTCATCGGGGTGCAGCCTGCGGCCGGCGCGTTCCGGCCGGATGTGCGAACCGCCGGCCAGCGGGTCGGGGACCAGGTGGCTCGCCGCGGCGATGGCCTCCTCGTCGATGCGCACGCCCAGGCCGGGGGTGTCGCCGAGGACGTAGGCGCCGTCCTCGACGTGCAGGTCCACCGAGACCCCCTGCGGGGGCCGGAGGTCCTGCAGTTCGCTCACCAGGTGGTTCGGCAGGGAGGTGGCGGCGTGCAGCAGGCCCACCGGGGTGGTGCCGATGGGGCTCACGGGCAGGTCGTGGGCGTGTGCGAGCGTGGCGACCCGCAGGAAGTGCGTGATGCCCCAGACCGCGGCCGTCTGCACGATGTCCACGGCGCCCGCCGCGATCAGCGCGCGGTGTTGTTCCAGGCCGGTGAGGTTCTCGCCGGTGGCGACGGAGGCGCGGATGCCGCGGCCGACGGCGGCGTGGCCCTCGGCGTCCCAGCGGCGGACCGGTTCCTCGATCCAGGTCAGGTCGAGGGTGCGTTCGATCTCGCTGACGTGCCGCACCGCCTGTTTGCGGGTCCAGGTCTCGTTGACGTCGAGCATGAGGCTCGGCCGCGCGCCGCGGCTGGCCTTCGCCAGCACGTCGCGGACCAGGGTGAGGCGGTAGCGGTCCTGCTCGATGTCGAGGCCGCCCTTCACCTTCGCCGCGCGCAGTCCGCGGTCGGCGTACTCCTGGTACGTGGCGACGAACTCGTCGTCGTCCAGCGCGATGTCGAGGGCCGAGGCGTAGGCGGGCACGCGGCGGTCGCGGCCGCCGAACAACCGCCACAGCGGCTCGCCCGCCGCCTGCGCCTTGATGTCCCACAGGGCGGTGTCGAGCGCGCCGATGGTGCCGAAGACCGCGCCGGCGTGGCCCGCCTTGAACACCTGGCGCAGCATGCGGTCGTAGAGGGTGGTGACCGAGCGCGGGTCCTCGCCCTCGATGGCGGCGAAGACGTTCTCGATGTCCGCGTGCGGTCCGAGGCCGACGCCGGTGATGCCCTCGTCGGTCTCGACGACGACGATCGGCACGCGGACGCGGCCGTCGGCGTAGACGCCGTTGGCGTCGCCGACGGGACGGCCCCAGTCGTGGACGGTGGTGAGGGTCCGGTAGTGAGTGATGCGCATGTCAGCCCTTCGTGGACCCGGCGGTGACGCCGTCGGCGATCTGGCGTTGCAGGAACAGGTAGACGACCAGCACCGGTATGGCGGCGATGAGCACACCGGACGCGAACGTCGGAATGTCGTCGGAGTACTGGCCGCGCAACGAGGTGACTCCGACCATGAGCGTGCGGTGCTCGGCGGACGGCATCATCAGCAACGAGATGAGCACGTCGTTCCAGCAGAACAGGGCGTTGAGCACGCCGACCGACAACAACGCGGGAGCACCGATCGGCAGCATGATCCGCCAGTAGACCCCGTACACCGTGTTCCCGTCGATCCGCGCGGCGTCGACGATGTCCGGTGGCACGGTGGAGTAGTAGCTGGTCAGCAGGAAGATCGTGAACGGCAGGAACTGCGCCACGTAGGCGAGGACCAGGCCGGGGTAGGTGTCGATCAGGCCGGTGTCGGCCATGATCCGCGCCAGCGGCACCATGATCACCTGGAACGGCACGAACAACGCGGCCAGCACGCCGAGGAAGAGCGTCGACGAGCCGCGGAACGTCAGCCGCGCGAGCGCGAAGCCCGCCATCGACCCGAACAGCAGCAGCAGCGCGACCGAGCACGTCACCACGACCACCGAGTTCAGGAAGTACCGGGACATGCCGACGCTCGTCCAGGCCTTGACGATGTTGGCGAAGCTCAGCGAGTCGGCGAGGGAGAACCGGTCGAGGACGTACTCGCGCCGGGTCTTCATGGCGACGTTGGTGGTGAACACCAGCGGGTAGATCGTGGCCAGGGCGAGTGCGGCCATCGGGACCGCGACGACCCATCTGGTCAGCCGGGGGCCGGTCATCAGTCCTCCTTGCCGGCGCGTCGCAGGATGCCGATCTGGGCGAGCCCCACGACGAGCATGATCAGGAACAGTGCGGTGGAGGCGGCGGAGGCGAGGGCGGGCCGGTTCATCTGTCCCTGCTGGATCCAGACGTAGTACTCGGGCAGGTAGGTCGACCCTTCCGGCCCGCCGGTGGTCATCACGTAGATGAGACCGAACATCGAGGTCAGCATGCCGATCATGGTGGTCACGAAGACGAACTGGATGGTGCGCGACAGGCCGGGGACGATGACGTGCCGGATGGTCTGGGGCAACGTCGCTCCGTCCACTTTGGCCGCGTCGAGCAACGAGGAGTCCAAGGTGGCGAATCCGGCCAGGAACACCACGAGCGCCATGCCGAACGTCGCCCAGACGTGCACCCCGACGACCGCGAAGATCGCCACGTCCGGGTCGCCGAGCCAGTCCACCGGGCCGAGGCCCAGCACGCCGAGGAGCTCGTTGAGCGGGCCGTCGAACGCGAGCAGCAGGTTGAAGATCGCGCCGACGATCACGGGGGAGAGCACGGCGGGGAAGAAGTAGACGCCGCGGTAGAGCCGGTGGCCCGGCACCTTGAGGTAGATGAAGGTGGCCAGCAGGCCCGGGATCGCCACCGCGACCGGCAGCAGCAGGACCAGCAGCCCGACGTTGCGCAACGCGGTGCGGAACAACGGGTCCGCGAACAGCGTCGCGTAGTTGTCGAAGCCGACCGCCATGCCGTTGCGGTCACCGTCACCGGTGAAGGAGAAGTTGATCCCGAGCACCAGCGGCCACAACCGCAGTCCGATGATGATCAGCAACGCCGGGGCGAGCAGCACCAGGGGCGCGAGGCGCTCGGCCCGCAGGCCCCGCCGGCGGCGTCGTGGCGCGGCCTGGGTGGGGCCGGCGGACCTCGGGGTGGACCCGGCCGCGGCCGGGTCCACAGAGGACAGAGACTGAGCGGTCACGCGATCAGCCCGTCTTGTCGGAGGCGGCCAGCTGCTGCAGCACCTCGTCCACCGTGATCGAACCGCTGAGCAACTGCTGCGACAGGCGTCCCATGAGGTCGATCGTCTTGGATCCCAGCGCGACGTGCAGGGCGGGCTTGCCGGTCTTGACCTCCGAGACGATGGTCTTGACGGCCGGGCCGCCCGCGGAGGTGTCGATCGTGGTGTCGGACGCGATCGCGCCGCCGTCGAGGTAGAACGCCTTCAGCGCGTCGGTGGAGGTCAGCGAGTGCACCAGGTCCGCGGCGAGCTTGGGGTCCTTGGTCCACTTCGCGACCGCGTACCCGATGCCGCCGTCGTAGGGCAGGCTCGGCTTGGCCGCCGGGTTGACCAGGGGCGCCTCCATGACGCCGACCTTCTCCGGGGTGAGGAACTCGGCGAAGTCCTTCCAGTGCCCGACGTCGGACATCAGGCCGATGACGTTGGCGGCCTTGGCGGAGTTGAAGGCCGCGAACGCGTCGTTGAACATCGCGGTGGAGTTGGCGCCGTCGGTGTTGAGCCCGGAGTCACCGGCCTGCTTCCAGAGCTCGAAGATCTTCTTGACGTCGGCGGAGGTCCAGTCCCGCTTGCCGGCGATCCAGTCGTCGTACTCCTGCGGGGTCAGCACGGCCGATCCCAGGGCGGACAGCCAGAACTGGATGCCGATGCCCTCCTTGTTGCCCAGCGCGAAGCACTTCGCCCCGGTCTTCTGGGTGATCACGCCGCAGTTCCTGGTGAACTCGTCCCACGTCTTCGGCGGGGTGTCGGGGCTGAGACCGGCCTTCTGGTAGAGGTCCTTGTTGTAGTAGATCGGGTGTCCCTGCAAGGTCACCGGTTCGGCGTACACCTTTCCCGCTTTCGTGAACGCGTCCCACCCGGCCAGCCGCGACCGGTCGGCGTCCACATAGGAGTCCAGCGGGGCCAGCGCGTCCGAGCGGTCGCGGATCTGGCCGCCACCGTTGAACATGATCACGTCGGGGCCCTTGCCGGCCTGGATGGCCGCGCCGAGCAGGGTGTAGTACTGGTCGAACGGCTGCGCGACGAACTCGACGTTCACGCCGGGGTGCTTCTTCGCGAAGTCGGCCTTGGCCTTCGCCACGTACCCGGCGGCCTTCGCGTCGCCCGACTTCCAGTCCCAGACCACGAGCTTGTCGCTCGATCCGCCGGACTGCGAGCCCGGTCCGGCGGCGCTCCCGCAACCCGCCGTCAGCGTCAGCCCCGCCACCAGGGCTGCGGACCACCACAGTGTGCGCTGCTTCATTGCTGCTCACTTCTCGAGATGGGGCCGGGCGTCGAGGGCCCGACGAGGGTCTGCTGAACGTAATTCGTATGACGTATTACGTCAACGGCCGTTTGTCGGTACAGTCATCGGCACGCTCCATCGCGTCGGCGAGGGGTGCAACCGGAGGAACGATGACCGCACCACGCCAGCGACCGAGCGCGATCGTGACCGCCCATGCCGCGCCGAGCTGGGCGCACCGGCCGGCGAACCTGGCCAGGGCGGTCACGGCCGAGCTCGTGGGGCGGATCGTGCGCGGCGAGCACCCCTCCGGCACGTCGCTGCCGCCGGAGCCCGCGCTGTGCGAGTCGTTCTCGGTGAGCAGGACCGTCATCCGCGAAGCCGTGAAGGTGCTGCAGGAGAAGGGTCTGGTGCAGGTGCGCCAGGGCGCCGGCACGATGGTCACCCCACCGTCCGCGTGGAACATGCTCGACGAGCTCGTCCTGGGCGCCGCCGTCGCCGAGGACGACTCACTCGGTGTGCTGGACGACCTGGTGGTCACCCGCAGGCTGCTCGAGTCCGACATGGCCCTGGTCGCCGCTCGTGTCGCCGGTCAGGAGACCATCGCGGAGCTGTGCGACCTCGTCGACCGCATGGACCGGCTGGTGGGCGACCCCGTCGCCTATCGCAAGCACGACCACCTGTTCCACGACCTGATCATGCAGGCGTCCGGCAACCGGATCGCGAGAGGCGTGGTGCGAGCGTTGGAGAGCCAGGTCTTCAACACGGCCCGCTACACCGGCCGCACCGACCGCCGGTTGTGCGCGGCCTCGAACCAGGGTCACCGCCGCATCTGCGAACGCATCGCCGCGCACGACCCGGACGGTGCCGCCGAGGCCATGTTCACCCACATCACCGAGGCGTGGCTGGTGCGGCGCAGCGACGTGGGAGAGCCTGGGCGCCTGGCTCGCTAGACAGCACGCATCGGTTGGCGGACAAGGATTCCGCCACGGCTCAACCGACTCAATCGACGAACGGAGCGATCGGTCATGGGTGACTTCGACGGGTTGGTGGCTCTCGTCACCGGCGGCGGCTCCGGCATCGGCCGGAGCACGGCCGAACTGCTGGCCGCCCGCGGTGCGCGGGTCGCCGTGCTCGACCTGGCGGCGAGCGACCTGCCGGAGAACATGTTCTTCGTGCGGGCGGACGTGTCCGACGACCACAGCGTCCGTGACGCCGTGGAGGCGGTGGTGACCCGGTTCGGCGGTATCGACGTGGTGGTGAACAACGCGGGCATCGGCGCGCAGGGTGACGTGGCCGCCGCGACCGACGAAGAGTGGCTCAGGGTGTTCGACGTGAACGTCGTCGGGATGGCCAGGGTGACCCGCGCCTGCCTGCCGCACCTGCGGAACTCGCACTTCGCCGCCGTAGTCAACACCGGCTCGATCGCGGGCACCGCGGGCCTGCCGCAACGGGCGGTCTACTCGGCGAGCAAGGGCGCGGTGCACGCGCTGACCCGTGCCCTCGCCGCCGACCACGTCCGGGAGGGCATCCGGGTCAACGCGGTCGCGCCCGGCACCGCCGACACGCCGTGGGTGCGGCGGCTGCTCGACTCGGCGCCGGACCCGGAGGCCGAGCTGGCGGCGCTGGAGGCTCGGCAGCCGCACGGTCGTCTGGTGAAGGCCGACGAGATCGCCGCGGCGATCGCGTACCTGGCGAGCCCGCTGTCGGGGTCGACCACCGGTACGGTGCTCGCCGTCGACGGCGGCATGGACGCTCTCCGGCTGCGTCCCCGTGGCTGACGTCCTGAGCCGGCTGGGGCTCGGCACCTCCCCGCTGGGCAACCTGTACACCGAGGTCACCGACCACGAGGCGCGTGCCGTGGTGGACACGGCGTGGGAGTCCGGGATCCGGATCTTCGACACCGCCCCGCACTACGGCCTGGGGCTGGCCGAACGACGGCTCGGTGCCGCGCTGCGCGACCGGCCGCGCGACGAGTTCGTGCTGTCCACCAAGGTGGGGCGGCTGCTGGTGCCCGACCCGTCCGGAGCGGGACGGCTCGACGACGACGGCTTCGTCGTTCCCGCCACCACGCGCCGGGTGTGGGACTTCAGCGCGGACGGCGTGCGGCGCAGCCTGGAGTCGTCGCTGGACCGGCTCGGGCTCGACCGGGTGGACGTGGTGTACCTGCACGACCCGGACGACCACTGGGAGCAGGCGGCGAACGAGGCGATGCCCGCGCTCGTGGCACTGCGCGAGCAGGGCGTGGTCGGCGCGATCGGTGCCGGGATGAACCAGTGGCAGATGCTCGCCAGGTTCGTGCGGGAGTCCGATGTGGACACCGTGCTGCTGGCCGGCCGCTACACGTTGCTGGAGCAGCCCGCGCTGGCCGAGCTGCTGCCGTTGTGCGCCGAGCGCGGGGTGGACGTGCTCGCCGCCGGGTTGTTCAACTCCGGTCTGCTGGCCCGCCAGGACGTGCCCGACGACGCCACCTACGACTACCGGACCGCGCCGGCGGACGTGGTCGGCCGTGCCCGGCGGATCGCCGCGGTCTGCGCCCGGCACGGCACGACGCTCCCGGCGGCGGCGCTGTGGTTCCCGTTCGGGCACCCGGCCGTGACCGGCGCGCTGATCGGCGCCCGCGCGGAGGCCGAGCTCCACGCGAACGTGGCCGCGTTCGCCACGCCCCCTCCGCCGGGGCTGTGGGCGGAGCTGCGTGCCGCCGGGCTGCTTGAATCCGACGTGCCAACCCCGTGACCCGTGACGGCTTCGAAGAACACATGGATGAGGAACGGCAATGCGACTGTTGAGAATGGGCGACCCCGGCGCCGAGATTCCCGCGGTGCTCGACGACGCCGGCCAGGTGCGCGATCTGCGCCCGGTGACGGGTGAGATCGACGGCGACTTCCTGGCCGGCGGCGGGGTGGCGCGGGTGCGCGACGCCCTGACCGGTCTGCCGGAGCTGGACGTCACGGGCCTGCGGATCGGCGCGCCCGTGGCCCGTCCCGGCGCCCTGGTGTGCATCGGGCTCAACTACTCCGACCACGCGGCAGAGACGTCGGCCGAACCGCCCGCGGAGCCGGTGGTGTTCATGAAGAAGTCGAACACCGTCGTCGGGCCGAACGACACCGTGCTGGTGCCGAGGGCGAGCGTGAAGACCGACTACGAGGTGGAGCTGGCCGTCGTGCTGGGCGCCACCGCCCGGTATCTGGAGAGCCCTCAGGACGCGGCGGCGGTGATCGCGGGCTACGCGATCTCCAACGACGTCAGCGAACGCGAGTTCCAGACCGAGCGCGGTGGCCAGTGGACCAAGGGCAAGTCCTGCGAGACGTTCAACCCGCTGGGACCGTGGCTGGTCACCGCCGACGAGGTGGGCGACCCGCAGGCGCTCGGCCTGAAGCTGAGCGTCAACGGTGAGCTCCGGCAGAACGGCAACACCGCGAACATGCTGTTCGGCGTGCACCACATCATCTGGTACCTCAGCCAGTTCATGGTGCTGGAACCCGGTGACGTGGTGAACACGGGTACGCCCGCGGGGGTGGCGTTCGGCGTCAACGACTTCGAGTACCTGCGTGCCGGCGACACGGTCGAGCTCAGCATCGATCGTCTTGGCGCGCAACGGCAGCGGATCGGGCAGGCGTGACCGCCATGCGCCGGATCGACGCCCATCACCACCTGTGGGACCTCTCCGCCCGGCCGCAGGACTGGCTCGACGGGCCGGAGCTCAAGACGATCCGCCGCGACTTCGGCCCGGCGGACCTGCGCGAGGCGACCGGACCGGCGGGCATCGACGCCACCGTGCTCGTCCAGGTGCTGAACGACATCGACGAGACCGCTGAATTCCTCGCCGTGGCGGGGGAATCCGACCTGATCAAGGGTGTCGTCGGGTGGGTCGACCTCACCGCGCCCGACGTCGCCGAGCAGCTGGACCGGCTGCGTTCCGGACCGGGTGGCGAGCGGCTGGTGGGCATCCGGCACCTGGTCGAGCCCGAGCCCGACCCGGACTGGCTGATGCGTCCCGCCGTGCTCGCCGGGTTGCGGGCGGTGCGCGACGCCGGGCTCGGCTACGACGTGCTGACCCGGCCGCACCAGCTGCCGGCGGCGCTGGTGGCGGCGCGGGCGGTGCCGGACCTGGTGTTCGTGCTGGACCACCTGTCCAAACCGGACATCGCCGGTGGCGTGCTGCAGCCGTGGGCGACGCACCTGACCGCACTGGCCGCCGAACCGAACGTGGTCGCCAAGGTGTCCGGTCTCGTCACCGAGGCCGGTCCGAAGTGGACGGTCGACGACCTGCGGCCGTACGTGGACATCGCTCTGGAGGTGTTCGGCCCGGACCGGCTGATGGCCGGCACCGACTGGCCCGTCTGCCTGCTCGCGGCGTCCTACGGCGAGGTCGTCGACAGCGCCGCGCAGCTGGTCGCCGGGCTTTCCGAGGCGGAGCGCGACCAGGTTCTGGGGGGCACGGCCGAGCGCGTCTACCGGTTGGGGACGAGCTGATGCACACCGTGCGACTGGCGTACGGCGAGACGGGACTGGACCTGAGGGTCGACCCGGCGAGGACCACCGTCGTGGTGCCGAAGCACCACCAGGTGACCGAGCCGCCCCGCGAGATCCTCCGGCGGGCACTGCGGTCCCCGGTCGCCGGGCCGCCGCTGCGGGACCGGGTTCGCCGTGGTCAGACCGTGGCGATCTCGGCCTGCGACGGCACGCGCCCGCAGCCCCGGCACCTGATGATCCCGGCGATCCTGGAGGAGCTCGACGGGCTGGTCGACCCCTCCGACGTCGTGGTGCTGGTCGCGACCGGCACGCACCGCGGCAACACCGAGGCCGAGCTGCGCGCGATGTTCGGTGACGAAGTCGTCGACTCGGTGCGGATCGTCAACCACGACGCCCGCGACGAGGCGAGTCTGACGTGGCTGGGGCGCATGGGCGCGGACGTGCCGGTGTGGCTCAACAGCGAATGGGTCGCCGCGGACGTGCGGATCACCACCGGTTTCGTCGAACCGCACTTCTTCGCCGGGTTCTCCGGCGGCCCGAAGCTCGTCGCTCCCGGTCTCGCCGCGCTGGAAACCGTGCTGGTGCTGCACGACGCCCGGCGGATCGGGCACCCGCGGGCGACGTGGGGCGTCATCGAGGGCAACCCGGTGCACGACGACGTGCGCGCCATCGCCGCCGCCACCGGGGTGACGTTCGGGTTCGACGTGGTGCTGAACCAGGACAAGGACGTCGTGGCCGCGTTCGGCGGCGATCTGCTCGCGATGCACGCCGCGGCCGTGCGCACGGCCCGCGAGGTCGCGATGCAGCCGGTGCCGCACCTGTTCGACGTGGTGGTGACGACGAACTCCGGCTACCCGCTCGACCAGAACCTCTACCAGTCGGTGAAGGGCATGTCGGCGGCGTTCGAGGTGGTCAAGCCGGGCGGCACGATCGTGTGCGCGGCCGAGTGCCGCGACGGGTTCCCCGACCACGGCTCGTACCGCTCGGTGCTGGCGTCTGCGGACTCGCCCGCCGCGTTGTTCGCGGACATCTCGGCGCGCACGGTCACCGTGCCGGACCAGTGGCAGGTGCAGATCCAGGCCCGCATCCAGGCCGCCTGCCGGGTCGTCATGCACACGTCGTACCTCAGCGACGACGAGCTGGCCACCGCGCACCTCTCGCAGACCGCCGACGTCTCCGAGGCGGTGCGGGAGGCGCTCGCCGCGGCCGGACCGGACGCCCGCCTGTGCGTGCTGCCAGAAGGCCCGCAGACGATCCCGTACCTGGACCGCCCATGAACGTGTTGGTGTGCCTGGACAAGTTCCGCGGCTGCCTCACCGCGGCGCAGGCCTGCGCGGCCGTCGCCGCGGGAGTCTCCGCCGCGGGTGGCCGCGCGGTGGAGATGCCGGTGGCCGACGGCGGCGAGGGCACCCTCGCGGCCTTGGCCGCTGCCGGTTATCGTGAGGTGTTCGCCGACGTCACCGGCCCCACCGGACGCCCGGTGCGCGCCGCGTTCGCCGTGCGCGGAAACCGTGCGGTGATCGAGATGGCCCAGGCGAGCGGCCTGGACGTGCTGCCGGCCGGCTTCGCCCCGCTCGTCGCCGACAGCCACGGCACCGGCGAGCTGATCCGCGCCGCCCTCGACCACGGCTGCCTGGACATCGTGCTCGCGGTGGGCGGCAGCGCGACCACCGACGGGGGAGCGGGCCTGCTGCGCGCCCTCGGCGCCCGCATCACCGACGCCCGCGGCGTACCGGTCGGCCCCGGCGGCGCGGCCCTGACCAACGCCGTGGACGTGGACCTGTCGTTGCTGGACTTCCGCTTACGCCTGGCGCGGGTGACGCTGGTGTCCGATGTGGACAACCCGCTGACCGGTCCTTTCGGTGCCGCCGCGGTGTTCGGCCCGCAGAAGGGCGCCTGTCCGCGTGACGTGGAGGTGCTGGAGCGCGGCCTGTGCCAGTTCGCCACGGCCATGGCCCGCGCGACGGGCCGCGACCTGAGCTCGTCGCCCGGTGCGGGAGCCGCGGGCGGCACCGGTTTCGCCGCGCTCGCCGCCCTCGGCGCCCGCCGCGTCTCCGGCGCGGAGTTCGTGCTCGGCGAGCTCGGCGTCGAGGAGGCCCTGCGCTCCGCGTCGCTCGTGGTGGTGGGGGAGGGCCGGTTCGACTCGCAGAGCCTGCGCGGCAAGGCACCCTGCGGAGTGGCCGCGGCCGCCCGGCGGCACGGCGTGCCGGTGGCGGTGGTCGCCGGAGATGTCCGGCTCTCCGCGGACGAACTGCGCGAGATCGGCGTGGTGGCCACGTGGTCGTTGCTGTCCCGCGCCGGGAGTCTGGAGGCCGCTTTGGGCCGCGCGCCCGAGCTGCTGGAGCGGATCGGGCGGGAACTGCCGTCCGTCGTGGCACGGGGAGGGGCGGCGTGAGCGGGCCGGAGGCGGTCGACCTCGGTTTCGCCAGGGTCGACGTCGGGCGGGAGGCGCGGCAGGGGTTGCCCGAGGTCGTGTACGGCACCGGGAAGACGGGCGCCGAGATCGCGTCGATCGTTCGGACGTTGTTGCGGCACAACGACGGTCCGGTGCTGGCGACCCGCGTCGACGCGGACACCGCTGCCGCCGTTCTGGCTGAGGTTCCGGACGGTACGTACGACCCCTCCGCACGTCTGCTCGTCTGGCGTCCCGCCGCACCGGCCGGCTTCACCGTGGTCGTCGCCGCCGCAGGCACGGCAGACCAGCCCGTGGCCCGCGAAGCCGCCGCCATCGCCACCGCCGTGGGCCTCACCGTCACCACCGTCACCGACGTGGGTGTGGCGGGCCTGCACCGCCTCCTCGCCGAGCAGGACCGCCTGCGCGCCGCCGACACCGTCATCGTGGTGGCCGGCATGGAAGGCGCGCTGGCCAGCGCCATCGGTGGCCTCGTGGCCTGCCCGGTGGTCGCCGTTCCCACCTCCACTGGGTACGGCGCCGGTCTGGAGGGCATCACCGCGTTGCTCGCCATGCACGCGTCGTGCGCGGCCGGGATTACCGTGGTGAACATCGACTCAGGGTTCGGTGCGGCGATGGCCGCTTTCCGTCTGTCCCGCGTCGCCGTCCGGAGCAAGCCATGAGGCGCGGTCGGACCGTCTGCGCGCCCACTCGCCGTGGTCGCGTTGTCCCGTTGTCTGCCCGTCGGAGCGCACCATGAGCCGTGTCTGCGTCATCTCCCCGTTCACCGGCCTGGCCGGCGACATGCTGCTGGCCGCCCTCGTCGACGCGGGCGCTCCGCTGGACGCGATCCGCGCCGCCGTCGCCGACACCGGCCTGACCGGCTGGGACCTCACCGTCACCCGCACCGTGAACCACGGCCTCACCGCCTGCCGCGCCGAGGTCGAGGTCTCCGACCACGCCACCAGCCGCAAGGCGGCCGAGCTGATCGCCATGGCCGGCCGGGTTCGCGATCGAGCGGTGGCGGACGTGGCGGTCACGGCGTTGCGCGCCATCGCCGAGGTCGAGGGCCGCCTGCACGGTGAGGATCCCGACGAGGTGCACCTGCACGAGCTCGGCGGCCACGACACCCTCGTGGACATCGTCGGGGTCGCCGCCGCCATCAAGGCGCTGGACATCCGCACTGTCCACTGTGAACCGCTGCCGCTCGGCACCGGCACGGTCCGCACCGCACACGGGGTGCTGCCGTGTCCGGCCCCGGCTACCGCCGCCCTGCTGGACGGCGCCACGGTGACCGGGTCCGAGCTGCGTGGCGAGACGGTCACTCCGACGGCGGCCGCTCTGTTGCGGGCCATCGACGCGAGCTTCCGCCCGGCACCTCCGATGCGGTTGTCCTCCACCGGTTACGGCGCGGGCACCAGGGTGCTGGCCGACCGTCCCAACGTCGCGGTCGTCCGGCTCGGCGACACCGATGACGCGGACGTGCGGGACCTGGTCGTGCTGGAGACCAACCTCGACGACGTCACCGGCGAGGTGCTCGGCTACGTGGTCGCGCACCTGCTCGACCGCGGTGCGCTCGACAGCTGGATCACGCCCGCGGTGATGAAGAAGGGGCGTCCGGCGCACGTTCTGCACGCACTGGCGGCTCCGGAGAACGCCGACGACGTCGAACGGCTGATGCTCGCCGAGACCGGAAGCCTGGGCGTGCGGCGGAGCACGGTGCGCCGCACCGCCGTCGCGCGCAGCACGGACATCGTGCACGTCGAAGGCATGCCGATCCGCCGCAAGCACGGGCCGCACCACGGCAAACCCGAGTACGACGACGCGGTGGCGGTCGCGCGGCAGACCGGGTTGCCGTTGCGGACCGTGCTGCGGATGGCGGCGGAATCGCAGGAGGAGAGCTGATGCACACCCGCCTCGTGGCGCGCCTCGCCGAGATCGGGCCGCTGGCCGTGGCGTTCTCCGGCGGCACGGACTCCGCGCTCGTCCTGGCCGCCGCCGTGCGCGCCGCGGGACCGGACGCGGTCCTCGCCGTCACGGCGGACTCGGCCAGCGTGGCCGCCGCCGAACTGGCGCACGCCGCGTCGTTCGCCCACGCCCTGGGTGTCCGGCACGTCACGCCCGCGACCACCGAGCTGGACAACCCCAGCTACGCCGCGAACGGCCGCGACCGTTGCTACTTCTGCAAGTCCACGGTCCTGGACGCCATCACCGCCGTCGCACGCGAGCACGGTCTGACGGCGGTGGCGACCGGGACGAACGCCGACGACGCGCGGGACCCGTTCCGGCCCGGCATCCGCGCCGGCGACGAGATCGGCGTGCACACGCCGTTGCGCGATCTCGGCATGACCAAGGCCGACGTGCGCGCGGTGAGCCGGGACTGGCAACTGTCCACATGGGACAAACCAGCGCTGCCGTGCCTGGCGAGCCGGGTCCGGTACGGGCTGACGATCACGCCCGCGCGGCTGGCCAGGGTGGAGCGCGCCGAGGTGGCGGTGCGGGCGTGGCTCGCGGACGCCGGCACGCCGAGCAGGGATCTGCGGGTGCGCGACCTCGGCGACGTCGGACGGGTGGAGCTCGACCCGCACCTCGCCGGCCTGCCGGAGCTTCGCGCGGGCCTGGTGGAGGTGGTCCGCGCGGCCGGGTTCACCGGCGTGGAGCTCAAGGAGTTCCGGTCAGGGGCGTTGAACCACGAGTGACGCTCAGGCCGTCCAGATCCGGTCCGCGTAGGCGAGGAAGTTGCCTCCCATGATCTTGGCGATGCGGTCCTCCCGGTAGCCCCGCTCCTCCAGCAGCCGCGCCAGCTGCCGGAACTGGTCGACTCCGCGCAGGTCCTCGACGAACGGCCAGGCACCCGACTCGCCGGCGGCCGCGGCTCCGGCCGAGACGCGCTCGGCCTGTTGCCGGGCCAGGTGCGCGCGGTACGCGTCGAGGTCGTCGACCGTCGTGATGGGACCGTCGGTGCCGATCCCGACCGCGTCCTCGCCGCAGACGTTCACCGCGTGGACGACGTGTTCGGCGACGTCGGCCGCGGCGGCGTTGCCGGAGAGGACCAGGAACGGCATGAAGTAGATGCCGACGAAGCCGCCGCGGTCGGCGACCAGGCGGAGTTCCTCGTCGGTCTTGTTGCGCGGGTGGTCGGTGACCGCGCGGCAGCCGGTGTGGTTGATGGAGACCGGTTGCGCGGACACGCGCGCGGCCTCCAGGCAGGTGCGTTCGCCGCTGTGGGACAGGTCGACCATGATCCGGTGGTCGTTGAGCGCGGCGACGGTCTCGCGGCCGAGGTCGGTCAGCGCGCGGTTCTCCGGCGCCATCGAGCCGTCACCGAGGTGGTTGGCCTGGTTGTAGGTCAGCTGGATGATGCGGACGCCGCGCTCGGCGAAGAACCGGACCCGCTCGGCGGGCTCGGTGCCGACCATGACGGCGTTCTGGAAGCCGTAGATCACACCGATGCGGTCTTCCGCGTGCGCCTGCCTGATGTCGTCGGCGCGCAGGACCTGAAGCAGGTGATCGGGGTGCGCGGCCAGGATCTCGTCCCAGACGTCCAGGTCGTGGACCGTGTGCTCGTACGGGTCCTCGTCACCCCAGGTGTAGCCGATGGTGATGTTCACGGCGGTGAGCCCGGAGGCCTTGGCCTCGCGCAGGACCCGGTCGTCGACGGTGAGGTCCTCGACGTTCGGGTCGTCCAGCTCTCCCAGGGCGTTGACGATCGGGAAGGAGGTCACGCCGACGGAGCATAGGACGTGGATGGTTCCGCGGCGGCGAACCGGAAACCACCCACGACCCGCGTCTCAGCAGGACGCCCGCACCTGCTCCGTCGACATGTCCCACGGCTGACCGCGGGTCTGGCCCTCGACCTGGCCGTTCACGTACCAGTAGTAGTGCCCTTTGTACCGGCTCCCGAAGTGCAGCTCGTAGGTGCCGGTGACCCGCGAACGCACCTTCGACGCGTAGATGAGCACCCGCGCCCTCGGCCCGATGTCCTGGCGGAGTTCGTCGGCCGTGGTGTCGTTCCACGTCCACTCGCGGCGGTACGAGGTCTGGATCGACCACTCGAACGACTTGCCGATCGACGACCCCGCCGAGAAGTCGACGCCGAACGAGTGCGAGGTGCCCCGGCTCGCCTCGTACCTGATCACCCTGGTCTGGTTGAAGTTCGTGCAGTTCGTCGAGCTGCCCGCGAGCTGGCGAGGCCCGTTGAAGGTCGAGATGCCGCTGGGCCGGAAGTCGCAACTGTCGGTGCGACCCTGGTTGCACAGGTCCAGCAGCTCTCGGGTCGTCGGCTGGCCCTCGTGGTTGGCCGAGGCCGTTCCCGGCGCGGCGATGGCGATGGTCGTACCCGTCAAGGCGGCGATCGCGACCGCGACCACCCGATGTCCGAACGTGTTCATCTCGTCCCTTTGCTTCAGCTGAGTCCGACCGTGACGGCCCTGTCGTTGGCCCACGTACCGACGTCCGGTTCGTTACCCTTGTAAGGACCGTCGCGCTGGCCGTCCGCGAAGTAGAGCCACACCCAGCAGCTCGACCACGCCTGGACCGAGCTGACCTTGTTCCGCATGTCGGTGCCGAGGTCGACCCAGTAGTCGACCTGGTCGTTCTTGGGGCACGGCCTGGGCACCCAGATCGTCAGCGAGTCGCCGGTGTAGTCCAGGCCCGTGAACAGCTTCCCGCCGATCACGTCGCTCGGATTGCGCACCGAACCGCTGCCGCTGCAGCTGTACCGGTTCGTGCTGATGGAGAAGTCGCAGTGCTTCGCAGCCTGGGCCGGCGCCGCGGTGAGCAGTGCCGTCACCGCCGCCGTGACGGTGCCGAGCACGGCTGTTTTACCGGCTCTCGTCAGAAATCCCACAAAACCCTCCCTCGAAAACGCGAGATAGCGCGAAATGGATGGGGCGGAACGATGAAAATCTTGCGGCGTCCGTCCGGTAATCGTCCATCCACGATGTTCGGAAAAGGTGATCTCGGGTCCGGTGTCCGAATCAGCGATTCGCGCATCGCCTGCCGTTCGGTCGCATTTTTCGGCACCGTCGGATTCCTTTCCTCTTCTTTCGGAAAGCCAACCGCGTCTTTTGTTCGATGTAGTGGACGGGTGGAAGCGGTGGTCATCTCGGCGCGGGAATGCGCTCGTCAGGTGTTGGCGGTGTGCCTGGCCGCGCTGCCGCGGGCGGAGCACGGCGAGGCGGAGGTCATGGCGGGCGTGCGGGAGATCGGCGCGCTGTGGGCGCGGTCCGGCGGCCTGGTGGACGACCTGCTGAGCGCGCTCAACGCGATGGCGGCGGAGCTCGACGGCAACGGCGCGCCGCGGTACGAGGGCTGCCGGCGGCTCGCGGTCGAGCTGGTGCGCGGCTTCCGCCCGGCCGCCTCGGAACCACCGGAACCACCGGAGCCGGTGGCGGCGCCTGCGGGCACGGCCGCGGTGTTCGTGGTCGACGGGGGATCGGCCGACGTGGTGGCGGCCGCGTTCCAGCGGGGTGCGCGGACGGATGTGACGTGCTTGGTGGAGGGCGACCGGGCAGAGGTGTTGCTGCCGTTGCGCAGCGAGCAGACGGCCGTGCGCGAGTGCGAGGTCGTCCTCGCGAAGCTGCCCGGCCGGTCGGTCAGGGCGGCGGTCGCCTCGGGACCGGACGGCCTCGCCGCCGCGACACGGTTGCTGGGCATCGCGACCGCGCTGGACCTGCCGCGCGGCGTCTACGGCCGTGCCGACGTGCTGATCGAGGACGCGGTGGCCCGCTCGCCGGAGAGCTCCGCGGCGCTGCGCCGGCTGATCGCGCCGGTGATGGAGAGCCACTCGCTGCGCACGACGCTGGCGGCGCTGATCGCCGAGGGCGGCAACCGGACCGGCGCGGCGGAACGGCTGATCATCCACCGCAGCACCATCGACTACCGGCTCACGCGCATCGAGCAGCTGACCGGGCAGTCCCCGCTGACCGTGCGGGGACTGCAGGTGCTCACCACGGCGTACGCGTTGTGCGCCTGAGCCGGCGGTGCACCACGCCGTGCAGCGTGAGCGCGGTGGCGAGCGTCTGCAGTCCGCGCGCGGTCATCGGCAGGCAGCCGGTCAGCTGGCCGACGCGGTTGAGCCGGTAGTCCAGCGTGCTGCGGTGGATGTTCAGCGCGCTCGCCGCCTTGCTGCGGTTGCCGGCCGTGGCGACGAGAGCCTCGACCGTCGTGCGCAGCGGTTCCTGGCGCACCACCGGTGCGATGAGCGCGAGCAGGGCCACCAACGCCTCGGAGTCGCGCATCAGCGCGTACTCCACCACCACGTCCTCGACGTCGTAGACACCCGGTGGTTCGGCCAGATTCGTGACGAGGTCGAGCACGACGCTCGCCTGCACCCCGGCGTCCTCGATCTCGGTGTTCGGCCGCCACGTGACCGCGAACCACGTCGGGCCCGCCAGCTCCTCGCGCAGCTCCTCGCACAGCTGGACGGCGTCCTTCTCGTCGTGCGCGGGCGCCAGCAGGAACCCGCCGCCGTCGGAGAGCAGGTGCACGGCGCCGAGCCGGCCGCGCGCCGTGAGCACGTCGTCGATCCGCGGGCCGAGGTCGCCGTCGCCGCGCAGGGCGATCACCGCGTAGTCCGGTTCGGACGGCACCTGGCCGGCCCACAACAGGTTCGCGGCCGTCACGTCCTCGCCGGTCGCCGCCTCCTCGAAACCGCTCACCAGCGCGCGCACGGCCGCCACCCCGGTGCGGCGCACCGCCTCGACGAGCTGCGGCACGTCACCGTCGGCATCACTGGTGATCATGGCGGCGACGGTCGACTCGGTGTGGTGCCGCACCGCGAAGACGAGCGGGGCGAGCGGTCGTTCCCGCCGCCCCCAGGCGATGCCGAGCTCGCGCAGCCGCGTCAGGTCCTGTTCGGACGGTCCGTCCGCGGCTCGGTGCAGCGCCCCGACGTCCGCGAGGACGACGCCCAGCTCGTGCCGGACCGTCACCGGCGCGCCCGCGCCTGCCGGACACCCGCGAACGTCAGCAGCGCCACGATGCCCAGGGCGATCGCGGCAAGACTCGCCCACGTCTGCCAGCTCATCCCGCCGGACGACCCCGGCTCGGCGAACGTGAACCTGAGCTGCCCGGTCAGCGGGGACGGCTCGCCGAGGCGGATCGTGTAGTCGACGACGTAGTCGCCGTGCGGCGGCTGCGGCGACAGGATGGCGGTCACGACGTTGTCGTCGATGCCCATCGCACCGGAGCCCCACGGCTTGCCGTCGGGCCCGGTGACGGTGACGACGTTGGCGCCGCCGCCGAGCACCGGCCGGTCGAAGGTGAGCCGGACCGTTTCGGGTGCCTTGGGCAGCCGCGCGCCGGCCGCCGGCGTCGAGGACACCAGCCGCCCGGCGGCCGAGGCGGGCGGGCAGGAGACGGCCAGGCCGAACAGCGCGACCAGGACGATCAGGCAGAGCTTCTTCACTTCGGACTCCTCCGGCGCGGCCGGATCAGCGCGATCACGCCGAACCCGACCATGATCAGCAGGGCGCTGCCGAGCGGTACCGCCACCAGCCAGGTCGGGCCGCTCGTCGGCTGGGCGTGCCCGTGCCCGTGGGCGGTGCCCGACGGCTCGGCGAGCGCGACGACCGGCGCCGGGTACTTCGGCTCGGCGTCCCCGGCCTGCTCCTCGGCCCAGTCCGTGAGCGTGCCGTCGGCGTAGAGCTGCTTGGTGGGCAACAGGATCCGGTCGACGTCCGACGGCAGCGGCGACGCGGTGAACGAGAACTCGTCGTAGTGCTCGTCGCCGGGCGGGATCGCGCGGTCCAGCGTGGTCCACGTGATCGAGGTGACGACACCTCCGGCCGCCCGCCCGATCTCGGCGGTCCAGCCGGGCACCGGTCTGGTGCGCACCCTGGTGATGTCGTACCCGGCAGGCACGGTCACCTCGATCCGGACCGTCGGCTGCGTGCCCTCGTTCGGCACCCTGAGCACGATCGCGCCGTCGCCGCCCTTCTCCGGCGGTGCGCCGTAGACGTGGGCGGTGACGTGCGCTTCGGCCGTGCCGGCGCCGAGCAGACAGACGGCGACCGCGAGCCCGACCGCCCGGCACAGCCGGTGAAATCCGTTGGCGGACATGGAGTTGCCGGCTCAGGTCACCTGTTGCGGATGGTCATGGAGTAGTAGTTGCGGGAGTCGGGTCCGTCCCACTGCCCGTCCCAGCCGTTGAACTGGGTGTTGCCCTCGCAGTTGCGGCCGGTGTAGCCGGTGAGCATGAGGTGGTGGCGCCAGTAGTTGAACGAGATGTTCGGCCATTCGCGGGTCTGGCCGGGCTCGATGCCGGTGAGGCAGCGCCCGTTGCGGTTCTCCCGCAGGCTGCGGATCTGGTTGGTGGCGTTGGTGATCCGCACGCACGACTCGCCCTGCGGGGCGCGGCAGTCGGCCGCCTGGGCCGGTGAGCCCGTCAGGGTGATCGTCGCCAGTGCCGTGGTCAGGGCAGCGGCCAGGCCGAGCATCTTCGTCCGCGTCGAACGTTCCATCGAGACGTCCTCACTCTCAGTTCCGGATCGGGATCTGTGCGTCATCGTTGCCGGGGTTCGAGTGCGGACGAAACAGAATGCGGTGCTTTTCGGAACGATTCGCGCCTGCTTCGGAAATGGGAACTTCCCAGCCTTGGGCTGTGACCGGATCGATGTCCGAGGGGCAGTGCATCCGGAAAGCGTTGGACAGCGCGGAATCCCGCTAGAACGGGAAGCGACCGCGCCGCCACCGCCAGTGGCGACCGGCCTGCAGGTGGTCGACGATCGCGCGCTGGAGCACCGTGCGGCGCGGTAACCGGTCGAGCGGCGTGGTGAGGGTGCGGAACACGAACCGCAGCACCTCGACGTCGGCGTCGATGCCTTCCGGCTCCTCGTAGGGCTCCAGCTCGAACCGCTGCTGGAACCGGATGATGTTGGAGTCCGCGGGCAGGTACTCCCGCAGTTGCGGATCGAGCAGCCACGAACCGCAGGAGAACGCCGCGTGGTGTTCGTCGGGGAAGTGGCGCGGGAAGAACGCGCGGGCCTCGTCGAGCGACGCCGTGACCGCGTCCGGCGTCAGCGGTCCCGAGTCGGGGATGTGCAACGAGATGGCGTCGTCGCCGCGCTGGTGCTGCAGCCGGCCGAGCTCGTGGACGCCGCCGCGGACGTGCAGGGTCAGCCAGCTCTGCATGACCGGCCAGCCCTCGCCGCGCATGCGGCGGTCGACCGCGAGGTTGCGGCCGAGGTCCGCGAGGGTCGTCCACGACACGGCGTCGGCGATGCCGTGCTCGCGGTGGTAGCTCCTGGCCACGCCGACCAGGGCCAGGTAGACGTACACGTAGAGATGCCGCCAGGCGGGACCCCGGTCGCGCGGCAGTTCCGGTCCGGGCGGCAGCCAGCCGTGACCGCCGAGATCGGCGCGGACCAGGGCGGTCGAGCGGTCCAGCAGCCACCGCAGCTCCGGTGTCCACAGTGGAGAGCCGGAGTCCGGCCAGCCGGCCATGATCTCGGCGGCGTCCTCCGGTGGCACCGAGAGCCGGTCGAGGAGTACGGGCGCGCCGGACTTCGCGGGCAGCGGCGCGGACGGCAGGTCACCGGCGAGACGGTGCACGCGGTCCACCTCGTCGACGGGAACGCCGAGCAGGGCGGCGGTGTGCTCCAGATCCACGAAGACGACCTTACCGGCGGTGGCGGCTTCGTGAGAGCGTTTCCACGGACTGCAGCGCGGTTCTGACCGCGGCCGCCTTGGGGTGGCCGAGGCGGTCGAGGATGACGAGCGCGTGCCGCAACGCGTTCTGCTCCGCGTGGACGTCGCCGGACGCGCGATGTACTGCGGCGATGTGCCGGAGGGTGCCGGCCTGGGTGTAGTGGTTGCCGAGCTCTTCCCGGATGCGCAACGCTTCGCCGTAATGCCGCAGTGCCGCTTCGAACTCACCGAGACCGCGGTGGGCGTCGCCCACGCACTCCTGCACGTGGGCCTGCCCGTCCGGATCCGTGCCGAGCTTCTCGAACAGGGCGAGGGCCTGGCGGCAGTGCCGCATCGCCTGGCGGTGATCGCCTTGCCGGAGGTGGCACCACCCGATGTTGTTCAGCGCCTTGGCTTCCCAGGTCGCGCGTCCGCAGGCGCGGGCGAGGGCCAGTGCCCGGGTGTTGTGGGTGATGGCGTCGCGGTGATGGCCGGTCACGACGTCGAGGAACGCCAACGCGTAGTGGGTGTGCGCTTGACCGGGTACGTCGTCGTTCGCCTGGAACGCGGCCAGTGCCAGGTCGAGGTGGTGGCGTGAGGCCTCGTACTGCCTGGCGCGGCTGAGCGCGCGGCCGAGCAGGCGGTGGGACATGGCCAGCGCGGCGGGGTTCGCCAGGCGCTCGGCGGCGGCGAGGGCGGCGCGCTGGGTGGTGATCAGATCACGCCAGTGCCCTTGCCGGTCGAGGTACGTGACCATGGTGTGGGCGATCCGCCACGCGTGTTCGTCCGGCGCCTGCTCGACGACGAGAGCCATGAGCACCGGGTGTTCGGCGGCGAACCAGGCCGTGGCGGCGCGCGAGTCACCGACAGGTGCCGGCTTGGCGCCGGGCAGCGGTGCGTCGGCGTGGACGGGGTCCCAAGGCGTGCCGAGATAGGAGTCGGCGGCGATGCAGGTGTGCAGGTAGTGGTCGAGCATGCGGTGCGTGGCGGCTTGCCGGTCCTGCGCCGTATCCACTTCCAGGGCCTGCTCTTCGGCGTAGAGGCGCAACAGGTCGTGAAACCCGTAGCGCTGGCGGGGACGCTGTTCGAGCAGATGGGCGCGGGTCAGTTCGGACAGCAGCCGGTCGGCCCGCGGCCGTCCCGCGATCGCCGCCGCCGCCGCTGCTCCGAAGTCGGGCCCGGGATGCACGCTCAGCAACCGGAACAGACTCGCCGCCGGCGCCGGCAACGCGTTGCAGGACCAGGAGAACACGGCGGTCACGTTCGCCTCCGGCTCGCCCGTGTCCAGCGTGCCGAGCCGATCCTCACCCAGCTCGACGGGAAGGTCCGGTGATCCGGCCAGCCGGGCGCCCGCGATCCGCAGCGCGAGGGGAAGCCGTCCGCAGTGCTCGACCAGCGTGCTGACCGAGCCGGCGGCGGTGGTCCTCCGGTCGTCGTCCAGCAGCGTGCCGAGCAGCAGGGCGGACTCGTCGTGGGTGAGACAGCCGAGTGAGATCGGACGTGCGCCGGTCTCCGCGACCAGGCCGGTCAACCGGTAGCGGCTGGTGATCAGCACGTGGCAGGCCGCGGTGCCGGGCAACAACGGCCGGATCTGGTCGGTGTCGCGCGCGTTGTCGAGCACGATCAGCATCCGTCGTCCGGCGAGCATGCTGCGGTACAGGCCCGCCTGGGCGTTGAGGTCGAGCGGCGGGGCGTCCTTCGGCAGGCCGAGGGCGTGCAGGAAGCCCCACAGCGCCTCACCGGGGTCCATCGCACCACTCGGTGCGAAACCGCGGAGATCGACGTACAGCTGACCGTCGGGGAACCGGCTCACGTTGTCGTGCGCCCACCGCAGGGCGAGCGCGGACTTGCCGACCCCCGGCATGCCCTCGATCGCCGCGACCGTCACCGCGCCGGGACGGGTTGCGGCCTCGTCCACGTGCCGGCTCAACGCCGCGAGCTGGGCCGTGCGCCCGACGAAGTGGTTCACCGCCGCGGGCAGCTGCCGGGGAGTGATCACCGACCACGGCGCGTGGAGGTGCACGTCACCGTGAATCGACCCCGCCTGGACGACCGGCCCGTTGACGACGCCGGCCGTGGTGTTGCAGACCTCCGGGTCGCCCACGGTTGGGGACCGTATCCCAGGCTCCGCCGCGGTGAACTCCTCCAAAGGTGTCAGCTCAGTCCTGACCGCGCGCGAGCGCCGGGCGCCTGTTCAGCTCCGCGAGCCCCGTCGCGTCGAGTGCCTGGTCGCGACGGCCGAGCTCGACGAGGCGGGCACCGGTGTTCGTGAGCGACGCGGACGAGCCGGCCGGGTCGGCCCGATGTGCGTGGTCGACGCGGACGAGCCGCTCGTAGATCGGCCACCGGCCGGTCGGGCCGACGAGCCGCAGTACCGGGCCGCGGTCCAGCTCACCTGAGCAGCTCGGCGAGCTGGGTGGAGTCGAAGTAGCTGCGGGTCAACCGGATCCGGCCGTCGCGGACCCGCAGGACGAGCAGGTTCGGCACGCGGAACGGCTCGCCGCTCACGTTCCCGACCAGTTCGTACTCGGCGACGATCACCTCAGGGTCGGTGGTCTCCCACACCACGACGTTCTCGAACGCCTGGTACTGGACGGGGGAGGGGCCGCTGCCCTGCGCGTTCATCAGCGCCCGGATGGCTTCGCGGCCGTCCAGCCGCTTCGGTGCTCCCGGTGGGGCGAAGGGCAGCTCGTGCACGCCGTCCTCGGCGTACAGGTCGACCGTTCGCGCGGCGTCTTCGAGGGTGAGTTCGTGCAGTTTCGTGAGGATCTCGCGAGGGGTTGCCGGAGCTGACACGCGTAATCTCCTTGATCAGGCGAGAGGCTGACCGGGGTGGAGGCCCCGTTTCTGAATATACGGGACCTCCACCCCGGTTGTGAAGTGGTGGGGAGAACGAGGAGCGTCATGGCGACCGACCCGGCAGCATCAGCGCAGGTCCGCCCCATGCGTGCCGACGCGCGCCGCAACCGGGACAAGCTGCTCGAAGCCGCGCGCGAGGCGTTCGCCACCGAGGGGCTCTCCGTGCCGGTCGACGAGATCGCGCGCAGGGCGGGGCTCGGCGCGGGCACCATGCACCGGCACTTCCCGACCAAGGAATCCCTGCTCGAAGCGATCGTGGTCAGCCACGTCGAGCTGCTGGTCGAGGAGGCACGTGCGCTGGAGGACGCGCCCGACGCGGGTGCGGCGTTCTTCGGGTTCTGCTTCGGCATGGTCGAACGCGGGATGGCGAACCGGGCGCTGGCCGAGGTGCTCGCCGGTGTCGGGTTCGACGCCAAGGCCAAGGTCGCGGCCGTTGCCGAAGAGCTCGACCGGACCCTCGAACGACTGGTCGCACGCGCTCAGGCGGCCGGTGCGGTCAGGTCCGACGTCGGCATGGCCGAGATCCAGGTGCTGCTCAACAGCGTGCACCTCGCCGCCGAACGGACGGGCGGCGACAAGGACACGGCGATGCGCGTCCTCACCGTCGTCTGCGACGGCCTTCGTCACGTGAGCGGGTGACCGTCACGGTCCCGTCGCCTCCACCGGCAGCAGCACCTGGAACCTCGTGTCGCCCGGCACCGACTCCACCCGGATGTCGCCGTGGTGCTTGTTGACCACGATCCGCCACGAGATCTCCAGCCCGAGCCCGGTGCCCTCCCCGACCGGCTTGGTGGTGAAGAACGGTTCGAAGATCCGGCTCTTCACCTCGGCGGGGATGCCGGGACCGGTGTCCCCGATCTCCACGACGAGGTGCCGGTCCTGCCGGAAGGTCCGCACGGTCAGCGTGCCGGAACCGCCCATCGCGCCCAGCGCGTTGTCGATCATGTTCGTCCACACCTGGTTCAGCTCGCCGGCGTAGGCGGGGATGTGGGGGAGCGAGCGGTCGTAGTCCTTGACCACCTGCACGCCGGTGAGCTTGCCGCCGAACATGACCAGGGTGGAGTCGAGCAGCTCGTGCACGTCGACCACCTGGAACGGCGCGCGGTCCATCTGCGAGTACTGCTTGGCCGCACCGACCAAAGTGGACACTCGGGTGGTGGCGTCCTCGATCTCGTTCATCAGCATCTCGGTCTCGACCGTGTACCTGAGCCAGTGCACGGCGGACCCGGTGACCGCCGCGGGGCACGGTTTGAGCGACGTCTCCAGCCACTCGACGTCGAGCCCGACGGCGACCAGGACGGGTGCGACGTCCCAGCCGCCGCTGATGCCGTGCTCGTCGAGCCAGTCGGCCACCTCGTCCTCGGCGTCGCTCGCCTGCAGCGGGCTGAGCTTCGGTGCCTTGGCGACGCGTTCGACCGCCTTCTCCTGAAGCTTCACCAGAGCCGGCAGCACGGTCGGGTCGATCGCGCCCTGGGCCAGCAGGGCGAGTTTGTGCCGCATTCCGGCGACCCGCTCGCGCAGCGCGGCGGTCGCCCGCACGGCGGCCGCCGCCGGGTTGTTGAGCTCGTGGGTGAGGCCCGCGGACAGGGCGCCGAGCGCGGTCAGCCGCTCGTGCTGGCCCACCGTGGCCTGGGTGTTGCGCATGCCCCAGAACAGGCCCTCCAGCAGGTGCATCGCCATCGGGAACCACGTGCGGACCATCGGCCCGAACTCACCGGCGTCGAACTGCAGCATGGAGGTGGCCGTGATCGACTCGACGGTCATCTGGTAGGTCGGCTGGTCGAGCTCCAGGTACGCCTGCGTGGCACCGAAGTACGAGCCGCGCAGGCTGCTGCGGCTCACCTCGACCCGTTGGCCGCCGATGTTGCGGCACAGGGCGACGGTTCCTTCGAGCAGCACGAAGAAACACGTCGCGGGCTCGCCTTCGGTGAGCACGGCCGTGCCGGCCTCGCGGACCTCGACGTGGCCGTGTTCCGCGAGCCAGTCGAGTTGGCCGGGGTCGAGCTTCTCGAACAGGAACAGTTCGCGCAGTTCCGCCGGGGTGGGCCGCTGCATCAGGACCTCGCCAGGTAGCGGTGGACCAGGGTGACCGCCATAGCGCCCTCACCGACCGCGGACGCGACGCGCTTCACCGAGTCCGCCCGCACGTCGCCCGCGACGAACACGCCGGGCACGTTCGTCTCCAGGTGGTACGGCGCCCGTTCGAGGTCCCAGCCAGGGGGTGAGCCGCCGAGGTCGGGACCGGCGAGGAGGAACCCGTGCTCGTCGCGCTCCAGCGTGCCGTCCAGCCAGTCGGTGCGCGGGGCGGCGCCGATGAACGCGAACACCCAGCTCGCCGGAACGGTCGTCGTCTCGCCGGTCTTGTTGTGCCGCAACGTCAGCGTCTCCAGGTGGTCCTCGCCGGTGCCGCCGCAGACCTCGGTGTGCGTGCGCACCTCGACGTTCGGGATCGCCGCGAGCTGGTCGATCAGGTACCGCGACATCGACTGCTCCAGCGAGTCACCCCTCACCAGGAGCACCACCTTGCGCGCGTGCCCGGAGAAGTAGACGGCCGCCTGCCCGGCGGAGTTCGCGCCACCGACCAGGTAGACGTCCTGGCCGGCGCAGTTCGGGCCCTCGGTGGTCGAGGCGCCGTAGTACACGCCCCGCCCGGTCAGCCCGGCGAGGCCGGGCGCGTCGAGCAGGCGGTACGACACGCCGGTCGCGAGGATGACCGTGTGCGCGGCCAGCTCGGTGCCGTCGCCGAACCGCACGACGCGCGCGGCTCCCCGGCGCTCCAGGGCGACGACGTCGCGAGTGGTGAGCAGCTCGACGCCGAACTTGACGGCCTGCCTGCGGGCCCGTTCGGTCAGCTGCCCGCCGGACACGCCGTCGGGGAAGCCCAGGTAGTTCTCGATGCGGCTGCTCGTGCCCGCCTGGCCGCCGGTCGCGATCCGTTCGACGAGCACGGTTCTCAGGCCCTCCGACCCTCCGTACACCGCGGCGCCGAGCCCGGCGGGCCCGCCGCCCACGACGATCAGGTCGTAGAACTCGGCCGACGGCTGCGTGCTCAGCCCCACCTCGGCGGCGAGCTCCGCGTCCGACGGGTCGACCAGCGCCCTGCCCTGAGCCGTGACCACGACCGGCAGGACGGTCCCGTCCTGGTGCGCCGCGGTGAGCAGGCAGCGTGCCTCCGGCTCGTCGAGCGCGTGCCAGCGGAACGGAACGCTGTTGCGCGCCAGGAAGTCGCGCACCTCGTAGGACCGCGGCGACCAGCGGTGCCCGACCACCCGCACCCGCTGCGGTGGCTGCCGGTCGCTCACCGCCCAGGCCCGCAGCTGCTCGTCGAGCACCGGGTAGAGGTTCTGCTCCGGCGGGTCCCACGGCTTGAGCAGGTAGTGGTCGAGGTCCACGACGTTGATCGCCTGGATCGCGGCGTCGGTGTCGGCGTACGCCGTGAGCAGCACGCGGCGCGCCTGGGGGAACACGTCCATGGCCTGTTCGAGGAACTCGATGCCGCTCATCTGCGGCATCCGGTAGTCGGCGAGCAGTGCCGCGACCTCCTCGCCGCGCAGCTTGATCTCGTGCAGGGCCTCGAGCGCCTGCGGCCCGGACTCCGCCCGCACGACGCGGTAGTGCTCGCCGTACTTGCGGCGCAGGTCGCGTGCCACCGCCCGCGACACGGCGGGGTCGTCGTCCACCGTGAGAATCGAAGGCCGCGCGACGCGGTCGGCAGTCGTCATGCGCTCAGTCAAACACCAGAGCTCGCCGATCACAGCAATCGAGGTAACGTCTTGCCGTGGCCACTACTTGCGAACACGTCGCCGAGCTGGGTCCCGAGCCCGCCCCCACCACGCCGGAGGGGTGTGAGGACTGCCTGGCCAGCGGCGGCAGGTGGGTGCACCTGCGGCTGTGCCTGAGCTGCGGCAAGGTCGGTTGCTGCGACTCCTCGCCCGCCAAGCACGCCTCGAAGCACTTCGCCGACCAGGGGCACCCGGTCATCCGCTCGTTCGAGCCGGGGGAGACCTGGCGCTGGTGCTTCGTGGACGAGACGCTCGTGTGACCTGCCGCGGCAGCGGTGTCAGCCGGCGGTGATCGCTTCGGTGACCGCCGCGACCGCCGGTGTGCCGGGGCCGGGGAGCCTGGCGACGAGGACTCGGCGGATCTCGGCCGGCGCGCCCTCGACGCGCAGCGTCGTCACGCCGGACGGCAGCACCGGTGCCATGGCCGCCGGGACGGTGGTGATGCCGAAGTCCCCGGCGACCAGGTGGAGCTTCGTCAGCCAGTCCTTCGCGTGGTGGACGACGCGCGCTCGCCCCGGCAGGCCCGGCCACACGCCCAGCTGCGGCTCGAAAGCCGTTGCGGGGGTGGCGATCCACGCCGCCTCGACGAGTTCGTCGACGTGCACCGAGGTGCGGCCGGCGAAGGTGCCGGTCGCGGACGCCGCCACGACGAGTTCCACGTCCCGGACGGTCGTGAGGTGCAGCCGCGGTGACTCGTCGTCCGGTGGCCGGTGCGGTGGCCGGGAGGTCAGCACCGCGAGGTCGATCGAGCCGGTGCGCAACGCCCTGGCCAGACCAGGCGTGGTGCCCTCCCTCGTGGTGACGTGGAGCCACGGCGCGGTCGTGGTGAGCCGGGCCAGTGCGGCGGGCAGCACGACGGGGCCGGCGCTCGGGACGATGCCGAGCCGCACCGGTTCCGCGCGGGCTTCACCCGAGAGGTCCCGGCCGGCCGCGTCGACGGACGCCAGGATCGTCCTGGCATGGCGTAGCAGCGTCAGTCCCTGAGGGGTGAGCCGCACCCCGTCCGGCCGTCGTTCGAACAGCGCGACGCCCGCGCTGCGTTCCAGGGCGACCGCCTGACGGGAGATCGCCGACTGCGTGTACCCCAGCTGGGCGGCCGCCGCGGTGAAGCTGCCCGACTCGGCGATCCGGCACAGCACCCGCAGGCTCGCGCTCGACACGTCCATGCTGATCACGCATACCAGAGATGCCAGATCTTCGCTTCCCGCATGACGGGTTCGTTCCTAACGTCGAAGACGAACAGACGTGAAGGAGTTCTTCCGATGCGAGCAGCGACATTGACCGCCCTCGGCCACCCGCTCACCGTCGGCGACGTGCCGGACCCGCGAGCCGGCGGAGGCGAGGTGCTCGTCGAGGTGCTCGCGGCCTCGGTTCCCCCGTACGCCGGCGAGGTGTTCAGCGGTGAACGGCGTTATCCGATCGAACTGCCGATGGTCCCGGGGGTCGGTGGCGTCGGCCGGGTGGTGGCGGCGGGACCGGACGCCACCAAGCTGGCCGCGGGAGACCTGGTGTGGTGCGACACGACGGTGCGTGCCCGTGACGACGCGCTGACACCGGACATCGCGTTGCAGGGCTGGAGCTCCCGCGGCGAGGGCGGCGCACGGCTGGCCCGCCACCTGCACGACGGGTCGTTCGCCGAACTCATGCGCGTTCCCACGGAGAACGTCCACGCACTGCCGGCGACGGCCGACCCGGCGAGGTGGTCCGCGCTCACCGCCTACACCATTCCCTACGGCGGCCTGCTGGCCGGCGGTCTCGAACCCGGGGAGACGCTGCTGGTCAGCGGCGCGACCGGCAACCTGGGCAGCACCGCGGTGGCCATCGCACTGGCCATGGGCGCGGGACGGGTGGTGGCGCCAGGCCGCAACCGCGCCGCGCTCGACCTGCTCGCCGACCGGTTCGGCGCGCGGGTGAGCCCAGTTGAGCTCACCGGCGACGAAGACGCCGACCGTGCGGCGATGACCGCAGGGGGTCCGATCGACGTGGTGCTCGACCTCCTGCCGCCCCGCGCGCCCAGTTCTGTGGCACGGGCGGCGGCCATGGCTGTCCGCGAGGGCGGACGGGTGGTGCTGATGGGCGGCGTCGGCATGCTGGGCGGCGCGGACCTCGCGCTGCCCTACCCCTGGATCATGCGCAACTCGGTCACCGTGCGCGGGCAGTGGATGTACCCGCGCACGGCGAACGTCGGCATGATCCGCCTGATCGCCGCGGGACTGGTGGACCTCGCCGCCGAGCGCGTCACCTGCTTCACCCTCGACCAGGTCAACGAAGCACTCGCCCACGCCGCCTCCCACGCAGGCCCGTTCGACCGCACGGTGCTCATCCCGCGCTAACTGCCGAGTGCGACCGCGCGGCGCAGGTCCTCGACGTAGGCCGCAGGCTGTTCCCAGGCGGCGAAGTGGCCGCCCGCGGCGTGTTCCACGTACTCGCGCACGTTGAGGAACGCCTCGGCGTAGCTTCGCGGTTCCGGCTTGATGTCGTGCGGGAACACCGAGAACACCGTCGGGGCCTCGATCCGGCCGGGAAGCGCGCCGGGTTCGGTGTACGTGGTGAACGACGTGCCGATCGTGCCGGTGACCCAGTAGGCGGTGATCCAGGTGAGCAGGTCGTCCGAGGTGAAGGCCGGACCGTCCGACCAGGACAGCAGCTTCTCGCCGAGCCACGCGGCCAGGCCGGCGGGGGAGTCGCCGAGTGCCACGGCCAGGGTGTTCGGCCGCGTCGACTGCACGGCGATGTACGCGCCTTCGGTGCGGAACCACTGCGCCGTCCGGTTGAGGTAGGCCGCCGCGTCGGACGGGAGCGTCGCCGGGTCCGCGGTCAGCGCTCGTTGCGGAGCCACGTTCGTCAGGTGGAGCGCGGCCACCCGGTCCGGGTGTTCGGTCGCGAGGATCTCCGCGACCGTGCCTCCAATGTCGCCGCCGGACACCGTGTACCGCTCGTAGCCGAGTTCGGCCATGGCGACCGCCACCATCCCGGCGATGCGGCCGGCGGAGATGCCGGCGGTGCGCAGCGGTGGCGCGAAAGGAAAGCCGGGCAACGCGGGAACCACCACGTGCACGTCGGTCAGCAGGGGCAGGATGCGCTCGAAGCGCAGCACCGAGTCCGGCCAGCCGTGCAGCAGCACCACGACCGGGGCATCCGCGTTCCCGGCTCGCTGGTGGACGACGCGGAGGTCTTCCTCCCCGACCGGCACCGTTTCCCAGGGGAGCGCGGCGATGCGGCGTTCGTGGGTGCTCCAGTCGTAGCCGTTCGCCCAGTGTTCGAGCAGGTCGTCGAGGGCGGTTTCGGTGATACCCCGTGTCTCGTCACCGCCCCACGGCGTTGTCACGCGTCGCGTCCGGTGGAGTCGTTGACGGATCTCGTCGGTCATGTGTACGACCATACACATCGACGTGTATGGTCGTACACATGCGAGATGCGGCGATGACGAAGACGCGGATCCTCGAGCAGGCACGGCGGCAGTTCGCCCGGCACGGGTACACCGCGGTCACGGTCAAGGGCATCGCCGACGCGGCCGGGGTGTCGCCGAACCTCATCACGCGCTACTTCGACGGCAAGGACGGCCTGTTCCTGGCGGCGAGCCAGGTGGAGATCCCGGTCGAGGACTCCTTCGACGGCGATCCGTCCGCACTGGGGCGGCGTCTCGCGGCGAACATCGTCCAACGGTGGTTCGGTCAGCAGGGCGACGATCCCTTGCTGGTGCTGCAGCGCGCGTCCGGCGAACGGCCGGAGGCGGCGGAGGCCCTCGCGACGTTCCTCGACACCAACTCGTTGGCGCCACTGCACCGGTACCTGCGCGACAGCGGAATGAGCGACGCCGAGGCGCACGGCAAAGCCGCGGCCATCGACGCGTTCGTTCTCGGTGTGTCCGCCCGCTTTCGAGTTCTGCGGTCCGCGCTCGGCGACCCCGCAGAACTCGAGGCGTGGCTGGGAGTCACCATCCAGCGTCTCGTCGACGGGTGAGGCTCAGCCGGGCACTTCGTCCAGGTAGGCCTTCGCCTGCAACGTGAACAGCTCGGCGTACCCCGCCCCGGCCGCCATCAGCTCCTCGTGCGTTCCGTACTCGGCGACCTTCCCGTGTTCCAGCAACAGGATCCGCTCCGCCTGCCGCACGGTGGAGAACCGGTGCGAGATGTAGAGCGTGGTGCGGCCCTCCGAGAGCTCCCGCAGCCGCGAGAACAGGTCGTGCTCGGCCTGCGCGTCCAGCGCCGAGGTCGGCTCGTCGAGCACCAGGATCGGTGCCTCCCGCTGGAACGCCCTGGCCAGCGCGATCTTCTGCCACTCACCGCCAGACAGGCTCACCCCCTGGTCGAACCAGCGGCCGAGCGGGCTGTCGTACCCGCGGGGCAGCCGTTCGATCCGCTCGTCCGCGCCGGCCCGGCGGGCCGAGTCCTCGATGTGCGGCCGGTCCTCGAGCCGCGTGAGGTCGCCGAGGCCGATGTTCTCCGCAGCCGTGCCCTGGTACGTCACGTAGTCCTGGAACATCGCGCTGATCCGCGTGCGCAGGTCGACGGGGTCGTACTCGCGGATGTCGACGCCGTCGAGCAGGATGCGGCCGCCGGTCGGGTCGTAGAGCCGGCAGAGCAGCTTGAACAACGTCGACTTGCCCGCGCCGTTGCGGCCCACCACCGCCACCGTCTCGCCGGGCCGGATCTCGAAGCTCACGTCGTCCAGCGCGGGTTCCTCGGCGCCGGGGTAGCTGAAGGTCACCGAGTCGAACTCGATGTGACCCTCCACGGTGGACGGCATCGGGCGCGGTGACGGCGGTGCGGTGATCTCCGGTTTCGTGTCCAGGAACCGGTACAGCGTGTCGAGGTAGAGGTTGTTCTCGTACATCCCGGAGAACGCCGTGAACAGCCCGGACACCGATGCCTGCACGGATGCCGCCGCGGCCGTGTACAGCGCCAGGTCTCCCAGCGTGAGCCGTCCGCCGACCGCTTCCAGCGCGATGTAGAACATGATCGCCGAACCCGCGAGCGTGCTCAGCAGGCCCCAGGACGTCGAGCTGATGTTGCGGTTGATCGTCAGCTTCCGCTGCCGCTGGTAGGAGACGGTGCCGAGCCGGAGGAAGCGGTCGACGAAGTACGGGCCGAGCCCGAACAGCTTCGTCTCCTTGGCGTAGGTGTCCGTGGTGACCAAAGACGACAGGTAGTCCATGCGCCGCTTGATCGGCGACATCATGAACGTCAGCCAGAACGCGCGCGAACCGTACTTCGACTGCGAGATGAACGCCGGGATCGGCGCCAGCAGCGCGACCAGGGCCAGCAGCGGGCTGATCGAGACGAGCAACGCGATCATGCTGCCGAACGTGATGAGCGTCCGCAGGAGCCCCAGCGCGGAGTTCATCATCGACAGCGGCCGCGTCGGCGCCTCCTGCGCGGCCTGACGCAGCATGTCGTACGACGCCGAGCCCTCGAAGTAGGCGAGGTGCAGCTCGCTGGCGTGCGCCATCACCCGGTGGCGGATCGTCAGCGTCATGCGCTCCTGCAGCAACGACTGCGCGATGGACGTGAGCGCGCTGCTGATCGCGGTCGCGGCCAATACGCCGAACTGCAGCAACGCGATGTTCGCGATGTCGCGCGTGGTGCCGGTGTGCTGGATCGCCGCGACGACGGAGTCCAGCAGCAGCTTCGCGATGTACGCGGTCACGGTCGGCATGAGCCCGGACATCAGCGTGATCAGCGCCAGCAGCACGGTCAGGACGGGGCTGGCCTGCCACGTCAGCTTCGCGACCTTCGGCAGGCCGCGGACGGTGCCCGCCACGGACGTCCTCGCGCGCTTCAGCCGGGAGCGCAGGTCCTTCGGCTCGTCGTCCTGCTTCGGTTCGGGAATGTCGACCGGGCCGGTGAGCCCGCTGTCCGGCACCGTCGTGGCGTGCCGGCGGCGGCCGCGCCGGCTCAGCACGAACTCGATGCCGCCCCCACCGCCCGGCATCATCCGGCCTCCACGGCGCCGTGCAGGAAGAAGTCGACCACCTGGCGCGTGGTGGGCGCACCGACGTCCGGCGCCAGCCTGCGGCCGCCGAACAACAAGGTCAGGAAGAGGCCGGCGAGCTGCTCGGGCGGCAGCCGCAGCCGGTCCTTCTCCGGCGTGAACAGCTCGACGATGGCCTCTCGGATGGCGGCCATCGACTCGCGACGGCCACCCTTCGCGGTGCGGCGCTGTTCGGGGTCGCGGTGCTTGACCCGGCCGGACGCGTGCAGGGCGCCCATCAGCGCGCCCATCCGTTCGAGGTGCGCGCCGAGCGCCTCGGCGGCTTCGACGAGCCGGTCCTCCAACGGCTGGTCCACGGGGATCTCGGCGATGGCGTCGAGCACGTGGTCGGGCCGCAGGGCCTCGGCCGTGCAGGCGTCGAACAGCTCGTCCTTGTCCTTGAACGCGCGGAAGATGGTGCCCTCGCCGATGCCGGCGGCGCGGGCGATCTGGCTGCTCGTCACGTTCGCGCCGTGCTCGATCAGGAGCGGCAGCACCGCGTGCACGATCATGGCGCGCCGGTCCTCGGCGCTCATGCTCGGCGCTCTTCGCCGAGTTTCCGATGCTGGTGTCATGCACCCATGGTGCGGAGTGAGCGCTCACTCCGTCAAGCGGGTATTGCCCGGTGCTCCCGCCGAGGACGGGAACACCGGGCGTTCGGTCAGCTCCAGGGAGACGCGGTGAGCCAACTGGTGTCCTGGGCCCACGAGGTCGTGGAGTCCCAGGCGTTGGCGCCGCCGTTGCTGGCGATGTAGGCGGTGTAGTTGTAGTGGCGCAGGTACTTCGTCGGGAAGTTGACGGACTGGAACGAGTTGCCGGTGCCGCTGTTGCCCGTGGTGGGGCAGAAGGTGGCGTCCTTCGCGAACGCGCTGCCGCCGTCGTCGTAGTTCAGGTAGAGCTGGTAGTTGTAGTGGCGCAGGAACTGGCCGGGCCTGTCGGTGGACTCGAACGACAGGCACGAGGTGTTGGCCAGGCCGGCGCGCACGATCCAGGTGGCGTCGGCCTTGTCGGTGGCCGAGCTGGAGGAGTTGATGGAGGAGATGACGACCTTGGAGTCGGCATCGTTGTGGCGCAGGTAGTGCGAGGTGCAGCAGGGCGCGGTGGTGGCCTGCAGTGAGATCCGGGAGCCGGGGGTCAGTGAGCCGGTGCTCGTCGAACCGCTGCTGTAGCCGGCCGCGGTGATGTTGGCCTGCACGGCGTTCTCGGTGGCGTCCGAGGGGTAGCCCGACGTCATGACTCCCTCGTAGAAGGTGCCGGCGGCGCCGTTGCTGTTGTCGCCGCCGATGCCGAGGAGGATCGCACCCTGCTTCTTCATCGGGTTGTAGCCGGCCACGTTGGGACGCACGCCGTTGTAGAAGGTCGACAGACCGCCGGACTGGGCGTTGCCACCGCGGATGGCCCACTGGTTCGGGCCGCCCTTGACGATGGCGGTCAGGAACCGGTCGGTGACGGTCGGGTCGCCGGCGTTGAACTTCGGGCTCACGCCGGAGAACAGGCCGTTCTCCAGGTCGGCCATGATCCACGGACCGTTGCCGCTGCCCGTGCCCCAGCCCTTGTTGTTGCCGAAGTAGATGGCCTCCATGGTGCCGTTGCCGTCGTCGTTGCCGCTCGTCTCGGCGTTGCCGTAGTCGAAGCAGCAGCCGCCGTTGAAGTGCGTGCCGTCGAAGATCGCGTACATGCCCTCCGGCTGGTCACCGGTCGCGATGCCGTTCGTGTTGTTGTTCCGGTAGCCGGTTCCGGGGGCCACGTAGACGCCGTACGCCTTGTGGCCGCCGACCGTGATGGGTGCTTCGAAGGCGTTGGCCATGTTGTCGGCGCCGCCCTCGGCCGGTCCCGAGAAGTGGCCCTTGGGCGCCTGCGCGAGGTTGTTGTGCTTGGGGGACTGGTCGTAGATGACCGTGATGACGCAGCTGGTGCCGGCGCAGAACGAGTCCTGCGCGGTGGCGTCGGCGTAGCCGCCGGTGCTCAGCAGGCCGATGTCCCTGGTCGCGTTGTCGGAGGCGCGCTTGACCTGGTACAGCGGGCCGTTGTAGTTGCCGTACAGGGCACGGGTCGTGCTGTGGGCGGCGACGCAGGGGGTGTTGCCCGCGGCGTAGATGTCGCACGGCCCCTGGGTGGCGGCCTGCGAGGTGGCGGCCGTGGAGGTGAGCACGGCGGCGGCGAGCGCGGCGGTGGCGCCCGCGGCGAGGAATGCGCGTTTGGCGCGGCGGGTCGGCAGCGGTTCGGACATGAAGAACTCCTTCGTTGCGGAATCAGCACGTCATGCGGAGGTGGCCGGCTGAAAGCCGAAGTGGTGTGCCGGAACGGGCGCGGACCGCTGCGTCAGTGCAAAAAGGACTGTCGACCGGTCGGATGTGCTCGTTGGTCCACGACGTGCTCCGATCTTCGTTGAGCGGGGCGATGGAGGAGTGAGCGTGTGAATGCGTGTGAATGGGTGGACAAATTGTTAGCGCTAACATTTGTCGGTTGAGTTAGATGAGAACATGACGGCAACTTTCACGTCAACGGGTTGTGCTCCGGTGCAGCTGGCGAACCTCAAGTTGCGAGAACGCCGGTATGGCCCTTGTCATCGTTGTCGGTCGTGCGAACCGGTCCAATACGGGCGGATTGTGTCCGATGTGTCCTGTTAGCGCTAACAGATTTCGCACGTTCGGGCAGACATGCCCCTGTGTCGGACTGTTGACAAGGCGTCTACGCGGAGGTTACCTATACGCCGCAACGCAATCGGACGACGACCTGCCGCACGGGTCGTCCTGTTAGCGATAACACCTGTCCGGTGGCTAGGACCGCGCAACCCCGGCCGAGAGGTTGTCGACAATGCGATGCCCGCGCAGATGACGACCGCGCCCGCCGTGCCGACCGTCCCACGCTGACCGAACCGACGCCCTCGCAACGAGAATCCGGGCTTCGGCCTGCCATCCCATCGACCAAAGGCGTGCCCGCGGCTGTTCGCGCAGCGGCGGCAGTGGACCCAGGAGCAACATGTCCTCTTCAGCCCTGAACCGTCGCAGACTGCTGCAGGCCGCGGGTGTCGCCGCCCTCGCGACCGCCGTGCCCGCCCTGGTTCCTTCGTTGACCCCGGTCGCCGGGGCGGCGGTGGTGCCACCGGCCCGCGCCGACGTCGGCGCGGCGGCGTTCGCGTTCGACCTCGGCCAGGTCCGGCTCACGGCGAGCCGCTGGCTGGACAACCAGAACAGGACGCTGTCGTACCTGCGGTTCATCGACGTCGAACGGTTGCTCTACAACTTCCGCGCCAACCACGGGCTGTCGACCAACGGCGCGGTGGCGTGCGGTGGCTGGGAGGCGCCGAACTTCGACTTCCGCAGCCACAGCAACGGTCACTTCCTCAGCGCGTGGGCCAACGCCTGGGCGGTTCTCGGCGACACCACGTGCCGGGACAAGGCGAACCAGATGGTCGCGGAGCTGGCCAAGTGCCAGGCCAACAACGCCGCGGCCGGGTTCAACACCGGCTACCTGTCCGGGTTCCCGGAGTCCGACTTCGACCTGCTGGAGTCGGGAAAGCCCAAGGGGGTGCCGTACTACTGCCTGCACAAGACGCTGGCCGGCCTGCTCGACGTGTGGCGCTACATCGGCAACACCGAGGCGAGGGACGTGCTGCTGGCGTTCGCGGGCTGGGTGGACTGGCGCACCGCCCGGTTGAGCGCGACCCAGATGCAGGCCGCGCTGCAGACCGAGTTCGGCGGCATGAACGCCGTGCTCGCCGACCTGTACCAGCAGACGGGCGACTCCCGGTGGCTGACCGTGGCACAACGGTTCGACCACGCGGCGGTGTTCGACCCGCTGGCGGCCGGCCAGGACAAGCTCAACGGCCTGCACGCCAACACCCAGGTGCCCAAGTGGATCGGCGCGGCGCGGGAGTACAAGGCCACCGGCACCACGCGTTACCGCGACATCGCCGGAAACGCCTGGGACATCACGGTCGGCGCGCACACCTACGCGATCGGTGGCAACAGCCAGGCCGAGCACTTCCGCGCCCCGAACGCCATCGCCGGCTACCTCAGGACCGACACGTGCGAGGCGTGCAACAGCTACAACATGCTGAAGCTGACCAGGGAGCTGTGGCTGCTGGCCCCGGACAAGGCTTCGTACTTCGACTTCTACGAACGGGCGTTGCTCAACCACCTGCTGGGCCAGCAGGATCCGAGCAGCAGCCACGGCCACGTCTGCTACTTCACCGCGCTCAACCCCGGCGCCCACCGGGGTGTGACAGGTCCCGGTCTGGGCGGCGGCAGCTTCAGCACCGACTACGGCACCTTCTGGTGCTGCCAGGGCACCGCGCTGGAGGTCAACACGCGCCTGGCCGACTCCGTCTACTTCCACAACGGCACCACGCTGACCGTGAACCTCTACACGGCCTCGGTGCTCGACTGGCAGGACCGCGGGATCACGGTCACGCAGACCACGAACTTCCCGGTCGGCGACACCACCACCCTGACCGTGACGGGCAACGCGAGCGGCTCGTGGACCATGCGCCTGCGCATCCCCTCGTGGACCAGCGGCGCGACCGTCAGCGTCAACGGCGTCGCTCAGAACATCACCGCCACACCGGGCACCTACGCGAGCCTGACCCGCTCGTGGGCCTCGGGTGACACCGTCACCGTGCGCCTGCCGATGCGCGTGGTCGTGCAGCCCTCCAACGACAACCCCGACGTCGCTGCGGTTACCTACGGCCCCGTGGTGTTGTCCGGCAACTACGGCGACAAGGTGTTCAGCACGTTGCCGTCGCTCAACCCCGCGTCCATCACCCGCACCAGCACGTCGGCGCTGACGTTCACCGCCACGGCCGACGGGGCGAAGGTCGACCTCGGCCCGTTCTACGACGCCCACGGGTTCAACTACACCGTTTACTGGAACATCGGGAACAACGCCGGCTACCGGTTGTTCAACGCCGCCAGCGGCCTGGTGCTCGGCGTTCGCGGCATGTCCACAACGGACGGCGCGGACGCCCTGCAATGGGGTGACAACGGCACCGCCGACCACAACTGGCAGCTGGTGCCCGACGGCACGATGGTCCGGCTGCGCAACCTCAACAGCGACAAGGTCCTGGGCGTGGACAAGATGTCCACGGCGGACGACGCCCGCGTGCTGCAGTGGGCGGACAACGGCACCGCCGACCACCGCTGGACGATCGCCGACAACGGCGACGGCACCCACAAGCTCCGCAACGCCAACAGCGCCAAGGTGCTGGGCATCCTCGGCGGGTCCACCGCACAGGGCGCTCAGGCGGTCCAGGTACCGGACGACGGCAGCGCGGACAACAACTGGCGGTTCGTGCCCACCGGCACCCGGCGCGTCCAGAACCTGGGCAGCGGGCTCCTCCTCGGCGTGCAGGGCATGTCTACATCGGACGGTGGTCTGGTGATCCAGTGGGACGACAACGGCACCGCCGACCACCTGTGGACCGCGGTGCTCGACACCGACGGCTACTTCCGGCTGCGCAACGGCAACAGCGGCAAGGTGCTCGGCGTCGAAGGCGCGGCCACCGGCAACGGCGCCCGCGTCCAGCAGTTCACCGACGACGGCGCCAACGACCACAGGTGGCGCCTGCGCTACGGCACGGGCGGCTACTTCCGCATCCAGTGCGCCAACGGCGGCCGGGTGCTCGGCGTCAGCGGTGCCTCCACCGCACGAGGCGCGCAAGTGGTGATCTGGGACGACAACGGCACCAACGACCACCTCTGGCGGTTCATCTGACCTCGGGGCGCCTGCGCTCGCGCCGCCGGCGCAGCAGGAACGCGAGCGCGATCAGCACCGCGAGCACCACGGCGGCGGAGAGCCACCACCACGGCCCGAACCGCGACAGGCTCGCGGCCGCCGTGGAGGTGGCGTCCGTCGCCGTCGGAGCGGCATCGCCCGCCAGCGCGACGTCGTTGCCGTCACCGCCGCGGTAGGTGAGGTGGAACCGGCCGACCGCGGCACCTTCCGGCAGACCGTCGAAGGTGCCGCTGACCTGGTCGGTTCCCCGGTTGTCGATGATCACGCCGGGGGCGTGCGCCGGGTCCGGCTCGAAGGTGCCCGCGAGCGTCACCGGGCCGGTGACGCTCATCCGGGTCGCGGTCAGGCGCGCGCCTGACCGTTGGGTGTAAGCGCCGCGCACGGTCAGGCCGTCGGCCGCGACCGTGCCGGCGTTGTCCACCGCGCCCTCCACGGTGCCGGTGGCCCGCAGCGTGCCGGAGGGTTCCACGCCGAACTGCCGGGCCTGCACGGATCCGGGCAGCGCGACCGTTCCCTCCCGGACGGTCCACGCAACGCCCGGCGTCGTGTGCGAGCCGGTGAGGGTGAGCGTTTCCTGGCCGGTCTTGGTGATGGCTTCGGCGGCGGTCATGGTGCCGCCGAACGTCGTGGCGGTCGTGGCGTGGACGGTCAGGGTGCGGCCGGCCGCGACCGTGCTGCCCTCGGCGCCGGAGAGGTTGTTGATCGTCTGGTCGCCGGTCTTGGTGAGGTCCAGCGTCGCCCCGGCCGCCGGCAGGTCGACCGCGGTGCTCGCGGCGAGGGTGCCGCCGGTGACCGCGAGCGTGCCCGCCTTCACCGTGGTCCTGCCGGTGTAGGTGAGGTCGCCGGTGAGGGTGGTGGCGGCCGGACCGGCCTGCGTCATCGAACCCTTGCCGCCGATGCGGCCGAGCTCGGCGCCCTTGGCGGCGTTCTGCACGATCAGCTCGCCGTTGTCGACGATCTTGCCGGTGGGCCGCAGCGCGCTGTCGCCCTGCGGGCTGCCGTCCCCGAGCCGCAGCGACGCGCCGTCCCCGATCGTCGTGTCACCGTCGTAGTTCTGCGGCGCGGTGAAGGTGACCGCGTTGCCGCGGGTCGCCGCGATGACGACGTCGCCGCGGCCCACGTCCGCCATCGTGTCGTGGTACCTGCCCCCGGAGATGGGCGCGTCCAGGGTGACCGGTCCGTTGTAGTCGAACGTCAGCAGGCTGCGGGCGCCGCTGTTGTCCGCGTGCATGTTGATGTAGACGGTGTTCTCGTTGCCGGGCAGGAAGAAGCGGTTGTGGGTGCCGTCGCCCCAGGTCACCGTGGCGCCCTCGATGTTGATGCCGCGCTTGTTGTCGCGGTGCGGCACGGAGGCGAAGTTGCGGGACGGGTCGCTGAGCGCGGGGTCGGTGTCCGATCCGTTGTCCGACCAGCTGTACACGCCCGACATCCGCACCACGCCGGAGCCCCAGGTGTGGAAGTTGATGTCGTTGCCGTAGAACTGCGAGTAGATGTCGGCGGCGTCGGTGACCACCTCGCGGTCCGGGGCGTTGTGGATGAACGAGCCCTGGTTGACCACCTTGCGCACGTGCGGCAGGGCGGTCAGGTAGTGCAGGCTGCCGTAGTCCGCGCCGGTACCGACGTAGAGCGTGCCCGAGAACGGGTGCGTGCCCGGCAGGTCGATGCCGGGCCAGGTGCCCCTGCGCTGCTTGACGAGGCCGGACCCGCTGATGACGCCCAGGTTCAGCCGTGAGCGCAGCGCGAGGTCCAGGGTGCCGTCGACCTGGTGGTTGAGCGCGTTCAGCGCCAGTTCGGGCGCCTGGGTGACGTGCACGATGGCGCCGTCGCCGCCCGATCCGTCGCCGTACTGCAGGGTCGCGCCGCGTTGCACGATCACCGCGGGCGGGTCGGGGTTCTCGATCGTGGTGACCGGGTGGTTGCCGCCGACGGTGACGACCTTCTGCCGGCGGCGGTCCTTGGGCAGGGTGAAGTCGCTGTTCTTCATCAGCACCAAGGTGCCGGTTCCGCCGACGGTGAAGGTGCCCTCGCCGGAGATCACGCCCGAGTAGGTGCTGACGCCTCCGGGCAGCCGCACGACGGCGTCCCCGCTCAGCGTGACGTTGCGGTTCGCCCGGATGTCGGCGGTGACGTCGCGGCCGCCGGGTTGCGCGACCGCGCTCGGCGAGCAGAGCGCGGCCAGGAGAACCGCTGTCACCGCCACCGAAACCGAGCAGCCGTCATGCTTTGCGCGCACGTGGTCGACTCCATGATGTTAACGTTCACATTTGAGGCGCGGCCAGTGTTCGCGGCTGCTTGGATCATGTCAAGCGCGCTGCCAGATGCCGGACAGAGTTGTTGGCGCAGAAGGGGATCGGCGACGCGGGCGGTGCGGACGGGTCTTCACGTGCAGCGGCATCTTCGCTACCGTCAGTGCTGGGAGCGCTCCCAGGGTGCTGCCCGTGACTCGCACGAAGGAGTGCTGATGCCGGGAACCAGCAAACGCCGCACCGCGCTCGCCGCCTTGGCCGCGGCGGTGTCCATCACCTGCACGGTCCTGACGGCGGCGGGCGGATCGTGGGCGAGCGGCACGAGCGCGGCGGCCCCGTTCGCGTGCCGGGTCGACTACACGACCAACGACTGGGGCAGCGGGTTCGGCGCCGGCGTGACCATCGCGAATCTCGGTTCGTCCGCGATCGACGGCTGGACGCTGACCTACACCTACGCCGGCGACCAGAGGCTGCAGAACGGCTGGAACGGTGACTGGTCCCAGTCGGGCAAGAAGATCACCGTCACCGCCCTGAGCTGGAACAGCTCCGTCCCGGCGGGCGGCAGCGTCAGCACGGGGGCGAACTTCTCCTACAGCGGCAGCAACGCGAAGCCGACGGACTTCGCCGTCAACGGTGCCGCGTGCACCGGCACCGGCCCGACGACGACCACCACCACCACCACCACGACCACCCCGCCGGTCGACGGTCCCGCACCGGCGCTGCACGTCTCCGGCAACAGGATCGTCACCGCGAAGGGCGAGCCGTACCGGCTGCTGGGGGTGAGCCGGTCCAGCGGCGAGTTCGCCTGCGTGCAGGGCAAGGGCATGTGGGACGGCGGTCCGGTCGACCAGGCGTCGGTGACCGCGATGAAGACCTGGAACATCCACGCGGTCCGCGTCCCGCTGAACGAGGAGTGCTGGCTGGGCGTCAACGGCTCACCTGGCGGTGCCGCCTACCAGCAGGCCGTCAAGGACTACGTGAACCTGTTGGTGGCCAACGGGATCAACGTGATCCTCGACCTGCACTGGACCTGGGGCGCCTACCCGACCGGGCCGGACTGGCACTGCAAGGACGAGCACGCGGTGTGCCAGAAGCCGATGCCGGACGCGCGGTACGCCCCGCAGTTCTGGACCGGCGTCGCCACCGCGTTCAAGGGCAACGACGCCGTCGTCTTCGACCTGTTCAACGAGCCGTACCCGGAGATCGCCAGTGACTGGAACAAGACCCTGGGCTGGCAGTGCTGGCGCGACGGGGGCATGTGCACCGGTCTTCCGTACGAGACCGCCGGCATGCAGAAGCTGGTCGACGCGGTGCGGGCGACCGGCGCGACCAACGTGCTCATGCTCGGCGGCCTCGAGTGGGCCAACGACATGCGGGAGTGGCTGTCCCACAAGCCGAATGACCCGTTGCACAACATCGCGGCGTCCTGGCACTCCTACAGCAACAACGCCTGCGCCGCGCAGTCCTGCTGGGACAGCCAGGTCGCCCCGGTCGCCGAGCAGGTGCCCGTCGTGATCGGGGAGTTCGGCCAGGACAACTGCGGGTTCGACTACATGCGGCAGCTGGCGGACTGGGCCGACGCGCACCACCTGAGCTACCTGGCGTGGACCTGGAACCCGTGGGGCTGCAGCACCGGCGCCGTGCTGATCAAGGACTGGAACGGCACGCCGGAACCCGGCGTCGGCGAGGGCTACAAGGCCCACTTGCTCAGTCAAGACCCGTACGCCACCAGGTAACGTACCTGAGCTCGATCTCGGCGTGCGATCGGGGCAACCATTCCCGCGGCCCGGCTGGTAACCACGGTGACGGACCGAGGCGAAAGGCCGCGATGTGAGTGCACCTGTTGGGTTCGAGGAGTTCGTGGCCAGCGCGTCGCCACGGCTGCTGCGGACGGCGTTCCTGCTGACGCGGGACGCGGGGCACGCGGAGGACCTGCTGCAGACCGCGCTCGCGCGGGCGTGGCGGGCCTGGCACCGCGTCAACGGTGATCCGGAACCGTACGTGCGGCGGATCATCGTGAACACCCACGCCACGTGGTGGCGACGACGGTGGAGAGGCGAGGAGCCCACCGGCGAGCTCCCGGAACTGCCAGGCGAGTCCCCGCAGGACGCGGTGGGCGACCGCGAGTGGCTCTGGCACGCGCTCGGCCGGTTGCCGCGCAGGCAGCGGGCCGTGCTGGTGCTGCGGTTCTACGAGGACCTCACCGAGGCACAGGTGGCCGCGCTGCTCGGCTGTTCGGTCGGCACGGTCAAGAGCCAGGCGAGCAAGGCGCTGGCCAAGCTGCGGCTGGACGACACGGTTACCACGTTCGAAGGGGTGCGGCGATGAACCTGACCGACCTCAGCGAGGTGCTGCACGCCCGCGCCGAGCTGCCGGACTCGGCCCACGACGCGCGGATGGCGGGGGTGCGGGCGAGGGTCGCCGCCACCCGGCGGCGCAGGGCGGTCGCCGGTGTCGCCTGCGTCGTGCTGGCGCTGGTGGGCATCGTCTATGCGGTGCTCCCCGGCCGAGGCCCGTCACCCGAACCCGCGGTACCGCCGCGCAGCCTGCCGGAGTACCAGTCGGGCACCCGGCTCACGGCCCAGGCGTGGGGAGATCTACCGTCGACCAGCGTCACCGTGCGGTTCGTCCCGAAGTCGTTGGACCTCAAGGTGTTCACCCAGTGCGACGTGGGTGACCGCAACAGGGCCCTGCTCGTGACCGTCACGGTCAACGACCGGCCGTTGATGGAGCAGAGCAGCTGCGGCGGCGCGACCATGACGCCGGACTGGAGCCCGCTGGGTGTGGTGGTGGGACAGCCGACCGTGATCACCCTGACGGTGCTCGGCGAGCAGGGCGAGTTCGGCCCTGGGTCGCCATCGTTGCTGCCACTCCCGGCCCGTGGTGCGTTCGCACTCGGCGTCGGCGAGACGGTGCCGGTGAACGAGTACTCGTTCCCGCCGCGGCCACCGACGCTGCAGAACATCAACGAGGGCCGGCTCGGGCCGATCACCAAGCCGTTGGTGAAGCTGCAGGCCGACCCGGCCGACCCCACCGCGGCGAAGGAGGCCACCGTCGCGTGGCCCGGCGGCCACAGCCTGCTGCTGGCGCACCTGAACACGCCGGGCAGGATCCGGGTGCTCGTCAACGACATTCAGTTCATCGACCTCTCCTGCTGGACCTACAGCGTGTGCGCCACGCAGGCCGAGTGGCCCTCCTTCGACGGGGACCGCCGCGGGCTTTCGGAGGGGCAGTCCGTCAAGATCACCGCGATTCCCGAACGCACCACCGGCGACTGGGACGTGACACTCGTTCCCCGGTGAGCAGAGGGGTGATCGCTACTCGAACACCCCGTAGCCCGGGACGGCGTGGGCCCGCACGCCGTCCAGGTCGAGTTCCACGCCGATGCCCGGGGTGTCGGGAAGGGTGATGTAGCCGTCCTTGACGATCGAACCGCTCCCGTCGGGCGCGTGGACGTAGCTGTCCCACACCGCGCGCTCGTCGAGGGCGTGCCACTCCTGGACGAAGAAGTTGGGGATCGCCGCGCACTGGTGCGACGTCGCCATCGTGCCCAGCGGTGTCGACACCAGGTGCGGTGCGAAGGGGATGTAGTGCAGCTCCGCGAGGTTGGCGATCTTCTTGGCCTCGGCGAGGCCACCGCACTTCGGCACGTCCGGCTCGATCACGTCCACGGCACCGCGTTCGAGCAGCTCGCGGAATCCCCACCGCAGGTAGAGGTTCTCGCCCGCGCAGATCGGCGTCCGGGTCTGGGCGCGCACCCGCACCAGCGCGTCGACGTTCTCCGCGGGCAGCGGTTCCTCCAGCCACATCAGGTCGAACGGCTCCAGCTCCCACGAGATCCGGCACGCGCTCGGCACGTCGTAGCGGGCGTGCAGGTCGATCGCCAGGTCGACGTCCGGCCCGATCGCCTCGCGGACGGCGGCCACGCGTTCGACCATCGAGCGCAGCTCGGCGGCGTTGATCGTGTGGTTGAACGCGTCGAACTTGTTGGGGTGGTTGAGGTTGTCGACGTCGAACTTGAGGGCGGTGAAGCCTTCGGCGACCATCCGCTGCGCCCGGTCGACGCAGCCGGCGGTCGAGCCGGCCGGGTCGTCGCCGTCGCCGCAGTCGGCGTAGAGGCGGATGCGGTCGCGGAACTTCCCGCCGAGCAGCCGGTGGACAGGCTGCTCGGCGGCCTTTCCCGCGAGGTCCCACAGCGCGAGTTCGATGCCGGACAGGGCGATCACGAACACCCCGCCCTGGGCGCCCGCGAAGACGTTGTTGCGGCGCAGCTTCTCCCAGCACCGCTCGACGTTGCGCGGGTCCTCGCCGAGCAGCAGCGGGGTGAGGGAGTTGATCATTCCGACGACGGCACCCGCGCCGGCGTCGGGATTGGCCTCGCCGAACCCGCTGAGGCCCTCGTCGGTGTCGATTCGCACGAGCGTGGCCTGACCGTGGTAGGCCACCACTGCCGTCGTGACGTTGACGATCCGCATTGCTCTCCCCGTCGTCCGGTTGTGCGGGTGAACGGACTGTCGCGGCGTCGAACTTGTCCTATAAGCTGATGACATGCAAAGGAGACAAGAGTCTCTGGACGCTGTCAAGGTGCGGACTCTTCCGGTCCAGGTGGCGGCACACCTGACCCGGCGCATCGTCAGCGGTGACATCGCGGACGGCCGGGCGCCGTCCGAGCTCGACATCTCCCGGGAGTTCGGGGTGTCCCGCGTGGTCGCGCGGGAGACGCTCAAGATCCTTGCCTCGCTGGACATCGTCGAGGTCGCGCAGGGCCGCCGCGTCGTCGTGCGTCCCCGCGCGGAGTGGGACTACCTGAGCCCGTTGCTGATCGAGTGGCTGCCCGCGGAGATCGTCGGCGAGCTTTTGCAGGAGCTGCACCAGATGCGCGTGCTGCTCGAACCCGAGCTGGCCGCGATGGCCGCGGCCGGCGTCACCGACGAGACACTGGAGCGGCTCAGGGCCGAGATCGGCCGCATGTCGGAACTCGAGTCGGATCCCAACGCCTATCTTGAGGTCGACCACGAGTTCCACATGGAGATCTGCCGGGCGGCGGACAACCGCATCCTCGACCGGATCATGTACTCCGCCCGCTGGCTCGGCACGGCCAGCCGGCGCATCACCAACGAGGCGCCGGCCGGGCTGTGCCGCGCCACCGCCGAGCACGCGGAGATCTACGAGGCTCTCGTGGCGCGCGACCCGGAGGGTGCCCGCGCGGCGATGCGCAGACACCTGAGCAACAACTACTCCACCCTCATCGCCGAGAAGGGGAAGCAGACCAAGCGGGCCGCTCGGCGTCGCTAGCGCACCGCATCCCTCGCCGCATGAACGATCCGGCAGCGAGCCTCGCTGTCCCGCCGGTTGCACTGTCGCCCCGTCGGCAAGCGTCCGCTCGACCGGACGCGAGAGGAGTGGTCATGGAAGAGAAGTCGGACTTGTCCAGGCGCACGTTCCTCGGGATGAGCGCGCTGGGCGTACTCGGTCTCGCTGGCTGCGGAGGTGGACCGGCGCCCGCGTCGCAGGTCGACGTCCAGGTGCCCCAGGCGCTGCTCGACCAGGCCGCCGCACTGCGCGGCGGGTCGGTGGGGATGCTGTCGCAGAAGCTGTACTCGGAGTCCGCCAACAAGGCGCTGGACAAGTCGCTGCAGGCGTTCGCACAGGCCACCGGCACCACGATCCACAACGACCTGGTCTCCGGTGACGCCGGTGACATGGTCGCGAAGATGGACGCCGAGGTGAAGGCGGGCACCAGCCGCGACCTGGCCTTCGTGAGCGACCGGCGGTTCGTCGGCCAGCTGCACAACCTCGGCGCCCTCACCGACGTCACCGACGTGGTCGACGAGATGCGCAAGCTCTACGGGGAACCCGCGACAGAGGCGAGCACCTACTGCGTGTTCGGCGGTCGCTGGTTCGCGATCCCGTACCACTTCATCGCCACCGCGATGTACCTGCGCAAGGACTGGTACACGGAGAAGGGGCTCCCGCTCAAACCCCACTACACGTGGGAGGAGTTGCGGGACAACGCGTTGGAGGTCTCCGACCCGGCGAAGAAGCGCTTCGGCTGGGGCCTCACGGTGAACCGGTCCGGCGACGCCAACGGCTTCATCACCAACGTCATCAACACCTACGGCGGGGCGATCGCGGACAACACCGGCACGAAGGTCGTGTTCAACTCGCCGGAGACCGTCGCCGCCGTCACGTTCATCGGCGACATCTACACGAACCCGAAGTACACGCCGATGCTGCCACCCGGCGTCGGCAGCTGGACCGACTCGAGCAACAACGAGAACTGGCTGGCCCAGATCCTGGGGCTCACGCTCAACCAGTTCAGCGTCTACGCCGACTCGAAGACCAAGAACAACCCGGTCTACGGCAACACGCACGTGTTCAACGGCGCCACCGGTCCGGCGCTCGACAAGCCGCTCGCGTACGGCGAGTCCAACTCGTTCGTCGTGTTCAAGGGGGCGAAGAACCCCGATCTCGCCAGGCTGGTGGCGAAGTTCATGGTCGGCGGGAGCGCGCTGCTCGGTGTGGCGAAGGGAGCGCCGTGCCTGGTCAACCCCTCGTGGGAGAAGGTGTGGGACTCCGACCCGTACTACACCAGCGGTGACCCGGCGTTCCCGGCGCTGCGGGAGCAGACCCGCACGCCGCTCCCGGTGAAGACCAGCACGGGTTTCGCGTTCCCCCAGGCGCCGAGTCCCGGCGAGCAGGCCGCCGTCGCCGCCTACGTGCTGACCGACATGATGCAGTCGGTCATCCAGGGCACCAAGCCGGCCGAGGCCGTCGCCACGACGCACGGCCGGATCGTCCAGATCTTCGAGCAGCAGGGCTACAAGCAGTGACCGTCCTGCGCACGCGGCCGGCGCCGGTCCGTTCGGCGCAGAGTCCGTCGTCCTCCTCGCTCACCAGGTCGCAGCGGCTGCTCGGGCGTGACTGGCGGCTCGCGGCGGTGTTCATCGGACCGACGCTGGTGCTGGTCGCGGGCCTGATCCTGGTCCCGATCGTCAGCTCGGCGCTCACCAGCGTCACCGAACGCCACGGTGCCGAGACGGTGTTCGTCGGGCTGGACAACTACACCGCCCTTGTCGGCGACGCCCTGTTCCACAAGGGCGTGCTGAACTCGTTCGTCTTCACCGCGTACGCCGAGATCTTCAAGGTGACCCTCGGCCTCATCGCCGCGATGATGCTGCACCACCTGCGGCGCGGCCGGGCGGTCGTCGCCGGGGTGATCCTGCTGCCGTGGGTGGTGCCGACGGTGGTCACGGCCTTCACCTGGCGGTCCCTGTTCGACCCGATCTTCGGCAGCGTCAACGTCCTGCTGACCGACTCGGGCATCGGGCCCGCACTCGCGGCGATCGGGCTCGTCGACCGGTGGCCCGCGGAGTGGCTGTCCGATCCCGCGCTCGCGCTGCCGGCGGTCATCCTGGTCAACGTCTGGAAGGGCATCCCGTTCTTCGCGGTGACGTTCCTGGCCGGGCTCAAGGCCATCGACGGCAGCCTGTACGAAGCGGCCGTTGTGGACGGTGCGTCGCCGTGGCAGCGCTTCGTGCACATCACGTTGCCGGGGCTGCGCAACATCATGATCGTGACGGTGCTGTTGTCGTCGATCTGGACGTTCAACAACTTCGACCTGATCTGGCTGATGACCCAGGGCGGACCGGGGGACGCCACCGCGCCGTACGTGATGGTGGCCTACTCGAAGGCCATCCAGCAGCTGCAGCTGGGCGCGGGCGCGGCGGTCACGCTGGTGATGCTGCCGATCATCGGCGTCCTCGTGGTGATCCTCGTGCGGATGATGCGCCGCAACGACCGTCCTGGCGCAGGCGATCTGGGGCGCAGGCGGCTGACGCCCGCCCAGCGCCGGGCGTTGCCGTGGGTGGTCGTCGTGGCCTCGGTGCTCGTGCTGGCCTGGGCGTCGCCGCACATCGTGTGGAAGGCCGCGCTCGTGCTGGGCGTGTTCGTGGTGCTCGCGGCCGCGGTCGGACGGCTCGTGTCGGTGCTCGCCGCGCGGGGCAACCGGCTGGCCGCCCGTCTGGTCAGCGGCACCGGCAGCGGGATCGCGCTCCTGGGGCTGCTGGGTTTCGTGCTCACCCCGCTCTACTGGATGACGGTCACGGCCTTCAAGTCCGACGACCAGATCGTCGCGCGCACCGACGACCTCTGGCCGACGCCGTGGACGACCGAGCAGTTCACGAACCTGTTCACCGGCCGGGCGTTCGGCACCTGGTACGTCAACACGATCCTGGTGTCGGTGGCCTCCACGGCGATCGCCCTGGTCTGCGCGGCGCTGGCCGGATACGCGTTGGCGCGGTTGAGGTTCCGGGGCTCGGAGAGCTTCACCGTGACGATCCTGCTCACCTACGTGATGCCGGGCGCGTTGCTGTTCATCCCGCTGTACCAGCTGATGAGCGGGATCGGGCTCAACGACTCGTTGTGGTCGCTCGTGCTCGCGTATCCGACGTTCACGCTGCCGTTCGCGACGTGGCTGCTCGTCGGGTACTTCAAGTCGATCCCGGCCGACCTGGAGGAGGCCGCGCTGGTCGACGGCTGCACGCGGTTCGGCGCGTTCGTGCGGATCGTGCTGCCGCTGGCCAAACCGGGGCTGCTCGCGGTCGCGCTGTTCACGCTCACCAACGCGTGGAACGAGTTCCTGTTCGCGTTCGTGTTCATCACCAAGGACGACTACAAGACGCTGCCCGTCGGCATGCAGTCGATGATCTTCGGTGACGTGGTGCCGCAGGGACAGCTGGCCGCGGCCTCGCTGATGATCAGCGTCCCGGTCGTGCTCATGTACGGGTTCGGGCAGCGGTTCCTGACCGAGGGCCTCACCGCCGGGGCCGTGAAGGGGTGAGAGGTCAGGCCCGGCCCTGCTCGGCACGCCACCGCTCGTACTCGGGCCGGGCCTCCTCCGACAGCGGGTAGTACCGCCGCAGGTCGCCGCCCTCGGCCAGCCGGATGCGGGAGAACTCCTCCCACTCCGCGTGTTCCTGGGCGGCGGCCAGCAGGGCCGGTGCGAGCTTGATCGGCACGACGACCGCGCCGTCGTCGTCGGCGACCACGATGTCGCCCGGCTCGACGAGCGTGCCACCGCACGCCACCGGCACGTTGACGGCGGCCGGGACGATGTCGGTCTGGGCGTGGAAGTTCGGTGTGGCGCCGCGGATCCACAGCCCGAGGCCGAGCTTGCGCGCCTCGCCGATGTCGCGCAGGCACCCGTCGACCACCACTCCGGCACCGCCGCGGCCCTTGAAGTAGGTCAGCATCATCTCGCCGAACACACCGCTGCCCATGTCGCCGCGCGCGTCGACGACGATCATGTCGCCGGGCTGGGCGTGGTACATGACGTGCCGGTGCAGCTGCTTCTCCGGCGCGGCGTACTCGTCGACGGGGTAGAGGTCCTCCCGCTTCGGCAGGAACTGCAGCGTCAGCGCCGGGCCCGCCACGCGCACGCCGGGCGTCACCGACACCGGCCCGCGGATGAACGCGCTGCGAATGCCCATGCGGCTGAGCTCGGCGCTGGCCGTCGCGCTGCCGATGGCCGCGATGGCCGCACTGAGCTCGGCGGGCGGGCGAACGATGTCGTGCGTCTCGACCACGTCGGTGACTCCCTCAGATCCGCGCTGATCGCAATTCCCGGAGAGTTTCAAGGAAATCAGCCGGCGACGAGGACCGCCAGCCGTTCGGGCGCGTCCGCCAGCACGAGTGCCGCCGCGCCCCGCACCCCCGCGCTGTCGCCGAGCGCGCCGGGTACGAGGCGCAGCTCGCTCGTGTGCCAGCTCATCGCGTTTCGTTGCACGGCCCGGCGAACGGGCGCCACCAGGACGTCGCCGACCGCGGCCAGCTCACCGCCGATGACGACCAGTTCCGGGTTGACGATCGTGACCGCCTGGGCGAGCGCGCGGCCCACCGCGTCACCGGCGTCCTCCATCGCCCGGATCGCCCCGCGGTCGCCGCCGCGCACCAGGTCGATCAGCTCCGCGGTCGACGCGGGCCCGCCACTGCTCGCCGACAGCAGCTTCGCGATCGCGGCCGGGCTCGCGACGGTTTCGAGGCAGCCCCTGTTGCCGCACCGGCAGATCGCGCCGGACGGCTCGACGATGACGTGGCCGAGCTCGCCCGCGAGGCCGCCCGCGCCGAGCAGCAGCCGGCCGTCGGAGATGACGCCCGCGCCGATGCCGGTGGACAGTCTGATGTAGACGACGTCGTCGCATTGCCGTGCGACGCCGTAACGGTGTTCGGCGAGCACGGCGGCGTTCGCGTCGTTCACCAGCCGCACCGCGAACCCGGTCCGCTCCCGCAGCTCGTCGGTGGGCCGCACACCCACCCAGCCGGGCATGATGCCCCCGGCGAGCAACGTGCCCTGCCGGTCGATCGGGCACGCGATGCCGACACCGACACCGAGGATCCGCTCGGCCGGGACGCCGGTGGCCAGCCGGGCCTGCCCGATCAGGTCCGCGGTCTCGGCGAGGACGGCGTCGGCGTCGTCGTCCACCAGCCGGTGCAGGTCGCGATCCCACACCGGCTCGCCGAACAGGTCGCACAGCACCACCCGGACGTGATCACGGCCGATGTCCACGCCCAGCGCGTAGGCCGCGTTCCGGTTGAGCGACAGGGTTCGCGCCGGCCTGCCGGTGCGCAGGCCGTCCTGCGGACTCGCGTTCTCGTCGGTCACGACGCCGGCCCGGATCAGGTCGGCGATCACCGAGCCGACGGTCGCCCGCGCGAGCCCGGTCCGGCGCACGAGCTCCGGCCGCGACAGCCGCCGTGACTCGGCCAGCGCCTCCAGCACGCGCACCCTGCCCAGGCTGCGCAGGTTCACCGGCGGATCGGGCGTCGGCCGGACAGCGGGCACGGGGTGCGGCATCCGGTCACGGTAGCAGGACGGTTCAGCCGACTTTGACGTTAAGTGACCCCGCCGAGGACCCGGATGGACCTTGCCTACTGTCCAAAACTGGCGAAGTCTGTGGTTCGCGCTAGCTTGCCGCCGCCTAATAGCGTCAGAACGACGAGAGCCACCTGCGATGTCGGAGGTACTCATGTCCCCAGTCCTGACCCGTCGCCGACGTGGGTGGGTGGGCGTAGTGGCGGTGCTGGTCGTGGCACTCGTGGTGCCCGCCGTGCCGGCCCAGGCCGCGAGCGACCGGCCGGTCTACCTGGACACCCGGTACAGCTTCGCCGAACGGGCCGCCGACCTGGTGTCGCGGATGACGCTGGGCGAGAAGGTGCTGCAGCTGCGCACCAACAGCGCGCCGGGCATCCCGCGGCTGGGCGTGCAGCCGTACACCTACTGGAGCGAAGGCCAGCACGGGCTCAACCTGCTGGGCGCCAACACGAACGACGGGGGAGTGGGCGGCGGCGTGCACGCCACCAGCTTCCCGACCAACTTCGCGAGCTCCATGTCGTGGGATCCCGCGCTGCTCTACCAGGAGACGACGGCGATCTCCGACGAGGCCCGCGGCATGCTGGACAAGTCGCTGTGGGGCGTGGCGCAGAACAACATCGGCCCGGACAAGTCGAACTACGGCGTGCTGACCTACTGGGCGCCGACGGTGAACATGGACCGCGACCCGCGCTGGGGCCGCAACGACGAGGCGTTCGGCGAGGACCCGTTCTTCGTCGGCAGGATGGCGGGCGCGTTCGTCAACGGCTACCAGGGCCACACGCCCACCGGGCAGCCGATGTCGCGCTACCTCAAGGTCGCGGCCACCGCGAAGCACTTCGCGCTCAACGACGTGGAGAACAACCGGCACGCGGACAGCTCGGACACGACCGACGCGAACATCCGCGACTACTACACCGCGCAGTTCCGCAGCCTGATCGAGGACGCGCACGTCAACGGGCTCATGACGTCGTACAACGCGATCAACGGCACCCCGGCTCCCGCCGACACGTACCTCGCGAACACGCTGGCGCAGCGGACCTACGGCTTCAACGGCTACACCACGTCCGACTGCGGTGCCGTCGGCGACGTGTACGCGCCGGGCAGCCACAACTGGGCGCCGCCGGGCTGGACCACCGCGACCGTCGACGGCTCGGCCGTCTGGACGAACACCGCGACCGGGGCGAAGGTCTCCGGTGCCGCGGGCGGGCAGGCGTACGCGTTGCGCGCGGGCACGCAGCTCAACTGCACCGGCGCCGAGGCCACCGTCGCCAACATCGAGGAGGCGATCAAGGCGGGCGTGCTCAGCGAGGCCGTGATCGACAACGCGCTGGTGCACGTGTTCACCACGCGCATGAAGACCGGCGAGTTCGACCCGGCCGGCAGCGTGCCGTACACGAAGATCACCAAGGACCGGATCCAGAGCCAGGAACACCAGGCGCTGGCCGCGAAGATCGCCGCCAACTCGTTGGTGCTGCTGAAGAACGACGCGGTTCCCGGCACGAGCGCCAAGCTGCTGCCCGCCGATCCGGCGAAGCTGAACAACGTCGTGATCGTCGGCGACCTGGCCGGTGTGGTCACCCTGGGCGGCTACTCCGGTGACCCGGCGGTCCAGGTGAGCCCCGTCCAGGGCATCACCTCGGCGGTCAAGGCGGCGAACCCCGCCGCCACCGTCACCTTCGACGCCTGCGGCACGTCCACGACGTCGACCACCCCGGCGAAGTGCTCGGCGCAGACCCTGGCCGCGATCTCCTCCGCGGACCTGGTGGTCGTGTTCGTCGGCACCGACACGAACCTGGCGACCGAGGGCAAGGACCGCACCACCATCGCCATGCCGGGCGCCTACCGCTCGTTGATCGACCAGGTCGGCGCGGTCGGCAACCACCGGACGGCGCTCGCGATCCAGTCGAACGGCCCGGTCACCCTCGACGACGTCCGGGGCAACTTCCCGGCCATCGTGTTCAGCGGCTACAACGGCGAAAGCCAGGGCACCGCGCTCGCGGACGTGCTGCTGGGCAAGCAGAACCCGAGCGGGCGGCTGAACTTCACCTGGTACAAGGACGACACGCAGCTGCCGGACGTGAAGAACTACGGCCTCACGCCGTCCCAGACCGGTGGAATCGGCCGCACGTACCAGTACTTCACCGGCGAGCCCACCTACCCGTTCGGCTACGGCGGCAGCTACACCACGTTCGCGTACTCGCACGTGGCGACGAACGCGCGGTCGGTCACCGCGGACGGCCGGGTGACCGTGCACGCCGACGTGACCAACACCGGCTCGGTGCCGGGCGCCACCGTGGCCCAGGTGTACGTGGCCACGCCGTTCACCGTGCCCGGCGTGGAACTGCCCCGCAAGAGGCTGGCCGGCTTCCAGAAGACGGCCGTGCTGAAGCCCGGCCAGACGCAGCACGTCGCCGTCCAGGTGCGGATCAGCGACCTGGCGTTCTGGGACCAGCAGCAGCGCAAGCAGACCGTCTACAACGGACAGTACGCGTTCGGCGTGGGCGCGGACGCCGAGCACGTCGTCACCGCGCGACCGGTGACGGTGAAGGGGACCATCAAGCCCCGCGTCCAGTACGTCACCGTGCAGCCGGCCCAGACGGTGTTCGCGCCGGGCCAGAGCATGGACCTGACCGGCAAGAACCCGTGGATCGCCGACACCACCGGACGTCCCGGCGAGCACCCGGTCGCGGACAGCGTCGTCGAGGCGGTCAACAACGACGAGTCGTTCGTCGACCTGACGAAGGCACACGTCACCTACCGCAGCAGCGACCAGAAGGTGGCCACGGTCAGCAGGACCGGCAAGGTCACCACGGTCGCACCCGGCGTGGCGACCATCAGCGTCACCGTCAACGGCGTCACCGGCACGACGCCGGTCGTGGTGAAACAGCCGTTCACGCTCAGCGCGCCCACGCGGGTGTCACCGGGCACGGCCTTCACCGCCACCACGACGTTGCCCAACCCGGCGAACGCCCGCCCCCTGCGCGACGTCGAGATGACGCTCACCGCGCCGAGCGGGTGGACCGTCCAGGCCACCACGCCGTCCAGGTTCGCCACCGTCCCGCCGGGGCAGACCGTGACCACCACCTGGCAGGTGACCGCACCCGCCACGACCCAGCCCGGCAAGTTCGGGGTCTCCGCGCAGGCGACGTTCACCTCCGCCAACGGCCGCGGCACCTCAAGCGACTCGACGACCCTGATCCTGCCGCACGCCCCGTACCCCTCGCTGGCAGCGGCGTTCGACAACGTCGGCATCACCGACGACAACAACACCGCTCCTGGCAACTTCGACGGCGGCGGCGCGAGCTTCTCCGCCCAGGCACTGGCAGCCGCCACACCGAGCCTGACCCCCGGTGCCACGTTCGTCCACAACGGACTGAGGTTCACCTGGCCGAGCTCGTCGCCGGGCACCAAGGACAACGTGGTGGCCGGTGGGGACGCCGGTGGCCAGATCATCGAGATCTCCGGCTCCGGCAAGACCCTCGGCCTGATCGGCGCGGGTGACTACGGCAGCCCGTCCGGAACGGCGACGGTGACCTACACCGACGGCACCACCCAGTCTGCGACCGTCTCGTTCGCCGACTGGTGGGCCAACGCGGCCACCGGCGGTGACATCGTGGCCTCCGTTCCCTACCTCAACACCAGCACCGGGCGGAACAACCAGCAGGTGAGCATGTACTACGCGCCGATTCCGCTGCAGGCGGGCAAGACGGTGAAGTACCTGACCCTGCCGGACATCAGCAACGGTGCGAACAAGGGTGAGGCGGCGATGCACATCTTCGCCATCGCGATCGGCTGATCGTGGGGGCCTTGCCAGGCGCCGACGGCGCCTGGCACGGCCCTGCGGGCTCACCTGTTCGGTGGGCTCGCCTGTTCGGTGGGCTCGCCTGTTCGGTGGGCTCGCCTGTTCGGTGGGCTCGCCTGTTCGGCGGGCTTGCGTGTTCGGTGGCCGGGGCTCGCTTGCTCGGTTGGCGGAGCTTGCTTGACCTGCGGGCTTGTCTGCTCGGCGTGTGGGCTTGCGGCCTGGCGTGTGGGCTTGTCTGCTGGGCGTGTGGGCTTGCGGCCTGGCGTGTGGCTTGCCTGTTCGGAGTGTGGGCTGCCTGCCTGGCATGTGAGCTCACCGGCTGGCGTATGGCGTGCGTGCCCGGCGTATGGCGTGCTTGCCGGGTGTGTGGCTCGCTTGCCTGGCGTGTGGACTCTCCGCCCGGCGTGTGACCTGCCCACCTGGCGTGTGACCTGCCCACCTGGCGTGTGGCGTGCGGGCGTGCCTGCGCGGCGTGTGGGCTGTCCCTCCCGGCGTGCGGGCGCTCACCCGGTACGGCTAACGTGACGGCGATCAGGCGCGGGAAGCGAGGAACGCATGCCATCGGAGTCCAACACGGTGCCCAGCGACATCGACCTCAACCGCCCCAGCGCCGCCCGCGTGTACGACTACTACCTCGGCGGGGCGCACAACTTCGCCTCCGACCGGGAGATGGCCGAGCGGGCCATCGAGATGTGGCCGGACCTGCCACTGATCATGCAGGCCAATCGGGCGTTCCTGCGCCGCGCGGTGCGGTTCTGCGTCGCCGCGGGGGTGAACCAGTTCCTCGACCTCGGCTCCGGCATCCCCACCGTCGGCAACGTCCACGAGGTCGCGCGGTCGGCCGATCCGGACGCGCGGGTGGTCTACGTCGACATCGACCCCGTCGCCGTCACCCACAGTCGCACGATCCTCGGTGACGATCCGCGCACGTCGGTCGTCCACGCCGACCTGCGGCGCCCCGACCTGCTGCTGCAGCGTCCCGAGGTCACCGGTCTGCTCGACTTCAGCAAGCCGGTGGCCGTGATGATGGTCGCGGTGCTGCACTTCGTGCCGGACGCCGACGACCCGGCCGCGGTCATCGCCGGTTATCGCGAGGCCATGGCGCCGGGCAGCTTCCTCGTGGTCTCGCACGCGACGCACGAGGGGCAGCCGCAGCGCGCGGACGAGCACCAGCAGCTGTACCAGCGCACCGCGACGCCGATGTCCATGCGTTCGCGCGCCGAGCTGGAGGTGCTGCTGGGCGGCTTCGACGTGGTCGATCCCGGTGTGGTGTACCTGCCGCTGTGGCGGCCGGAGTCGCTCGACGAGGTCGACGAGCATCCCGAGCGGTTCACCGGCCTCGCGGCCGTCGGGCGGAAGCGCTGATCAGAGCAGCTGCGCCAGGTCGGTGTGGTTGAGGTAGACGACGATCTCGTGGCGGTCGTCCTCCTGCCGCAGCAGGAACGTCGAGGCGACCGTGAGCGGCCCGGCGGCCCGTTCCGCGAGCCATTCGGCGCTCACCAGGACGTGCCGGTCGTCCAGCCGTTGCTGCCGGGCTGACTGCCGCCGCAACGCGGTGACACCGGCGTCGGCGAACATCTTGCGCCTGGCCGGCAGGGCCGCTCCGAGTTGCTGCGGGGTGAGGGCGAGCGCCCGATGAGGATCCAGTGCCAGGAACGTCGCGGCGAACACGCCGTCCAGCCCGCCGCCGTCACTGCCGAGCCGGTCGTAGTCGTCGAGGAAGGCGGCGACGCTCTCCTCCGGTGAGGTCCAGTCGGGTGTGGTCACCCACCGAAGGTACCGGCGAGATCGCGGGGTTAACGTTGTGCCGCTGCCAGGCGACTCCGGTGGTGACCCCACCGACGGGAGCCCGCCATGGCCTTCTCCTCGTTGACCGACCACCTCGCGTTGCTGGGCTGGACGGCCTCGGTCGCGCTTCCCGGCGACGTCAAGCGCGTGATGGACGCCGTGCAGTCGGAAGCGTGGCCGGCCGGCGAAGGGGTGGCCGCCGCCGAGGTGAAGTCGGCGCAGACGTTGCCGGGCTTCGCGTCCCTGCAGCTCGATCCCGGCCTGCCGGTGACCGTCACGCTGTCCGCGGGGTTCCGCGCGGACATCACGATCGCCGGCACAGGCGTCACCGTGCCCGGCCTGACCGGCGGCACCCCGCAGAGCTCCGGCGCGGGGCGGAGCCTGCAGCGGTGGGTGCAGCCGACCGGCGCTCCGGTGAAGGCCCTGTTGTCGGCGGTGCTCCGGCTGGAGGGCACGCCGGGAGCCGCCGCGACCATGCGGCTGATGCCGAACGGTCACGTGCCGCTGGACCCGCCGTTCATGGTGCTGCCCGGCGGTGCCTTCGGGCTGCACGTGCCGGACGGGCTGGTGATCGACGACGGCATCGCGGTCGACGCCGAGCTGTTCCTGCCGCGCGGCGTGCCCTACGTCGGTGGCACGGTCGCGCCCGTTCAGTTCGCGCTCGGTGTGCCGTCCGGGGTGAAGGCGCGCGCGCAGGTCGACGTGCCCGCGGCGGACGGCAGGCCGCGGATCCGCGGGGTGGTCGAGTGGGACGATCCGGGGGCGTTGTCGCTGGCCGCGTGTGTGCCGACGCTGATCGACCTGAGTGCCGAGTTCGACGTCGACGGCGCGCTCGACACGCCGGTCGGCGGGGTGGTCGTCGCGGCGGGGAGGCCGCTCAGGCTCCGGGCCAGATACGCGCGCGACACCCGGCAGAGCGCCTCCGTGCAGCAGTTCGACGTCACGGTCGTGAGCGACGGGCCGGACGGGCTGGTCCGGGTCGCCGTGGACGACGGGCTCGCGGGCAACGTGGCGGCACGGGTGTTCGTGACCGCCGCGGCGCTGGCCGAGGCGCTGCTCGCGGACACCCCGGCCAGCACCGCGCCCTCCGGCGACGCGTCGAGCGCCGGGCTGGTGTCGTTGCTCGGTGTCGCGGCCGTGCTGTCGAGCTTCTGCAAGCAGGGCAAGGTGGTCGTGCACGGCGTGACCCTGATCGGCACCGTCGGCACGCCGAAACTGGTGCTGGCGCTGGACTACAGCGTCGACGTGCTGGTCAAGTCGATCGACTTCGCCGGGCTGAGCATCGGCATGCAGGACGACGTGCCGATGCGGGTGCGCCACCGCGACGTCCGGCTGGAGATCGACCCGGCCGCGGACGGGCTCGGCAAGTTCCACCTGTCGTTCGACCAGGCGAGCACGGACGTCGAGGACCCAGGACGCTGGCGGGTGCCGGGTGCGCCGTTCGACGTCACCGGGAACCGGGCCGGGCACGGGTCGACCTGGTTCGAGATCGACCTGCGGTTCACCCTCGACCTCGGGCCGGTCAAGGTCAGCGGTGCCACCGTCAGGGCCACCTTCGACGGCGGGCCGGTGCCGGACGTGTCGCTGCGCGGGCTGGACGCGAGTCTGGCCGTGCCGGGCGTGATCAACGGACGGGGCAAGCTCGCGTTGGTGGGCAACGGGTTCGAAGCCGCGCTCGGCGTCGACATCGTGCCGCTGAACCTCGCGGCGGCGGCGTATCTCAAGCTCGTCGGGCAGATGATCGTGCTGGAGCTGGGCGTCGACCTGCCGGGTGCGATCCCGCTCGGGCCCACCGGGCTCGGCCTCTACTCGATCGGTGGCGCGTTCGGCTTCAACGCGCTGCCCGACCTGCCGCCGCGTGACCGGGACCCCGTCGAGTTCCAGCTCGCGTGGACGCCGCAGCAGACCCACTTCTCCGCCGGTGACCTGATGTTCGGCTTCGCCGCGGTGGTGGGCACGTTGCCGGACCAGGGTTTCGCGTTCAGCGCGGCGGGCCGGATCCTGCTCACCGCCCCGAACTTCACCTTCCGCGCGGGCCTCGACGCCGGCTTCCTCGGCGAGCGAAGACGGCTCGCGAGCAACGACCAGCCGATCTCGCAGGGCGCGATCACCGGCGTCCTGGTCTACGACAGCAGCGGTGTGCTGATCGGGCTGCGCGGCAGCTTCGACCTCAAGCCCCTGCTGGAGATCCTGGTCCCGATCGACGCGGTGTTCCCGGGCAACAACCCCGACTGGCGCGTCCACATCGGATCCGACGGCGCCGACGGCCGCACACCGGGACCGGTGCGGGTCCGGGTGCTGCCCGACCTGCTCGACCTCGGCGCCGAGGCCTTCCTCATGGTGCACGGCAAGGACATCCACAACGTCGGCGGGCGCAGCGACTTCGACCTCAACGGGTTCGCCGTCGCGTTCGGCGCCGGCTTCCACGCGGTGTTCGGCGCCGGGATCATCTGGCTGGAGCTCGCGGCGGACGCCCAGTTCGGCATCGGCACCTCGCCTCTCGTGGTGCGCGGCCACGGCCATCTCGAAGGCTCGCTGCACCTGGGACCGGTGTCGATCGGCGCGTCGGCGGACATCGACGCGCAGATCGGGCCGGGTGACGTGCGGTGGGCCAAGTTCTCCGTGTGCGGCGAGGTCGACCTGTTCTTCTTCGAGATCTCCGGCTGCGTCACGATCACCATCGGGGACGAGGACAAGTCCGTGCCCGAACCTCCGGAGAAGGACTGGCCGCTGCCCGAGGTCACGTTGTGCGACCACGCCTACCGCCGCACCGGTGAGGCGGTGAAGGCGGGCGACCCGCCGTTCGTCTGGCCGGACGTCATCCCGCTCCTCGGCTTCCCGGTGGTGCCGGGACCGGCCGGGTTCGCGTCCGCGCAGTTCGGCAAGGCGTTGCTGAACGGGACGACGTGGAAGAGCAGCTACCCGGCGGTCGCCACGAGCACCGGCCGGACCGGCGCCGACGACCTGAGCTACGAGTTCGCGCTCACCGGCCTGCGGCTGATCACCGCGGCCGGCACGCCGGTCGCCGGCGACCTCGAAGCCGCGTGGCAGCAACCGAAGGTGTCCGGTGGCGCGGCGTCCGGCGGTGTCGCGGGCGAGCTGGCCCTGCTGACGTGGCAGACCGCGTTGTGGACCTCGCGACTCGCCGACGGCGGCAAGAGCCTGCCGCACGACCCGCTCGAACCGGAGGTCGGCCACTGCCAGATCCAGCCGCGGGCGGCCGGGGGCTGGGCGCTCGGCGCACCGGCGAAACCGGTCGGCGACGGCTGGCGGATGCCGCCGGAGGCCGGTCCCGGTGACCCGCTGGTGTCCCGGTTCTGGGTCGACGTCGACGTGACCTTCCGCGAGCTGCCGGTGCGGCCGGCGTTGCTCGGCATGCCGGGCGAGGTCAACTACCGGCCCGGCGGCCTGATCGTGTTCTCCGCGCCGCTGTCCGGCGGCGGCCACGACTTCGGCGGCGCGCTGGGCCTCCCCGGGCTCGTGGCGCCTCGGTACCTGGCGCACGAACTGGGTCTGCAGCACGCGACTCTGACCGTTGTGGACGATCAGGTCGTGCCGGACGTGCTGGTGCTGCTGGTGGACGACTTCTCGGCCGGCCAGGTGTCGGCGAGTGGCTGGGTGCCTTCGTACCTGCCCGGCACGGCCGGCCACACCCTCGTGGTGCTCACCAGCAACGCCGGCGTGCTGGTCTCGCAGATCGTGCTCCAGTACCCGGTCGGCGCCAACCTGGCGATCCTCGGCCTGCACGGCCAGAGCAAGACCGCGCGGGACAACGCGGCCGCAGCAGCCGCCGCCGCTGCGGCCGCGAGCAAGGACAAGGGGCTGCTGCTGGGCAAGGCCAAGGGCGACCGCCGGACGTTGCTCGAACCCGGCACGACCTACGGCGTCGAGGTCACCATGGCGTGCGTCGGCAAGCGCACCGACAACGGGAAGGAGGTCGGCAAAAAGGCCTTCACCCACGCCCCGGTCACCTACTGGTTCCGGACCGCACCGGTTCCGGAACCGACGCCACCGCCGAAGGGCTATCCGGCGCTGGGGCACACCGAGGTCGGTGCCACCACTCCGGGCCACCTGGCGGAGAGGCTGGTGGCACAGGACAAGTTCGACGTCAGCTCCCTGCGGCGCTACCTGCTGGGTTACACGCCGACGGATCGGGTGGCGAACTACTACTCCGATGATCCGGTCGGTGCGCACTTCAGCGCCGACCACGTGGGCGCACTGGCGATGAAGTACCAGCACCGGATCTCGTTGGTGCTGCAGCGAACCGACCTCCCGCCGGGCTCACCTCCGCAGCCTCCCGCCGCGATCGCCGCCGTGCTGGCCGAGATCTGGGCCGAGGCCAAGGACCAGCAGCTCGTCGTCGACCAGCGCAAGCTGGAGATGGCCGCGCTCAGCGGCTGTCCGGTGCCCCTGCAGGGAAGCACGCTCGGCGGCCCGGCCGGACTGGTGCCGGGCGCGACCTACGACCTGGCGGTCCAGGTGCCGAAAACCGGTGCGGAACTGGGCATCGCGCTGCCGGGCGTCGTGTTCACCACCTCCCGCTACCGCAACCCGCGCGAGCAGGTCACCGCGCTCGGGTTCACCGCGCCGCTCAACGGTGCCACGACCGGTGACCTGCTCGCGCCCTCACTGGACCTCACCGGCGTGCCCGCCACTGATCGCGATGCCGACTCGGTGCTCGCGGTGTTCCTGGACCAGCTCGGGCTGGCCCTGTGGGAACCGGATCCCGACGGCGCCTGCACGCTGCTGTGGTCACGGCCGGACGCCGGGCCGTGGCGGCTGGGCGGGGTGCTGCTGGAGAGCCCCGAGCCGTTGGAACGCCCGGGCCGCCTGCGGCTGGGCGCGCTGGACTGCATGAGCGTGCCGTTCGACGTGGTGCGCCGCAACGCCACCGGCACCAGGGTGCTGTACCTGACCCGCACGCCGGTCGTGCCGCGGCGGCGCCGGATCGGGCCGATCACCTGGCTGCCACCACTGCTGTCGCTCACCGTGCTCGAACATCCGGCCGCGGCGGCGCAGACGTCGTTCGTGCCGCGCGCGGTCGTCCCCACCTCGCCCGCATTCGCCGAGGAGCTGTCATGACGGCCCTGAAGTCGTTGGAAGCGCTGCTGCGGCTGAGCACTCTCGGCGTGCGCGGAGACCTGGACGCCGGGGACGGCGTGCACGCGGCGTTGTCGCTGCACCCGATCCTCGGCTGGCCGCTGCACCCGTTCGTCTGCGGGGTGTTCGAACCGGAGCAGGTGTTCGACGTGCCCGCGCAGTTCCTGGACCGCGAGGGGAACCGGATCGCGGGGCCGATCGATCTCGACCTGCACGGCCCGGTCGACGTGGTCCTGGGCGACGACTCGGGCGAGCCGTGGATCTGGGTGGTCGTGCTCGTCGACGGGCCCGCCGTGGTCGAGGCGCTGGACACGGTGGGCAACGGCCGGCCGTTCGCCCGGCGGTCGGAGGAGCCGTACTCCTTCGGCGCCAGCGCGATCCGGAGGCTACGTCTGTCCGGCCGCGGGATCGTCCGCAACGTCATGGGTTTCTCCGCTCGGCACGCGATCCGGCAGGCCGAGCGGATCGAGTGGCACCGGCCGTTCGGGCTGCCGATCGGCGACGCGCCGTGGTACGCGGGCGGAGCGGGGGAAGGGCCGGCGTTCGACCGGGTCGAGGCGGGGGCGCCGAGGAGGCTCGGACCACCGGACGAGCCGCTGGGGCCGGGGACGCCGGTCGGACCCGGCGACGAGTCCGACCGCGTGCGGAACCTGCACTCGTCGATCCACCCGTGGATCGACACCGCGTTCTTCGGTCCGGACGTGCCCGATCAGGCGATCCTCAAGCGCACCAACCCACCTGGCACGCTCGTGGCGCCGGGAGCGCACCTGGTTCCGCGCGACACGACGAGCACCACGCCGTGCGTGCAGGCGCTCACCATCCAGGCCGGTGATCCGGGCCTGGCCCGCTACCTGGGTCTCGCCACGGTGCTGCCGATCGAGCCACCTCGTGGCGACCGCCCGTTCGTCGTGGTGGTCGGCGCGTTCTTCGGGATCCACCGCACCAAGCGGCTCGGTCCGTGGCGGCTGCGTGACGTCATCCCGGTGGACACCCCGCTCAGCCAGGTCCTGGCCAACCGGGCCGCCGCCAAGTTCGATCTGACGGCCGTGCAGGACAGGTACAAAAGCCCACGCGAGATCCGTTTCCTGCCGCTGGCCGCCGGGGTCGGCGCGACGCCCGACGTCCCGGACGCGCCCTCGCTGTCGGTGCCACCGGGACGGTGGCACGGCGGTGATGACACGTGGCAGCAGCAGATCCTGCTGCACGGCGCGCCGCCCGCCGGCCCGGTCGCCCTGGCCAGAGGCGCTCTCAGCAGGCATCGGTTCACCCTCGGGCGGGCGGTGGCGTTGTTCGCGGGCCGGGTGCCGAAGGGCGCTCCGGCCACCACGATGACGGGGGAACGGCCGAGCACCCTGTCCGATCCGTCGGTGCCGCCGGAACCGGCGACGTGGCAGGTGGTGCAGGCAGACCGGTTCGGCCGCTGGGGCGCACCCGCGGCGGTCTCCGCGTCGCCGCCTCCCCGCCCCGCGCCCCGGCCTCCGGTGCCGCAGAGCCACGTTCTCGCCGCCGCGCTCGACCGTGCCGACACGAGCCCTCGATCTCCAGGCGAGATCAGGGTTTCCGTCGAGCTTCCGGTGCGGACGGAGGCCGGGGGGCTGCCCGTCGCGAGTCTGGCGCTGACCGTCGCGGGCACGTCTCGCACCGTGGCGGCCCAGGCCGAGATGGTGGAGTTCTTCGACGTTCCGGCGACCACGCCGGGATCGTCGGTGGACGTGGTGGTGGACGCGGTGTTCACCGACACCGCCGGGGTGCAGTCCACAGTGGCCAGTTCGGTCGTCACCGTGCACGACCCCCGGCCGCTTCCGGTGGTGCGCACGGGTCCTGCGCTGCTGTGGTCCGGCCGCCGCGACGCGACCGGTGCCAGCGAGCTCGCCCTGACCTGGCCGGGAGACGCGCGGTACCGGGTGTACCTGACCACGTCCGACCGGCTCGCCGCGGCGCTGGGCATCGGCCTGGTGGACGGCAGGCTGCCCGGTGATCCGCTGCGCGCCTCGCTGGCCGGGGCGATCTGGGCCCGCCGGGCGGAACTGCGGGACAAGGCCGACTTCAGCCTGATCACCGATCCGCCGCTGACCGCCGCGGCGGGCGTGGTGTCGTTGCGGCACAGCGTGCCCGGCAGCCTGCGCGGCGTGCTGTTCGTCCGGATCGTGCCGCTGACGCAGGGCAACGTCGAGTCCGACTTCGCCCAGTGCGGCCTGGTTCCGGTGGCGGTGCCGCACACCGAGCGACCCGCTCCGCCGACCGTGAGGGTCACCGTGGCGGACGACGGCAGCGTCTCCGTCGATGCCGGGTTCGACGGCGAGGTGCGCATCCGGCGTGCTCGCGCGATGACCGCCGAACCGCGCTACGTGCCGGTGGTCGCCACGGTCCGGGGTCCGTGGACCGACAGCCCGCTGGCGGACTACCAGCGCGCCACCTACTGGGCCGAGGCACGGCACGACCCGGAGCCCGCCTTGCCACCGGGGGTGCTGCCGATCCCGAGCACCGTCGGCACCCCCGCGGGCGTCCCCACGGGTGATGTCGAGTCGATGTGGAGCCGGACCTCGTTGCCCGCCACCGCGATGCGCGTGCCGGCCGCGGTCCCGGACCTGACCGGACTGCTCACCTTCAGCCCCGGTGACGTGATCTCGGGAGCGCTGCCACCCGGCAGCGTCCAGCTGTGGGCGGAGACCCCGGCAGGAGCCCTGGTCGACCTGGTGACCTCGCCCACGTCGCCCGCGTTCACCTGCACCGTGCCGCCCGGCGCGGTGAGGTACCACGCGCAGCTCACCGACCCGTTGGGCAGGAAGGGGAGCCTGGTGGCCGTGGAACCGGCCTGAAACACACGGGTACCGAGTTCACCATCCCTTAGCCACACGAAGTAGTGTCTTGGGCACGATCGGCGTGGACGGAGTTCGACATGGCTGAGGCCCGAAGCTCGTCGATCCGTCTGCAGGTCCTGAACGCCGTCACGGACGGCACGCTCAGACAGCTGGAGCTGGACAAGCTCCTGGAGGTCCTGCTGAGGCGCGTGCGCGACCTGCTCGCGGTCGACACCGTCACGGTCCTGCTGGTGGATCGCAGCGGCCGGCAGCTGGTGGCCAGGGCGGCCTCGGGGCTGGAGGAGGAGGTCTTCCAGGGCGTGCGCGTGCCGGTCGGCAAGGGCTTCGCCGGTCGCGTGGCCCAGCTGCGGGAACCGGTGCAGATCGAGCGCGTCGACGAGTCCACTGTGGTCAACCCGCTGCTGTGGGAGCACGGTTTGCAGGTGCTGCTCGGTGTGCCGATGATCGCCGAGGGAGAGCTGACCGGCGTCGTGCACGTCGGCAGCACCACGTCACGCCGGTTCACCGACGACGAGGTCGACGCCCTCCACCTGGTCGCTGACCGCCTCGCGGTGGCGGTGTACATGGACCGGACGCGGTCCGAGCGCGCCGCGGCCGCGCTGTTGCAGGAGAGCCTGCTGCCGGCGCGCCTGCCGAGCACCGAGGGGTGGGAGCTGGCGGCCCGCTACGTCCCCGGCGCGGAGAGCGGTGTCGGTGGCGACTGGTACGACGTGTTCCAGCTGCCCGGCGACCGGATCGGCGTCGTGATAGGCGACGTCGTCGGCCACGGGCTGCAGGCCGCTGTGGTGATGGGACGGTTGCGGAGTGCGTTGCGCGCCTACGCGCTGGAGTACGCCGATCCCGCGGAGGTGCTGGGCAAGCTCGACCGCAAGGCCAGCCACTTCGAGACCGACACCATGGCCACGGTCGCCTACGCGATCATCGACACCGCGACCCACCGCATGAGCCTCGCCTCGGCGGGACACCTGCCGCCCGTCCTCGCCACGCCGGGAGACCGAGCGCGGTTCGCGTCGCTTCCCCTCGGCCCGCCCGTCGGTTACGACCTCGCCAGCACCGGCCGCAGGAGCGTCGACGTCGACGTCCCCGCGGGCACCTTGATCGTCCTGTACACGGACGGTCTGGTGGAACGCAGGGGAGAGGACCTGGACGAGGGCCTGGAGCGGCTGCGCCGGGTCGTCACCTCGACGGACCCGGAGGCGGCCTGCATCCGGATCATGGCCACGATGGTCGGCGACCAGCCGGCCACCGACGACATCGCGGTGGTGGCGATCCGCCACGGCGACCAGGGCTGATCCGCTAGATCTCGCTGCGGTTCTCCACGAGCCACGTCGCGACCTTGTGCAGCTTGAGGTTGCTCGACTGGGAGGTCTCCACCAGCATCCGGAACGCGGAAGCGGTGTCCACGTCGTGCCGTTCCATGAGGATGCCCTTGGCGGTGGCGATGACGTCGCGCCGTTCGACGGCCGTGCCGAGCTGCGCCTCCCGCTGCGCACCGATCAGCGCGATCGCGGCGTGCGTCGCGAAGAGCTGGCCGTCCTGTTCGGTGCGTTGGTCGAAGGCGTCGACGTGGCTGGAGTAGAGGTTGAGCGCGCCGAGCGTCCGGTGGGTCACGAACAACCGGTAGGACAGCAACGAGTGGATGCCCTGCTGTGCCGCCGCTGGGCCGAAGGCCGGCCACCGAGCCTCGGTGCCGACGTCGCTGACGCGGAACGTCCGGTGTTCGGTGATCGCGTCGACGCACGGCCCTTCGCGCAGGTCGTACTGCAGCTGGTCGATGATCTCGACGATGTGGTCGGTCGGTTCGACGGTCCGGATCTCACCGTCCTCGATCAACGAGATGCCCGCGTGCTGGGCGGCCGGGATGTAGTCGATGGCGGCCTTCACGATCGCCCGCAACGTCGCACTGACGTCGGGTTCGGCCTGCAGTGTTCTCGCAACGTCGCTGAGCGTCTCGGCGAGCTCTCTGAGGCCGCCGCCATCAGCCGTGCCCATGATGTCCTCCATCACCATGTCTTGATCGTGGAACCCATACCCTTCTCGGCCGCGAAACAAACATCGGCCTGGTCGTGACGTCGTTCGCCGGAGCTTCCCCGACGTGACACGCTGACCACGTGCGCGCCACCGAAGGGGATCCAGAGCCACTGCGTTCGCTCGTCGACGACCTCGCGGCGGTGGTGTGGCAGGCCGATGTCCGGACGCGCCGGGTGGTCTTCGTGTCACGGCACGCCGAGCGGATGCTCGGTCATCCGGTCCGGCGCTGGCTCGCGGAACGCGAGTTCTGGGCGTCGATCGTGCACCCGGAGGACCGCGCCGAGGTGGAACGCCTGCGCTGGTGCGAGGAGGCCGACGAGTACGAGCTGACGTATCGCGCGCTCAGCGCACGGGGCGATGTCCTGTGGCTGCGCGAGAAGGTCCGCGTCCGCCGAGACGAGGCGGGCGCGCGGCAGCTGCTCGACGGCGTGCTGGTCGACGTCACCCGCGACCGCGCCGACGCCGACCGCGAGCGGTTCCTCGGTGTGCTGGACCGGGAGTCGCAGCAGCTCGACGACGCCGAGGCCCTGATGTCCCTGGCGACCCGGTTGCTCGGCGAGCACCTCCACGTCGACCGCTGCGCCTACGCCAGGGCCGAGGAGGACGAGAACCACTTCGTCATGAGCGGCGACCACGCGACCGGTCTGCCGCCGCTGCCGGGGCGGTTCGCCATGCGGGAGTTCGGTTCCGGTGCCCTGCGCGCCATGCGGGCCGGTGAGCCGTGGGTGGTCGTCGACAGCGCGAACGACCCGAGGCTCGACGAGGACGATCTGGCCGCGTACCGGCTGACCGGCATCCGCGCGGTCATCTGCCTGCCGTTGCTGCGCGGTGGGAGGTTCGTCGCCGCCATGGCCGTCCACCAGGCGAGCAGTCGGCGGTGGACGCAGGACGAGATCGACCTCGTGTCGGTGGTGGTGAACCGGTGCTGGGAGTCGATGCAGCGCGCCCACGCCGACCGCGCCCTGCGGGAGGGCGAACAGCGGTTGCGGCGGCTGATCGACCGTTCCACCGACAGCATCTGGGTGCTCGACCGGGAACTGCGGTTCGTCGAGGTGAACCCGGCCGCGTGCGCGCTGCTGGGGTACCGGCGCGAGGAGCTGGTCGGCCGCAACGCCGCGGAGCTGGTGGTGCTCGACGAGGACCAGGCCCGCCCGGAGCTCGCCGACCAGCAGACCGTGGTGTGGACCATGCGGTGCTCCGACGGCGCCATCGTCGCGTTGGAGCTGAGCGTTCAGCTCACCCCGACCGGACTGCAGGCCATCGGCCGCGACGTGACCGAGAGGCAGCGCGCCGAGGCCCAGCGGGAGCTGCTGCTGCAGCGCGAGCACGAGATCGCGAGTGCCCTGCAGCTGAGCCTGCTGCCCAGGGAGCTGCCCGTGCTGGACCGGCTCGACACGTCGGCCCGCTACCTGCCGGCCTCGACCCACGCGCAGATCGGCGGCGACTGGTACGAGGTGCTTCCGATCGCGGAGACCGTCGTGGGGTTCTCGGTCGGTGACGTGGTCGGCAAGGGGCCTACCGCGGCCGCGGTGATGGGACAGCTGCGCAGCGCCCTGGCCGGCTACCTGCTGGACGGGCACTCGCCCGCCGCGGCGCTGGAGCGGCTGGACACGTTCGCCTCCAGGGTCAACGGCGCCGCCGGCAGCACCTGCGCGTGCCTCACCTTCGACTGGACGACCGGGCAGCTGTGCTGGGCCAGTGCCGGGCACCCTCCGCCCGTGGTGGCGGGCGACGGGGACGCGCGGTTGCTCGCGGGTGGCGCGGGCGCCGTGCTGGGCACTCGCGGACGGGCGCGCTACGGCGAGTCCGGCACCGTGCTGGCGCCGGGCGCGTCGATCGTGCTGTACACCGACGGCGTGGTCGAGCGGCGCGGAACCGTGCTGGACACGGGCCTCGACCGGCTGGTCGGCGTGGTGCGGGCCGAACACGCCAAGGGCGCCGCCGAGCTGACCGACGCCATCATCGACGTGCTGCTCGCCGACGGCCAGGACGACGACGCCGCGCTGGTCGTGGCCCGGTTCCTGCCGCCGCCGCTGCACCGGACGGCGCCGGCCGAGGCAGGGCAGCTGGCCGTGCTGCGCCGCGCCGTCTCCGAGTGGACGGCGACGGCCGGCCTGTCCGAGGACCTCGCCTACGACGTGCTGCTCGCGTACGGGGAGGCCGCCGCGAACGTGATCGACCACGCCTACGCCGGCGGCTCCGGCACGTTCGACACCCACGTCACCCGAGTGGGCACGACGGTGCAGGTCACCGTCGCGGACCACGGCACATGGCGCCCCGAGCCGGAGGACCCCGGTCATCGCGGGCGTGGTCTGCACCTGATCCGCACGATGGCCGACGAGACCGACATCGACAAGGGCGAGTCCGGCACGACGATCCGGTTCGGGTTCTCCGTCGCACCGGCGACCTCACCCACCGGCGCGCCCTCACCGGTCGCCCCGGTGCCGGCCGACACGGTCGACCTGACGGCGGAAGAGGGTGCCGGAGACGTCCTCGTGCTCCGCCTGACCGGTGATCTCGACGCGCACACGTCCGGTCCACTCCGCGACCCGCTGCTCGGACACGTGGTCGGCTCGGCGGACCGGCGCGCGATCGGCCTCGACCTCACCGCTCTCGGCTACCTCAGCAGCTCGGGCGTCGCACTCCTGCTGGAACTCGCGGAGCAGGCGCGCGGAGCCGGGCGCGGGCTGGAGACGATCACGCTCGCGGGCAGCGCACCGGACCGGATCGTCGCGCTGTCGGGTCTGTGTGACGTCCTCGGCGTCCGCAGCCGTCAGCCTGCTCCGTAGCACTGGAAGCCCATGTCGGTGTGGCCCTGCTGCACCGCGGCGAGCGCGTCGGCCGGCGTGTGGCCGTGCGCGAGCAGCCGGTGGAAGCGCAGCATGAGGCGCTTGCTCGCGTGGTCGGGCACCGGGACGACGGACGCGACGAGCGTCCGGGTGCCCAGCGCGAGCAGGGCGGCCGCCAGCCCGAGAAGCTCGTCGCCCGGCCGCACCTCGGAGTTGGCGGTGTCGCACGCCGACAGCACGACGAGCCGCGGAGGTTCGGTGAGCTGTTCGAGGTCGTACACCGTCAACGGGCCGTCGGCGAGCCGCAGCTGAGAGAACAGCGGGTTGTCCGCGCGGAAGGCGCCGTGTGCGGCGACGTGGCCCAGTTCCGCGCCGTCCAGCGCCGCCAGCACGTTCGCGACCGTGGCGCGCCGCCCGGTGAACCGGGACGCGCCCGGAGTCCGCCGAGCCAGTGCCGCGACCTCCGGTGCGGCGTGGTCGAGGCCGGGTCCGGCGGCGAACACGTGGCTGCCGCTGGAGACGCGGGTGCTGGTCACCGCCCGGTGCCACAGCGCGGCCGAGGGTGCCACGGTCAGCGGCCTGGCCGTGCACCCCGGCAACGCCCGCCACGGCAACGCGTGCAGTGCGCCGGTGGGCACGACGACGAGCGGCCGCCCGGCGATCTCGGCGTGCAGCGGGGCGAGCAACGCCTCGTCCAGCAACGCCGACGCGTGGTCGACGCGGTCCGCGATCGCCGCGAGGGACCGGGCCGTGCCGATCTCGTTGGCGAGGTGCCGCAGGCCGAACCGCAGGACCTCGATCTCCCGTTTCACCACGGCCAGCGAACCGAGCTCCCGCAGGCGCAGCCGCGTGCCGGCCAGCACCACGGCGTACAGCCGTTCCCCGGTCTCCACGTACTCGACCAGCGCGGCCGGCCCCAGTGCCGCACGCAGCCCGGCCGCGGACGGCACCCGGTCCGGCGCCCGGATCCCGGTGGCGTGCCGCGCCCGCGCCCGGATCGCCTCCTCCAGCTCGGACTGGCGGCGCAGCAACGCCCGCTGGTCGGTGACGCGGCCCTGCTCGACGACCACGCGCCGCAGCTCGGCGAGATCCTTCGCGAGCTCCGCGTCGTCGGGAGGCCGCACCGGGCGCATCCGCAACGCCCCCGCACGCCACCTCTCCGCCCACGCCAGCACCGCGGCCGGTCGCCGGGACGCGACGGCCAGCTCCAGTCCCGTCGCGGCCAGCTCACCCGCGTGACCGGACGCGTGCGCCCGCAGCTCGGAGGCGCCCAGGCTGTCGCGGAACGCCGCCAGCACGTCCATCCCGGCACGCAGCGCGGCCTGCGCGCCCCTGCTGTCACCGTCGGACAACCTCAGCAGCGCCACCGCGTGCCACGCCCGCGCCCGCAGCTCGGCCGGCCCGGTCCTGGCGGCCCGCGCCACCGCCGCCAGCTCCCGTTTCGCCTGCTCGGTCCGGCCGAGCTCCAGCGCGAGCCGGGCCACGATCAGCCGCGCCTCCAGCGCCTCCACCACCCACCCTGTGCTCATCAACGCCTCGACCACCGCAGTCCCCGCGCGCAACGTCGCGGCCGTGCGCGCGCCTGCCTGCCACCGCGCCCGCAACGCCAGGTAGTCGGCCAGCGCCGCCCAGCCCGGCCGGTTCTGCCGCCTGGCCGACCGGCGGGCCTTGGCCGCTTGCGTCAACGCGGTCGCCGGGTCGTCGTCGGCCAGCGCGGCACGCGCGAGCAGCAGCCTGGCCTGCACCAGGTCCACCGCGTTGTGCTCACGGGCGAACTCGACCACCGCCGCCTCCGCGACCTGTCGGGCGGGAGCGACCAGGCGGACCGACAGCAGCGCCTCGGCCCGTTCGATCGGCAGCAGGCCCGGACTGCGACCCGCCTCCTGGTACCGCCGCGCGGCCTCGTCGTAGGCGGCCAGCGCGGCCGGGACGTCACCGTGCGCGGCCGCCGCCACCCCGCGGTTGTGGTAGACCGTCGCGGTCCGTCCACTGTGGCCGGTCGACGTGTAGAGCCGTTCGGCCAGCCGCAGATCGTCCTCCGCACCACGCCAGTCCCGCTGCTGGGCCCGCAGGATGCTGCGGTTGTTGCGGATCTTCGCTTCGAGCAGGTCGTCGGAACCGCCGAGCAGCTCCAACGCCTCCGCGAACTCGTCGGCGGCCTCGTCGTACCGGCCGATCTCGGTGAGGATCAACGCCCGCTGCATCCGCAGCCGTGCCGCCGACACCCCGCTCACCGCGGGCTGGGCCCGGTCCAGTTCCGACAGCGCCTCCGCCGTGCGGCCGGTGAGCGTCAGCACGTAGCCGAACGACCCCCGCGCCTGTCCCGCCCGTGCCGCGAGGCCCGCGCGTTCGGCCAGGCCGATCGCCTCAGTCAGGTGACGTTCGGCGTCGTCGAGCCTGCCGACGGCCGCGCTCGCCAGGCCGAGCGCGTGCCGTGCCACCGACACCGTCTCGTCGTCACCGCCCAGCAACCCCTCGGCGATCCGCCGCGCCCGTGCCGGTGCGGTGAACGCCAGGTCCACCGCCGCCTCAGCCCGAACGAGTGTCATTCGCGCTGTGTATCAGGGAACGGTGGTTGGGTCATCTGGTTGACGAGATGCTCATCCGTAAGAAGGAAGTGAGATCATGGTCGACTACGGCCTCTATGGCGGTCGCGACCCGTACGCAGCCGGCCTCCCCGCGATCATCGACCTGTCGCCATCGGACAACCGCACCACGCCCAGCGCCGCCGCGAGCCCCGTGCGCGTAGGCGTGGTCGACACCGGTATCGCGCAGCCGCGGCACCCCTTCCTGAAGCGCAGCGTCTCCGGGGATCCGGAGCCGAGCCAACTCGACGAGCACCTGCGCGGGCACGGTTCGTTCGTCGCGGGAGTCGTGCTGCTGAACGCTCCTGGCGCCGTGGTGCGGATGAAGGGCGTGGTGAGCGACGCCGACGGCAAGCGCGAGGACGAGCAGGTCGCCGAAGCGATCATGGAGCTCGTCGGGCAGGTCGACCTGATCAACCTGTCCTTCGGGGGCGCGACGTGGGAACACGCGGCACCCGTCGCGCTGCAGGAAGCGGTCGAAACCGCACAGTCACAAGGAATCGTCGTTGTCGCGGCGGCGGCCAACAACGCCTCGACCCTCAGGAACTACCCGGCCGCGCTTCCCGGAGTGATCTCCGTGGGAGCAGCCACCGCGGACGGCAGGGTGGCCGAGTTCAGCAGCTACGGGAGCTGGCTCAGCCTGTACGCCAGGGGCGAGGAGGTGACAGGCCCTTACCAGGCCGGCTGGGCCGTGTGGGAGGGCACGTCGTTCGCTGCCGCGACCGTGACCGGCCGCCTCGCCCAGTTGATGGCCGAACAGGGGATGAGCGCCTCGGACGCGGTGAACCACCTCCTGTCGAAGCTGTGCGGCGAGATCACGGTCTACGACATGAACGGTGGGCGCCCGGCCAATTACCTGGCTAGCAACGACGATCGCGCCGGCGGTGGGTCCGGTCGGTGAGAGCGGTGTCGAGCGCGTCGGCGAGCAACGGCACCTCCCGGTCGGTGAAGGCGAGCGGCGGCCGGATCTTGAGGACGTTGCCGGCCCGCGCGGTCGTGCCGACGAGCACGCCACGGCCGCGCATGTCGTTCCGGACGGCGACCGCGGTCGCGCGGTCGGGCTGAGTGCTGCCGGGATGAACGATCTCGACACCGACCGCCAGCCCGACGCCGCGGACGTCGCCGATCGACGGGTGGCGGTCCGCCAGTTCGCGCAGGGCGGCGCGCAGCGTCTCGCCGGTGTGGCGGACCCGGTCGAGCACGCGTTCGTCGTCGATGACGTCGAGCACCGCCAGTGCCGCGGCGGCGGAGACCGGGTTGCCGCCGAAGGTGCTGAAGAGGAGGGTCCGGCCGACGACGGCCCGCACGAGGTCGCTGCGGGTGATCACGGCGGCGACCGGGTGCCCGTTGCCCATCGGCTTGCCGAGGGTCACGAAGTCCGGCTCGATCCCGAAGCGGGAGAACGCCCACAGCGCCTCCCCGGTGCGCCCGTGGCCGGACTGCACCTCGTCGGCGACCCACAGCGCGCCGGCCGCCTTCGTCCGGCGGTGCAGCGCGCGGACGTACGCCGGATCGAGGTCGACGACGCCCTCGCTGGTGAGAATTGCGTCCAGGTAGACCGCCGCGGGCTCGTGACCTCGTGCTCTCAGCCGTTCCAGCGCCGCCGCGAAGGACTCCTCGCCGAGCGCCGTGCCGCGGTAGGGGTCGGGCGGAGTCCAGGTCTGCACGTGGTCGGGGCCGCGTCCGTCGAGCCACTCCTCGGGGGAGACGGCGGCGACGGCCTCGGTGAGACCGTGGTAGGCGAAGTCGGTGCACAGCGCGCCGTCGTGACCGGTCGCGGCGCGCGCGAGCCGCCAGGCGAGGTCGTTGGCCTCCGATCCGGAGTTCACGAACAGCACGGTGTCCAGGCCGGGCGGGCACGACGCGACCAGCCGTTCGGCCAGCTCGACGGCGGGCTCGGAGAGGTAGCGGGTGTGGGTGTTGATCCGGCGCGCCTGCCGGGAGATCGCGGTCGTGACGCGTGGATGGGCGTGCCCCACGCACGGCACGTTGTTGTAGCCGTCCAGGTACCGCCGGCCGGCCACGTCGGTGATCCACACACCCTCCGCCGACGCGACGTGCAGCGGTTCGTCGTAGGACAGCGGTTCGGCGGCCGGACCGAAGACGGCGTCACGCCGCCGCGCCAGCCCGGCGGTGGGCGCCTCGGCCCGGCTGCCTCCGAGCCGGCGGCGGGCGCCGTCCCAGCCGACCGCCTCGAGACTCGCGATCGTCGCCGCGGCGGAGGCGTTGTAGCGCCGCGCGAAGACCGGGTCCTCCAGCCCCTGCGCGACCCGCCACTCGCTGATCGCGATGGTCAGCGCCGACCTGGCCGCCCACACCTCACCGAGCAGGTCGACCTCCTCGGGTTCGAGCGGCGTGACCTGCTGGTACCCGTCGAGCACGAGCCGGGCCGCGCGGAACATCTCCTCGCCGGTCCGCCCGCCCACCAGTGACTCCAGCAGCGGCGCGAGATCGGTGAGCAGCGTCGCGTGGCTCATGTCGCCGAAGTCCACGATCCCGGTGACCGTGCCGTCGGCCGCGGTCAGCGCGTTGTCCACGGTGAAGTCGCCGTGCACGACCTGCGCGCGCAACCGCGGCCACGCCGGGGCCACGACCTCCTCGAACCGGTCGACGACCCGTTCCACCGCGGCCCGCTGGACGTCGTCCGGGATGTGCGCGAGCAGGTCACGCGCGCGGGCGGTGTGCTGGACGTCCCAGAGCATCGTGCGATGGGCCTTGGGGTGGGTGAACCCCCGCAGAGCCCGGCCGAGCCGGGCCGACGTGCTGCCCCAGGCGCGCAACGCGCGGTCGTCGAGCGCCGTCGCGCTGACCCGTCCGGCTCCGGGAAGGACGTCGTAGGCGCGCACCCAGCACTCGCCGTCGTTCCACTTGGCGCGGTAAGTGTCGGGACGGCCCGGAACCGTCCACGGCAGGGCCACCCGCAGGCCGGGGTCGACGCGGTGCACGTGCAGCGCCGCGGCGGCCTCCATGTCGAGGACTTCGGGGTCCTCGGCCGGGTTCGAGACCTTGAGCACCGCCACGGGGTTCTCGCCGGAGAGCACGAGGAACGCCTGGTCCCGTTCGCTGCCGAGGTCCCGCGCGTCGTCCGCGGCGACCCCGAACAGCTCACCGAGCAGGGCGGCGGCTCCGCCGGGCGACAACCGCGGCCGACCGGCCCGCAAAACGCTCTCCACCATCACTCCCGTTCCTGGTCCCAGAGTTCGCCGAGGCCGTGGAAGAGCCTTTCCAGCACGGCTCGGATCGCGCGTTCGTCCGCCGGTGTCAGCGGGGCGCTCAGGTTGTCGATCTCCAGACCCGAGATGACGGAGAGGATCAGCTTCGCGTCGGTCTTCGGGTTCGAGGAGGAGAACGCGGTGAGCCGTTCCTCGAGGTGCGCCGCCAGACTCTGCAGCCAGGCGGCTGAGGCCCGCTGAAGGTTCTCGTGCCGTACCGACGCGTTGAGGAACTGGTACTCCGTTCTCAGTTGTTCGCGGTACTCCGACAGGCCCTGGATGACGAAGTCGGCGAGCCCGCGGGCGAGATCGGCGCGGGTGAGCGTGCCCAGCCGCGCGATCGCGCTGACGATCCGGGCGGTCTCCCGCTGCGTGTGGCGCAGGAAGGCCGCTTCGATCAGCTCTTCCTTGTTGGTGAAGTAGTACGTGACGGTGCCCAGCGGTACCGATCCCTCGACCGCCACGGCTCGCATGGACACCCCGAGAATGCCCTCCCTGCCGATGATGCGGAGCGCCGCGTCGATGATCTCGGTCTTGCGCCTCGCTCCCTTGCGGCTCGGGGGCATGCCCATCACGTCGTCGGGGAGATCCTCGGTACGAGTCATGGTGACGAACTCTTCACCATGGCGGCCGCACTCCGCGAACCGCGCTCCTCCGCGATCGAGTTGGCTCCGTCGACCACGATCATCTGGCCCGTCAGGTAGGACGCCGCGGGCGAGGCGAGGAACCGGACGACCGCGGCGACCTCGTCCGGGTCGCCGGGGCGGCCCATCGGTGTGGCCGCGCCCATCGAGAGCTCGTGAGGCGTCGACGAGGCCGTCGCGATCCAACCTGGGGCCACCGCGTTGCACGTGATGCCTCGTGACGCGACGTCGACGGCGACGGACCGCGTCAGTCCGATCACGGCTGACTTCGCCGCGTGGTAGGCGGCGTCGTTCGCGTACGCCATCAGAGGACCCGACACGGACGACACGTTCACGATCCGTCCCAACTGGTCCGTGAGAAGGGGAACGGCCGCCCGCGTCACGTAGAAGGTCGTGTCCAGGTTGCGCGAGATGGCCGCACGCCAGTCGTCGTCCGAAGTGGACATGACGGCCGCCGGTTCCTCGGTGCCCGAGACCGCTGCCAGACCGGCGTTGTTCACCAGGACGTCGATCCTGCCGAAAGCGTCGAGCGCGAGGGCCATCAGCGCGTCGGCGGTCGCGGAGACGGTCAGGTCGCCGACGAAGCCCACGACGCCCGACTTCTCGCCGCCCAGCTGGTGAACGCGCTCGTGGATGCGGTCCGTGGTCGACGCGATCACCACCGCGTGGTCCACCGCCAGCCGGCGAGCACAGGCGAAGCCGATCCCGTCCGCGCTGCCCGCGCCGGTGACGACTGCCACCGGTCGGTCACCTCGTTCCATGGGCACCCCTCGGCTCCGCAATCTCGTACGTTCGTACGAATCATGCATGAGGCTCGTTCGCGAGGCAAGGTCTGTTCTGACTGGAGTATTCGAGGTGCGCGTGCCAGTTTTCGTACAAACCTCTTGACTGTGACTCAGTCCACAATGATGCTGGGCGAACCACATTCGGGCACCGGATCGAGGTCGCCATGTCCGCACACCCCTCCACCTCCACGTCGCCGAGCTCCACACCACCGCCGTCCGCGACCCTGCGGGCGAACTCGATCGGCACGGTCGGCGTGACGGCGACGGTCGTCTCGGCGGCCGCGCCGCTGACGGTCATGGCCGGTGTCGCCCCGATCGCGCTGGCCATCGGCGGCGTCGGCGTGCCGGGCGCGTACCTGCTGGCCGGCGTCGTCCTGATCGTCTTCGCGATCGGTTTCACCGCGATGGCGGCGCACATCAAGCGGACCGGCGGCTTCTTCGTCTACATCGGACATGCCTTCGGGGGAGTGGCCGGGTTCGCCGCCGCCGTGCTCGCGATCGTGTCCTACAACCTGCTGCAGATCGGCACCTACGGCCTGCTGGGGACCCAGGCCGGTGCGGCGCTCGACAACATCTTCGGCGTGAGCGTTCCGTGGTGGGTGGTCTCGGCGATCGCGGTCGTCGCCGTGTTCGTGCTGGGAGCACTGGGAATCGACGTCGGCGCGAAGGTGCTCGTCGCACTGATCACCCTGGAGTCCGGGATCCATGGCGGTCATGGCCATCGCCATCGTCGTCCGCGGTGGCGCCCAAGGCCTCGGCCTCGCGTCGTTCGAGCCGGGCAACGTCTTCCAGGGCGGCGTGCTGGCGGTCCTCGGCATCTGCTTCGCGGCGTTCATGGGTTTCGAGTCGACGGCGTTGTACCGTGCGGAGGCACGCGATCCCGCACGCACGATCCCGCGGGCGACCTACGCGGCGGTCGCGTTCATGGCCATCTTCTACTGCTTCATCGCCTGGACCGTGGTGCAGGCGCTCGGTCGGTCCGACGTCCAGTCCGCCGCCGGGAAGCAGGGTGCGGCGCTGTTCTTCGTCACCATCCACCAGTACGTGGGCGCGTGGGCGGAGCACGCGATGTACGTCCTCATCGTCACGAGCGTGTACGCGGCCCAGCTCGCGTTCCACAACGCCATCAACCGCTACGTCTTCGGCATGGCGGAAAGCGGTGCGCTTCCGCGGATGTTCGCGCGCACCAACCGATCCGGCAGCCCGGCGTTCGCCGGTGCGGTGCAGAGCGTGCTCGCCCTGACCGTCGTGGTCGTCTTCGCGCTGGCGGGCCTCGATCCGTTCCAGGACCTGCTGATCAAGGTGAACACCCCCGGCGTCATCGGCATCATCGTGTTGCAGGGCTTCGCGGCCGCTGCCGCGGTGGCGTTCTTCCTCCGTCGCCGGTCGATCGCGCGACGAACGTTCCTCGTCGGGAGTTCGGTGATCGCCGCCGTCCTGATGGCTTCCGTCGTCTACGTCGTGGTCCAGCATCTCGACGTGCTCACCGGTGCGCCGAAGGAGACCAACGACGCACTCGTGGCGGTGGTCCCCGCGGTGCTCGTCCTCGGCCTCCTCGGCGGCCTCGTGCTGCGACGAGTCCGGCCGCAGACGATCGCGCTGTTGGCTCGTGACGAAGCAGTTCCCCACGAAGAAGGAGATGCCCGGTCATGAGCAGCCAGACCGAGAAGCCGACCGACCTCTGGCGCTGGTCGGCGACGTCACTTCGCGACGCGATCCGCCACGGCGAGATCAGCGCGACCGAAGTGGTGACAGCGCACCTCGATCGCTGCGACGCCGTGAACGGCTCGATCAACGCACTGGTCAGCACGTCACCGGAGGAGGCGCTGGCCACGGCCCGCGAGCTCGACGCCCGCCCGCGGTCCGACCGCGGCGCGCTGCTCCACGGCGTCCCCGTCTCGATCAAGGACAACACCGACCAGGCCGGCCACGCCACCACGTGCGGGGTCGTCGAGGCCGCCCGGAACGTGGCCGAGGAGGACGCCTCCGTCGTCGCCGCGATGCGTTCGGCCGGAGCGGTGTTCGTCGGGCGCAGCAATCTGCCGGCGTGGGGGCTGCGCTGGTTCTCGGAGAACGAGCTGTTCGGCCGCACGCTGAACCCGTGGACCGCGGAGCGCACCCCGGGAGGCTCCAGCGGCGGCGCCGCGGCGGCCGTGGCGGCCGGCATCGTGCCGATCGCGCACGCGAACGACATCGGTGGTTCGATCCGCTACCCCGCGGCGGTCTGCGGTGTCACCGGAATCCGTCCCACCGCGGGTCTTGTGCCGAAGTGGTCCGCGCCGTCGCTCGTGAGCCATGCCCCGTCGATCGCGGAGACCGTCATGGCGGTGGAAGGCCCCATCGCACGGCACGTCGAGGACCTGCGCCTCGCCCTCCGCGCAATGTCCACTCACGACCCGCGTGACCCGGCCTCGCTGCCGGTCGGCTACCGGGACGAACCGGCGCTGCCTCCAGGCACCAAGATCGGCGTGGTGCGCGCCGTGCCCGGCGTCGACACCTGCCAGGAGAACCTGCGCGCGGTCGACGAGGCGGCAACCCGGCTGGAGGACGCGGGCTACCGGACGGTCGAGGTGGACCTCCCGGAAATCGTTGAAGCGCACCGGCTCTGGCTTCTCCTGCTCTTCGAGGAACTGCGCATCGGCGCACCCGAGATGCTGGCCGTCGGCGGCGCGGAACTGCGCCAGGCCATGGAGTACAACTTCGCCGTCGAGGACGCGGCCTGGGGGCCGGACGCGACCCTGGAGACGTTCCTGCGCGGCCACACCCGGCGCAACGAGCTCCTGTCCCTGATGGAGAACCACTTCACCGATGTTCCCCTGCTCCTGACACCGTTCTCGGCGGTCCGCGCACCGGAGCACGGCGCCGACTTCGCCTCGCTGGAGCGGGCGAGCGAGCTCATCTGGGCGCAGTGGCCCATGACGTTCGTGCCGTGCCTGGGGCTGCCGGCGGCGACCGTGCCGACCGGGGTCGCCGGCGGGCTGCCCGGCTCGGTTCAGATCATCGGTGGTCGTTTCCGGGAGAGCTGGATCCTGGACGCCGCCCAGGCCGTCGAGGACCGCGTCGGCGTCATCACTCCCATCGATCCGGTCCACGATTCCGCGGTCTGAGGTTCCTGCCGGTCCGGCCGTGAAGCACATCTCCTGGACGGGAGTGCGCAGCGCCACGTACATTCTCCGAGCACTTGACCTGGGGGGAATCGAACATGGGGAAAGCACTCTCGCTCGCGTTCGTCGTCGTGGCGCTGCTCGCGGGCGCCGGCAGCGCTGTCTCGGGCACCACGGCCGGGAGCGCGGCCCTGGTGAGGACGGCGGCGGCCACCGGCGCCTGTCCGGTACCGGGCCAGCGCGTCAAGACCTCGTCGTCGCCTGCCATCTACGTCGTCGACCCGGACGGGCGCCTGTACTGGATCCCGAGCCCGGACGTCTACCTGAGCCTGTTCCGGACCGAGAGCGGTGTCGTGATCTACGACAACCTCTTCGCCGACTGCTACACCGGCTGGGGGACGCTGAGCGACGGCCACCTCGCCAAGGGGCCCGGTGACGCCATCTACGTCTGGGACGGCCACCTGGGCGGGTACCGGTGGATCACCAGTCCCGCCGTCTTCAACGCGTACGCCTTCGCGCCGGACAAGGTCAGGAACCTGGCTTCGGTGTCACCGATCGTGGCCAACAACTGGCACGAGTGAACCCGCCGGTGTGGACGTCACTGTCCACACCGGACTCACCCGCGGCCGCTCCGGCTCTTGTTCGTGTCCTGGGGTGCTGTGGTCCGGGTGCCGGAAGCTCTTGCCATTCGCTCGTCGGGCATGCATGCTTCCGGCGAGCTTGAACTGACGCGGGTTGTCGGGAGACACGCGCGGACGCCTGGGGGGCATCAACATGAGTCGCGCTTCAAGAGCGCGCAGATTCGGTCTGCGCACGTTGCTGGTCACGGCTGTGATGGTGCTGCCGGTGCTGCCCGTTCCGGCCGTGGTGGCCGCTCCTGAGTGCGTTGACGCACAAGAGACTCCGCAGGCCGCCATCGAGATGGCGAAGCGCTGCGACCAGCGCGTGGAGATCATCTCCCTGCGCTCGGAGAACAGGCAGACGTTCGCCAAGCCCCAGGGTGGCTACACGGAGGAGCAGTCGGCCGAGCCGCGCTTCGCCCGTCAGCCGGGCGGCTCGTGGTCCCGGGTGGACACGACCTTGCGGGTCAACGGCCAGACGGTCACGCCGGCCGCGGCCGTGCTGCCGGTCGAGTTCTCCGCCGGTGGCACCGGACCCGCGGCGAAGCTGCGTGACGGTGACCGCGAGCTCGCGATCACCTGGCCGTTCGGGCCGTTGCCCAAACCGGTGCTGTCCGGCGCGGATGCCACCTACCCGGAGGTGCTGCCGGGCGTCGACCTGAAGCTCACCGCGTCGGCGCAGGGGTTCGCGCAGGTGCTGGTCGTGAAGAACCGCGAGGCGGCGCGCAACCCCAAGCTCTCCAGGGTCACCTTCGGGTTCGGGACCAAGGGCATCACCGCGCACGCGGCCGATGGTGGTCTGGAGGCGAAGGACTCGGCCGGCAAGGTCGTCTTCGCCTCGCCCGCACCGGTGATGTGGGACTCCGGTCAGGAGAACGTGGCGCACGTCGGTGTGCTGTCGAAGTCCACAGTGGAGGGCAAGAAGAAGCGCCGGGCGACCATGCCGGTGACCGCCGCCAACGGCGAGCTGACGGTCACCCCGGACGCCGGGCTGCTCAACGACGCCCAGTACCCGGTGATGATCGACCCGTCGTGGTCGGGCCGCCTGTACGACAACGCGTGGACGCTGGTGTCCAACAAGAGCGGCCATGAGAACAGCGCTTTCTGGCAGGGCCGCAACAACCAGGGCCAGGACTACCTGTCCGACGCGGGTGACAAGGGCGGAGCGGGGACCGGTCGCATCTGCGACGACGTGTCGTCCACCGGTTCGTGCCTGAGCGCGCAGTACAACGTCCGCTCGTACTTCCGGATGGACACCTCCGGCGTCAAGGGCAAGAACGTCACCGGCGCGTCGTTCCGGATCGAGCAGAGGTGGTCGTTCACCTGCAATCCGAACTCCAACGCGACGTTGCGGGCCAGCGACGGGATCGCCAACGGCACCACCTGGAACAACCAGCCCGCATGGTTGTGGGACGCCAAGTGGGGCTCGACGGTCGGGGCCAACCGCAAGGTCGGCGCGGTCCACAACTGCGCGGGGCCGGGTGACGTCGAGTTCCCCTTCACCGACGCCATCAAGTCCGCGGCGGACAACAGCTGGGACCACCTCACCATGGTGCTGTACGTCGACGAAGGCACCGTCAGTTCCTGGAAGCGCTTCAACGCGGGTTCCGCGGTGCTCGCCATCGACTACAACTCGACCCCGAACGTGCCGGACCAGCTCTCCGTCGACGGCAAGGCCTGCGCGACCGGTGCCGCCCGTCCGCTGGTGCCGACCGCGACGCCGACGATCCGCGCCAGGGTGAGCGATCCCGACCCCGGCGAGCCGATGAACTCCCGGTTCGAGTGGCGCCGGATGCGTCCCGACGGCTCCTTCGGCCCCACGTCGAGCGCGGACCACTACCCGTGGGGCAACAGCACCACCGCCGAACACACGATCGCCCTGTCGGAGGGCTTCCGCTCGGGTGTCATCGAGGCGTCGGACACCCTGGTCGGCACCGGTGACTACGACAACGACGGTCGTCCCGACGTGCTGGTCCGCGACTCCGACGGCTACCTGTACCTGATGCCGACCGTGGAGACGCCTTCCGGGCGGAGGGTCGGCGACCGCGTGCAGATCGGCAGCGGCTGGAACGGGTTCACCATCGCGGGTGTCGCCGACTGGGACAACGACGGCAACAAGGACATCATCGCCCGCGACGACAACACCGGCCTGCTGTGGCTCTACCCCGGCGAGGGCAAGCGCGCCCCGTCGACGCAGGCGAGGGTCCAGCTCGGCCCGAACTGGAACGGCTACACCTTCGCGGGCCTGGCCGACTACGACCGCGACGGCAAGATGGACCTGATCACCAGGGACGTCGAGAACGTGCTCTACCTGTACCCCGGTGAGGGTGCGCGGGTGCCGTTCAGCGCGCAGCGGGTGTCCCTGGGCGGGGGCTGGAGCGGGTACACCTACCTCGGTGTCGTCGACCAGAGCGGCGACGGCAAGCCGGATGTCATCACCGAGAACGGCGGCGTCCTGTACCTGTACCTCGGCAGCGGTGCGAGGGCGGCCTACAGCGGCAACCCCGTTCGCTACCAGATCGACACCGGCTGGGCGGGCGCCGAGGCGCGGACCATCGCGGACTTCAACGCCGACGGCGCGCCGGACATCGTCGCCAAGGTGCCGTGGGCGGCGGACTACTACCACCTCTACCCCGGCGTGCTGGGTACCGCGGCGAGGACCGGCAGCCCGTGGGCGATCGCGAGCCGCGGCATCGCCACCGGCAACTACCAGTACCGCGTGACGGCCGGTGACTGGATGCGCTGGGGTGCGCCGTCCGGCTGGTGCGAGTTCGCCGTCGACGTCACCCCGCCGGACGCGCCGACCTTCAGCTCTTCCGTTTACCGGACAACGGGTTGCGCTGCGGAGGGCTGTGGTTCGCTCGGCATCGCGGACACGTTCACCTTCGCCAGCACGTCGACCGATGTCGTGAAGTTCAAGTGGGGCTTCACCGATCCGCCCTCGGTGGAGGTCCCGGTCGGCACTCCGGTCCGCTGGACGCCGCCGTCGTCGGGCCCGAAGACGTTGTTCGTGGAGGCCTACGACAAGGCGGGCAACTTCACCCGCAAGTCGTTCCAGTTCACCGTGGCGGGCGCCAAGGTCAACGAGGCGTCCTGGTTCAACGGTGACGATCCCGCGCTGGACGCCACCGGCAACGGCCACGACCTCACCGTGACCGGCCTCGATCCGGCCAGGGCAGGTCGCACCGCGGGTGGCCAGACGTCGGTCGGTTTCACCGGCTCGGTCGCGAACGGTGCGACGACGGCCAAGGTCGTCGACACGAGCAAGGGTTTCTCGGTGTCGGCGTGGGTTCGGCTCACCGATGACACCGCGAGCCGCACGGTCGTGAGCCAGCAGGGTTCGGCGGCTTCGGCGTTCAAGCTCGGCTACGACTCCGCGTCGCACAAGTGGAACTTCTCGCTGGCGGAGAGCGATGCCGCGAACGCCGTGCGGAAGGCCGCGGTGTCCGACGCGGCCGCGGTCAAGGACGTGTGGACGCATCTGACCGGCACGTACGACAGCCTTGACCGTGAGGTGCGGTTGTACGTGGACGGCGCGTTGCAGCGCACGATCGCTGTGGTGGACAACGGTTTCAGCGCCACCGGCCAGTTGTGGATCGGCAAGGCGCTGAGCAACTCTGCGGCCGCCGAGCCGTGGCACGGCGACCTGGCCGAGGTGCGCGCCTGGAACCGCACGATCACCCAGCCGGAGTCCGTCACCACGGCCGCTCCCCAGAACGTGGGCGAGTGGAAGTTCAACGAGAACAGCGGTTCCATCGCGTTCGACTCCTCGCCGTACGCCCGTGACTTCAAGCTGAACCTGGCCGGTGGCGCGTCGTGGGGTCAGGGTGTGGCGGGTGCCGGTGGTCTGGCGCTCAACGGCACCAGCGGCTCGGCGAGCACGAACGAGTCCGTGCTGAACACCGCGCAGTCGTTCTCGGTCGACGTGTGGGCGAAGCTCAACGACACCGGCACGGCCAGAGCCGTCGTGGTGCAGCGCGGTCCGTCCACTGTGGACCCGTTCGCGCTGAGGTACGACGGTGCGCAGTGGTCGGCGGAGATGCCGAACGCGTCGTCGAACCCGTCGACGTGGTGGCGTGCCAAGGCGGACGCGGTGGCGAACAAGTGGACGCACCTGGTGGCGGTGTACGACGCCGACGCACGCACGTTGAAGCTGACCGTGGGCTACCAGGACAGCCCGGACACCCTGAAGAGCACGGTGACGGGTGTGGCCGGCTGGAACTCCACGGGCGTGTTGTCGGTGGGCCGCAGCAGCGCGGGGGAGTTCTTCAACGGCAACGTCGACGAGCTCAGGACGTTCCAGGGCGTCGTGGCTCCGGCCGCCCTCCCGGCGACGCCCCGCACCGGTTCGTCGATCTCGGGTGACGCCAAGGACGAGATCATCTCGGTGGCGGCCGACGGCACCGTCCGGGCGTTCCTCAACGAGAACGGCGCCTACCCGTTCAAGGGACAGCAGATCGGCACGGGCTGGACGCCGGACCGCACGTGGTTCGCGGACATCGACGGCGACGGCAAGTCCGAGATCATCAACGTGGCCGCGGACGGCACGATCAAGGCGTACCGGAACGTCAACGGCATGAACGGCTTCCCGTTCATCGACCCGATCGTGATCGGCTCGGCGCCCGGCGAGACCAAGCGGATCAAGTTCGCCGACATCGACGGTGACGGTCGCGCGGACCGCATCTCCCTCGACACCGACGGCAGGGTCCGCGTCTACCGCAACCTCTTCGGGCTCAACGACCGCGGCCAGTCCACGGCGTTCTCGACCACCCCGGTGATCGTCAAGGTCACGACGGCGGCTCCGGAGGCCGTCCGGTTCGCGGACGTCGACGGCGACGGCAAGGCGGAGTTCATCACGGTGAACGCCGACGAACGCCAGACCGTGTCGGCCTACCGCAACCTCAACGGTCTCGGCTACGGCACCTACGACACCTCGCAGGAGATCGGTTCCGGCTGGACCTCCGATCGCACCTGGTTCGCCGACATCACCGGTGACGGCAAGGCCGAGATCGTCACCGCGCGCACGGACGGCACGGTCTGGTCCTGGACCAACGTCAAGGGCCTGGACGCGTTCCCGTACCAGGAGAACAAGATGATCGCCGCCGGCTGGTCCGATCCCGCCCGCCTGTTCTTCAGCTGACCGGTAGGCCCGATCAACGGCCGCGGCAACTCCTGACCCGCTCCCGGGGTCAGGAGTTGCCGCGGTAGAGCCGTTCGTAGGCGGCCTTGGCGCGGGCGTCCGCCTCGGCGTGTTTCGCGCGGCGCGTCCGGGCGCCGAGGCCCCTCTCGAAACCCTGCTTCACGAGGCGTTGCTCGGTGGTGTGCCACATGTAGGTCATCGAGTAGAAGTAGCCGACGAACACGCCGAGCAGGATCGACAGGATCCTGATCAGCAGCGGTCCTGGCAGCAGGAGCAGCAGCAGGATCGGCGACATCTGGACGAAGGCGCGGACGAAGTGCCGCACCGCCCAGGTGCGGCAGGTGACGTCGTGCAGGACCCACGGGTTGCAGCGCTGGGGGAGTCGCCCGCCCACCGCGTACCACAGCCACTGGAGCGGGTTGGGTCTGGTTCCGCGCAGTGTCACGGGATGGCGCCTTCCTCGGCTCGGTCTCGGGCGGCACGTCGATGAAGCCGCACGACGCGACGAGCTTCACGCGCAGCTGAGCGGGTGTTCCCGACATCGGTGTGGTCCTGTCGGGTTGTACTGTTTCAAGACTTGCTAAGGTTAGCAAGTGCTGAAGCGTGCGACCAAGCGACACGCGAGCGGGAAGGGGTGCGCTGGTGAGCAAGCCGCTGTACCGGCTCAAGGCGGAGTCCCTCGCAACGTTCAGCCGTGAGCCGCGGTCATCCCGTGTCCCTCCCCCGACGGCGGGATGACCGCACCTTCTTCTCCGAACTGACCGACTCCACCGCGGGAGCGAGCGTGCTGAGTCTGTGGCGCAAGATCCGCCGGACCGGGCGAGTGGCCGAACCTCCGCCACCGCCGCCGGTGGGAGAGCGGCCCGAACGGGCGGCGGTGCTGGGCGGATCGGTGCAGATCCGGCACGTCGACGCGGGCTCGTGCAACGGGTGCGAGGTCGAGATCGGCTCGGCGTTCGGGCCGGTCCACGACGGCGAGCGGTACGGCGCGCGGCTGGTGGCTTCGCCGCGGCACGCCGACGCGTTGCTGGTGACCGGGGTCGTGACGCGGAACATGGCCGAGCCGTTGCGGCGGACGTTCGACGCGGTGCCCGCGCCGAAGCTGGTGGTGGCGGTGGGGGACTGCGCCCGCAACTGCGGGGTGTTCGCGGGCGCCTACGGGGTGGTCGGTGCGGTGCGCGACGTCGTGCCGGTCGACGTGGAGATCCCTGGCTGCCCGCCGCGGCCGGAGGCGATCGTCGAAGGACTGCGGAAGCTGACCGGCCGATGAACCTCGCTGCGACGGGGATGGCGGCGGTGGTGGCCATCGGACTGGTGACGGCACTGCTGGCCGTGGCTCGCGTGCGGGCGGCCGTGGTCGGCGCGGGGACGGCGTTGACGGGTGCGGCCGCGGTGGTCGCGGGCGTGGCGGCGTCGGCCGGTGGCGGGTTCTCCGTTGCGCTGCCCGGGATGTTGCCGCTGTCGGGCGTGGTGCTGACGCTCGATCCGCTGGGCGGGTTGTTCGTGGCGGTGACCGGCGGCGTCGCGGTGGCCGTGGGCGCCTATGCGATGTCCTATGTGGACGGACGGGGTGGCGTGCAGGCCGCGTTGCCGGTGTTCGTGGTGGCGATGGTGCTGGTGCCCTCGGCGGCGAACGTGGGCACGTTGCTGGTGTGCTGGGAGCTGATGGCGCTGGCGTCGCTGGTGCTGGTGGTCGCGGAGCACCGGCGCGGCGCGGAGGTGGCCTCGGCGGGCCGGTGGTACGCGGTCATGACGCACCTGGGGTTCGTGTCGGTCCTGATCGGACTGATGGTGTTCGTCGCGCACGCCTCGGACGACTCGTTCACCGCGTTGCGCGAGGCCGGCAGGCATCTGTCACCGGCGGTGGCGGGTGTGGTGTTCGTGGCGGCGCTGGTGGGTTTCGGGTCCAAGGCGGGCATCGTGCCGTTGCACGCGTGGCTGCCGAGGGCTCATCCGGAGGCGCCGAGTCACGTGTCGGCGTTGATGTCGGCGGCGATGGTCAACCTCGGTGTCTACGGGGTGGTGCGGGTCGGCGTCGATCTGCTCGGCGGCGGCGCGGCCTGGTGGTGGCTCCTGGTGCTCGCGCTGGGCGCGGTGTCGGCGGTGTACGGGATTCTGCAGGCCGCGATGAGCTCGGATCTGAAACGGCTGCTGGGGCAGTCGACGACCGAGAACATGGGGCTGGTGTTCGTCGGGGTCGGCGCGGCCGGCCTGTTCGCCTCCGCCGGTGATCACGCCCTGGCGGCGCTGGCGTTGACCGCGGCACTGCTGCACGTGGCCGGGCACGCGGCGTTCAAGACGGTGCTGTTCCTGGCGGCGGGCTCGATCCTGCACGCCACCGGCAGCCGCGACCTCGACGCGCTGGGCGGGTTGCGGCCGGTGATGCCCGTGACCACGGCCGCGTTCGGGCTGGGGGCACTGGCGGCGTCGGCGTTGCCGCCGGGAACGGCGTTCGTGTCGGAGTGGCTGTTGCTGCAGGCGTTGATCCACGGCCTGCCCGCGGGCGGGGTGGCGGCGGCGGTCGCCATGCCGGTCGCGGTGGCGGCGGTGGCGCTGACCGCGGGGCTGGCGGTGGCCACCTTCGTGAAGGCCTTCGGCGTGGGGTTCCTCGCCAAACCGCGCAGCGAGGCCGCGGCCGGCGCGCACGAAAGCCCGTTCACGATGCTCGCCGGCATGGGCATCGCGGCGGCGGTCTGCGTCGTGGTCGCGTTGTGGCCGGCCGCGGTCCTGCCCGCGGTCCAGGCCGCGGCCGGGGAGACCGCGGTCTCCGGCGACGTGACGCTGCGGCTGGGGCAGGCCACCGGTGCGTTGTCGCCGTTGTTGCTGACTCTCGGGCTGGTGGGCGCCGTGGTCGTGGTGGCCGGGGTCGTCCGGGCGGCCGCGACCCGGCGAGCGCGTCGCGAGGCGCGGTTGTGGGACTGCGGTGGGGGACCGATGTCGGCGCGGACGGAGTACACCGCGACGTCGTTCGCCGAGCCGTTGCAGCGGGTGTTCGACGACGTGGTGCAACCGGAGCTGGACGTGGACGTGTCGCACCACCAGGAGTCGCGCTATCTCGTGCAGGCCGTCGAGTACCGGCGGAAGGTGCCCGACCGGATCGAGCGGCGCCTCTACGAACCGGTGCTGAGCCTGGTCGCCGGGTGGGGCCGGGCCGGGCGGAGGCTGGCGCCGGGCAGCGTGCACCGCTACCTCGGTTACGGCTTCTACGCGGTCTGCTGTGTGCTGATCCTGCTGGCGGTGACGCGATGAGCGCCCTCGGGCTGGTCGGCGGGGTGGTGCAGCCGGTGCTGATCGTGGCCGGGTCGCCGTTGCTCGTCGGGCTGATGCGGCAGGTGCGGGCCCGGCTGGAGGGACGCGCGGGGGCGGGGGTGTGGCAGCCGTGGCGCGATCTGCGCAAGCTGCTGCGCAAGGAGCGGGTCGCACCGCGGGGCACGAGCGAGGTGTTCCGGTTCGCGCCGCTGGTGCTGGTGGCCACGACGCTGGTGGTCGCGGTGGTGGTGCCGTTCGTCGCGACGGAGTCCGCGCTGGATCCGGTGGCGGACCTGTTCGCGGTGGTGGCGTTGCTCGCGCTGGGCGCGGTGGCGCTCGCCCTGGCCGGTCTGGACACCGGTACGGCGTTCGGCGGGATGGGCGCCAGCCGGGAGATGACGATCCTCGCGCTGGTCGAGCCGACCCTGCTGGTGGCGATCTTCGCGTTGTCGGTGCGGGTCGGGTCGACCAACCTGAGCGCCATCGTCTCGTCGACGCTGCACGACCCGGCGCGGGTGATCTCGCCGGTGAGCCTGCTGGCCGCGGTGGCGCTGGTCGTCGTGATCGTGGCCGAGACGGGCCGTGTCCCGGTGGACAACCCGTCGACGCATCTTGAGCTGACGATGGTCCACGAGGCGATGGTGCTGGAGTATGCGGGCCCTGATCTGGCGCTGGTGGAACTGGCCTCGGCCATGCGGCTGTCGGTGTTCCTCGGGTTGTTGGCGAACCTGTTCGCACCGTGGGGAATCGCTGCCGAGGCCACGCCGCTGGCGGTGCTGATCGGCGTGCTGGCGCTGGTGGTGAAGGTGGGTCTGCTGGGCGGGCTGCTCGCGGCCGGTGAGGTGTTCGTCGCCAAGCTGCGGCTGTTCCGGGTGCCCGAGCTGCTGGCCGGGTCGTTCCTGCTCGCCCTGCTGGCCGTCGCGGCCTCGTTCTTCCTGGCCTGAAAGGAGAACCGTGCAGCTGTTGTACCTGGCTTGCGGTGCCTTGCTGCTGACCGCGGTGCTGGTGCTGTGGCGCCGCGAGCTCGCGGTGATCATCCGGGTGTTCGCGTTGCAGGGCGTGGCGCTCGCTGTGCTCGTGGGAGTGCTTGCGGCACAGGAGAACTCCGCCGAGCTGTGGATCGTCGCCGTCGGGGTGCTGGTGTTGCGCGCGGGATTGCTCCCGTACCTCTTACGCCGGGCGCTGGCGGGCGAGGGGGAGACCCGGCCGCTGGTGAACGTGTCGGCGTCGTTGCTGGCCGCCGCCGCGTTGACGCTGCTGGCCTACGCGGTGTCCCAGCCGCTGGTGGCACTCGCGCCGTCCGCGGCGACCCAGGCCATCCCGGTCGGGGTGACGGTGGTGCTGATCGGGTTCTTCGTGCTGGTCACCCGGCGGCGCGCGCTGTCGCAGCTGGTCGGGTTCCTGTTGATGGACAACGGGATCACCGCGGTCGGCTTCCTCACCACCACCGGCGTCGGTCTCGTGGTGGAGCTCGGCGTGTCGCTGGACGTGCTGCTGGCGGTGCTGGTCCTGCAGGTGCTCACCACCCGGATGCGGGAGACCTTCGGCGACACCGACCTCGACGAACTGCGGGAGTTGCGCGACTGATGACACTGCTCGTTCCCGTAGGGGTGCCCGTGCTCGGTGCGCTCGTCCACCTGGTCTTCGGATGGCGCCGCGCCACCACCTGGGTCAGTGCCGCGTCCGCGGCCGCCGTGCTGGCCGTCGCGCTCGCGCTGGCGGTGCGGGTGAGCCGGTCCGGACCGGTGACCGCGGTGGCCGGGCTGCTGCGCGCGGACGCGTTGTCCGCGTTCATGCTGCTGGTGATCGGAGCCGTCGGGCTGATCGCCACCGCCGCGACACCCGCGTACTTCCGCGCGGAAGTCGAGGCCGGCCGGGCGACGCACCGCACCGCCGCCCGGCACAGCCTGCTCGTGCAGCTCTTCCTGGCCACGATGGCGCTCGCGGTGCTCGCCGCGAACCTCGGCGTGCTGTGGGTGGCGGTCGAGGCCACCACGATCGTCACGGCGTTCCTGGTCGGGCAGCGCCGCACCCGCGCCTCGGTCGAGGCGGCGTGGAAGTACGTGGTGATCTGCTCGGCCGGCATCGCCCTCGCGCTGCTGGGCACGATCGTGCTCAACTTCGCCGCCTCCCGCGCTCCCGGCACCGCGGGCCTGGACCTGGTCGCGCTCAGCGCGCACGCGCCGGGGCTGGATCCCGGCGTCACCCGGATCGCGATCGCGTTGCTGGTGCTCGGTTTCGGCACGAAAGCCGGCCTGGCGCCGCTGCACGCGTGGTTGCCCGACGCGCATTCCCAGGCCCCGGCGCCGGTGTCGGCACTGATGTCGGGAGTGCTGCTGTCCGTGGCGTTCTACGCGATCCTGCGGGTCAAGGTGATCAGCGACGCCGCGCTGGGCACCGCGTTCGCCCGCACCCTGCTCATCGTGATGGCGCTGGCCTCGCTCGCACTGGCCGCGTCACTGCTGATCGGGCAGCGCGACTACAAGCGGATGCTGGCCTACTCCAGCATCGAACACCTCGGCCTGGTCGCCTTCGGCGCCGCGATCGGCAGCCCCCTGGCGTTGACCGCGGCACTGTTGCACGTGCTCGGGCACGGGCTGGCCAAGGCGGTGCTGTTCCTCGGCGCCGGCCGCGTCCTGCAGCTCACCGGCACCAGCCGGATCGACGGCGTGCGCGGCCTGCTCGCCAGGCATCCCGTGCTCGCCACGACCTTCGGGTTCGGCGTGCTCGCCCTGATCGGCCTGCCCCCGTTCAGCCTGTTCGCGAGTGAGCTCGGCATCGTCCGCGCCGGCTTCACCGCGGGACTCGGCTGGTTCACCGCGGCCGCGCTGCTGCTCGTGCTGGTGATCGCCGCGGCCCTGCTCGTCCGGACCAGCCGGATGCTGCTCGGCGAACCGTCCACTTCGGACGCGGCAGGTGCGCCGGCGGTCCCGCTCGCCCTGGCCGGTGGGCTCCTCGCCTGCGCCGTGCTCGGCGTCGCCGCGGGACCACTGCCCGACCTGCTCGACCTGGCCACCCATCCGCTGGCGGTGACGCGATGATCACGAGAGCTCTCCTCCCGGCCGAGCTGCCCGGCGAGGCCGAGGCCCTGCTGTACCGGGGGTTCCGGCTCGCGCTGGTCGCCGGGCACGACGACGGGGACCGGTTGCGCGCGGTGTACCTGTTCACCGCCGCCGCCCCGGCGCGCAGGGTCGAGCTGCACGTCGCGCTCGACCGGGACACCCCGGAGGTGCCGAGCCTGGCCGGGTTGTCGTTCGCCGCCGGACGGTTCGAACGCGAGATGCACGACCTGTTCGGCATCGTGCCCACCGGCCACCCGCTGCCACGCCGGCTGGTCCGCCACTTCCACTGGCCGAAGGGCTGGTACCCCATGCTCACCGACGCGGGCGACCCGCCCGAGTTCGGCAGCGTCGACGGCCCGTACCCGTTCCGCACCGTCGAGGGGCCGGGGGTGTACGAGATCCCGGTCGGCCCGGTGCACGCCGGCATGATCGGCCCTGGCCACTTCCGGTTCTCGGTGGTCGGCGAGACCGTCCTGAACCTCAAGGCCCGCCTCTGGTTCGCCCACAGAGGACTCGAAAAGCTCTTCAACGGGCGCACCCCGCAGGAGGGGGTCGAACTGGCCGAACGGGTCAGCGGCGACACCACGGTCGGCCACACGCTCGCCTACTGCCTCGCCGTCGAGAACGCCTGGCGGTGGCCGGTGCCCGAGGACGCGCAACGCATCCGCGCGATCCTGCTGGAGCTCGAACGCCTCTACAACCACATCACCGACCTCGGCGCCCTGTGCAACGACGTCGCCCACGGCGTGCTCAACGCCCACTCCCAGCGCGTCCGCGAGCGCCTGCTGCGCCTCAACGACACCGTCACCGGTCACCGGCTGCTGCGCGGCGCCGTGCACCCCGGCGGTGCCACGGTCAAGACCCTGCCCGACCCCCGTGAGCTGGCCTCGATCGGCGCCGACGCGGCGGAGATCGCCGAGCTGGCCCTGTCCAACACCGTGGTGGCCGACCGGTTCACCGGCACCGCTCCGCTGAGCCGCGGCCAGGCGGCCGACCTCGGCGCGCTCGGTGTCGTCGCCCGTGCCAGCGGTCTGGACGTCGACGCCCGGCACGACCACCCGTTCCTGTCCGCGGAGTTCCCCCGCACCGCGCACTCCCGCACGGACGGTGACGTGCTGTCCCGCTTCCTGGTGCGCGTGGAGGAGTTCGCGACGTCCATCGCGATGATCACCAGCCTGGTCGACATGCTCGGCGGCCGCACCACCGCCACCGCACCGGCCGAGGCCACCGCCGGCGGCGGGGTCGGCATCGTCGAGGGCTGGCGCGGCACGATCGTGCACCGCGTGGAGCTGGCCGGCGACGGGCGGCTGAGCCGGGTCAAGATCGTGGACCCCAGCTTCTTCAACTGGCCCGCACTGCCGGTCGCCATGGCCGACACGATCGTTCCCGACTTCCCGTTGACCAACAAGAGCTTCAACCTGTCCTACGCCGGCAACGACCTGTAGTGACGCTGGACCCAAACACTTGCATAGTTGTTTAAGTGTGCAGATTATGGAGCCTGCGGACGAGGAGGGGTGTTGAGGACGATGAGCGAGTTCGAAGCAGAGCTGCGGCGCAAGGTCGCCGAGGCCTCGCTGACGCTGCGTGAAGCGCGGGAGGCGGGCCACGACTACGAGATGCACCTGCACAGCGCCCGGATCCGCGACCTGCTCGACCGGGCCGCCCAGCACGGCATCGACACCGATGGCTGGATCGATCCGGCGCTGCTGGAGAACTCGGGACTCGGACGTTGACCGCGGAACGCGCGGTCGTCGCCGTGGTGGGCGGTATCGCCGCCACGACCTCCGTGCTGCGCCGCTACGCCGCTCTGGTGGAGGAGCAGACGGGGCTCGCCACCCGAGTGATCGCCTCGGACTACGGGCTGCCCAACCTTCCCGACGGCACCAGCGCGGTGCTGCTCGTCCGCGCCACGCCCGAACGTGAGCACAAGGCACGCGCCTGCGTCGTCGGCATCCCGGTGCTCACCGACCGGGACTGCACCGCGATCGCGCTGACCGCGGCGCTGCTCACCTCGCTCGGCCGCGCCGGTCGCACGCTGGAGACGAGCCGGGTCGTCATCGCCGGCGCGAACACCATGCCGCTGCTCAACCCCGTGCTGCTGACCGCGGGCATCCGGGACATCACCACGTGGAACCCCTCCGACGCGCTCGCGTTCCCGTTGCGCCGCATCGCCGCCAACGCCGACGCGGTGATCAACCTGGTCGGGGGAGGTGGCCGGTTCGCCTGGCCGCGCCACGCCGCACCCGCCGTGATCGTGCCGGACCCCGCCCGCGACCCGGTGCTGGCGCTGCCCGGCCTGCTGCTCGCGCTCACCCGGCACCCGCACGCGCGGCTGACCCCGGAAGTGCAGCACGCCTGCGCCGTGGCGCTGTCCGCGGCCACCCCGCCCGGCGAACAACTGCCCCGGCGTGCCGACGACACCCTCACCCGCCAGATCGCGGACTTCGCCGCGGACGCGCTGCACCGGGAGGCGGCGCGATGACCGCACACCACGGCCTGGGTTGCGAAACTGGTAAGATCAGCAACTGCTGAACCCCGTTGACACGCATCCCGGGTCGCGCCAGCAGGGATCCACCAGGGAGGATCAGCAAATGATGACGGTCGGCGGGAAGGGGCTTCGATGAGCAGGCCCCTGTACCAGGTCAAGGCGGAGTTCTTCAAGAACCTCGGCCACCCCGCGCGCATCCGGGTGCTCGAACTGCTCAGCGAGCGCGAGCACTCCGTCGCGGAGATGCTGCCCGAGGTCGGCATCGAAGCCGCCAACCTCTCCCAGCAGCTGGCCGTGCTGCGTCGCGCCGGACTCGTCACCACGCGCAAGGAAGGCTCCAACGTCTTCTACTCGCTGACCAGTCCGCACGTCGCCGAACTGCTCGCCGTAGCCCGGCTCATCCTCACCGGCGTCATCACCGGTCAGATGGAGCTCCTCGAAGACCTCCGCGCACCCGCTGTCGCCGCGCCGCGTGGTCGAGCCCGGAAGCAGGGCTGAGCGTTCGCACGTTGCCCAGCACCACCGCGAGAGCGGTGTAGGCGACCAGCACGATCAGACCTGCCCACCAGGGCAACGGGTAGTACCCGGCAGACGGCGCGTAGTGTGCGACCACCTGCGGGTACTCGGCCGTTGTCTGCTCGACGGCGAACGCGGCGGCCGGGGTGAGCCGCAACAACCAGCCGGCGACCGGGTCGGGCAGCAGGGGCGCCGTGGACACCGCGAAGGGCAGTGCGATCAGCGACAGTCCGATGAGGACGGCCGCCCAGCCGCGGCGCACCAGCACGCCGAGCGCGTGAGCGAGGACGGCGCAGAGCGCCAGCACCGCCGCGACGCCGACGACCAGCCGCACGGTGGTCAGCGCGGGAATCTGTTGCACCGCAACGCCGTTGCTCCTCAGGATCGCCGTGCTCACGGGGAGAACGACGGCGACGGCGACCAGTCCGGTGACGAAGGTGGCCGCACCGGTGATCACCGCACGTGCGGCGATCACCGGCCGGGAGCCGTGCGCCGCGCGGGCGCCGTGGCGGGCCGCGACGACGATCACGATGACCAGCGCGATCACCAGGCCGCTCAGGGAGCTCTCGGGACCGTGCGCGGCGCCGTCGCCGATCGGGCCGATGTCGCCGGTGCCGCTGATGGTGATGACGCCGTTCTTCTCCACGGCCCCTGACGGGTTGTGGTGCTTCTCCCAGTCGGTGTGGTTCATCTCGCCGACCGGTTCGCTCTGCCACGTGCCGGCGGTCGCTCCCTCCACCGCGACGTTGTCGAAGGCGCCGACCGCCTGGGTGAACCGGACTTCCTCCGTCGCGCCGCCGACGCCGGTTCCGCGGAGGGTGAGGTCACCGGGCGAGGCGGCGAAGAGGCCGACCTGCGCGGTGGCGGGAAGTCCGTCGAGCCGCACCGTCGCCGCGGTGTGCCACCGCTCGCCGTCCGCCGACTCCGAGCCGGTGATGGTGTCGACGCCGGGGATCGGTTACCGCATCTCCTGACGAGGGGGTGGGTTCCGGCGGAGGTAGGTCAGGACCGCGAGCACCCGGCGGTGGCCGTCGTCGGACTCGGCGAGGTCGAGCTTGAGCAGGAGATGCCGGACGTGGCCCTCGACGGTGCGTTCGCTGACCACCAGGCGCCGGGCGATGGCGGGGTTGTTGAGCCCCTCCGCCATCAACGCGATGACGTCGCGTTCCCGCGCGGACAGCGTGGCGAGCGGATCGTCGTGGCGGGCCGCCATCAACGCGCCGACCACGTGGGGGTCGAGCGCGGAGCCGCCGTCGGCGACTCGCCGGGCGGCGGCGAGGAAGTCCTCCACGTTGAGGACGCGGTCCTTGAGGAGGTAGCCGAACCCGGGCCGGCTGACCAGAGCGACGGCGTGGTTGGTGTCGATGTGCTGCGACAGGAGAAGCACGCCCAGGTCCGGATGGGTGTCCTTGATCGTGCGAGCGGCTCGGGTGCCCTCGTCGGTGAAGGTCGGTGGCATGCGGATGTCGACCACGGCGAGGTCGGGCCGGTGCAGGTCCACCGACGACCGCAGGGCCTCGGCGTTCCCGACGGCGGCGACGACGTCGTGGCCGCGGTCGGCGAAGAGCCGGGCCATCCCTTCGCGCAGAAGGACCTGGTCTTCGGCGATCACGATCCGCATGGCAGCTCCGCGGTCACGGTGGTGCCCGAGCCGGGCCGGCTTTCGAGGTCCAGGCGGCCGCCTTGGGCCGCGACCCGGTCGAAGAGCCCGCGCAGCCCGCTTCCGCCGGCCGGCCGGGCGCCGCCGACACCGTTGTCGCGGACCGTCAGCACCAGCAGATCGCCGGTGACCCGGACCTGCATCTCCACATTGGTCGCTTGTGAGTGTTTGACCGCGTTGGTCAGCGCTTCGGAGGCGACGAAGTAGGCGGTGGCCTCCGTGTCGGGCGGGAAGCGGTTCGGTCCGACGTGGACGGTGACGGGCAGCGGGGTCCGGCTCGCCAGATCGCGCAGGGCCACGTCGAGTCCGTCGTCGAGGTAGGCAGGGCGGACGCCGTGCGCCAGCTCGCGGAGCTCGGAGATGGCGGTCGTCAGGTCCTCGACGGCGTCGTCGATGGCCTGGGCCGCCGGCGTGCCGCCGAGCGAGAACTGGATGTGGCGCAGTGCCAGACCAACGCTGACCAGCCGTTGCTGGGCCCCGTCGTGCAGATCCCGTTCCAGGCGCCGGCGTTCCTCGTACCCGGCCGCGACGATGCGGGCGCGGGAGGACTCGACCTCCAGGAGCTGCCGGTGCAGCTCGGCGCGCAACCGTCCGATCTCGACCGCCAGGCCGGCTCGTTCGACGACTTCCACCAGGAGTCGCGTGGTGTCCGGCGCGGTGTCGTCGTAGGTCAGGACGGCCAGCGGGGTACCGGCCCGTTCGACGATCCGGTGGACGCGGCCGTCGCCGGTCCGCTGCTGCGGCACCGGTTCGTTCGGCAGGACGTAACGCAGTTCGAGGTCGGGCCGTTCGGTGACCGCTCGCAGCAGCGCTTCGAGTCCTTCGGGGTCCGCCGTGCCGGCGCGGAGGTCGGCGAGGAAGGCGTCGACGCGAGCGGACGCCTCGTACTGGGCCGGCCGGAACCTCCGGTCCACCGCGCGTTGGACGCGCGAGCGCAGCGGCCGGAACGCGGCAGCCGTGGCGAGGGTGGATCCGGCGGTCACCCATGGTGACCCGCGCTGGCCGAGCAGTGCCCCGAGGACGAAGGCCGCGCCGAGGTAGGCCGCGGCGAGGAGCACGGTGAGCAGGCCGTAGACCACCGTCCGGTTGATGATGATGTCGATGTCGTAGAGCCGGAAGCGCAGGATCGCGACGCAGATCGCCGCGGGAAGAGCGGTGGCGATCACCGCGATCGCGATCTGGACGAGAACGCTGTCGTCGTAGAGGAAGATGGCCAGCGGGCCGGCGACCGCCAGCAGGCTCACCGCGTAGGCCACCCACTTCAACTGCTGCCGCTCGACACCTCTCGACCGGACGAACCGGACGACCAGCACGGCGATCGCCGTCACCAGCGATGTCGAGAACAGCACCTGACCGGCCAGGCCGACCGGTTCCAGACCGTCCACCGCGTACGGGTTGCGTCCCGACCGGAAGGCCGCGTCGGAGGTGTGCGAGAACGCCGCTCCGAACGTCAGGAGACCGATCGACACCACCCCCGCCCACACGAGCGCCCGCCGGCCGCGGCCGAGTCCCCGGCCGGTCGGGAACAAGGTGAGCACGAGCCCGGTCGCCCCGATGCCGAGCATGTTGGCCCAGTTGCCGACCCACTCCATCGTGTCGGCGGCCGGCCATTCCGGGTGGTGGCCGTAGCCTCCGGCGAACTCGACCCAGGACGCCTCGACGCCCATGCCGGCCAGCAACCAGCCGACCGGGTTCGCCCGCTGGTACGAGGCGACCAGAGCCCCGGCCAGCGCGAGGCCGATCCCGTTGAGCGGGTAGCACACGGTGTCGTACAGCGGCTCCCGGCCGAGGGACAACGGCACCGACGCGACCGCGCCGAGGACGGCCAGCGCCAGCAGCGCCGTCGGCAGCGCACGCATCCCGAACCGGACCATGCCGCGATGGTGCGGGGTGAACGCACCGGCCACAAGCGTGCTGGCACCTGTTGCGCAACGGGTGCCGGCCCGGCTGCCCCGGCCCCGTCCGGCGAGTCACGGTGTCCGCAGTCCGTTCACCACCGTGAGGAGCTCCAGATGAACAAGTCCCCGGCGGGCGTGGCCGCCCTCCTGATCACCGGGTTCGGCGTCGTGTACGCGGGCGGGTCGGCGATCGCCGGCTGGCAGCCGTCCGCGGGCTGGCTGATCCAGGCCGTGATCCACCTCGGCGAGCTGTCGGCCGTCGTCGCGCTGGCGCGCTCAGGAGCCGCCGGGCGCGGCCGGTTCGCCCGCCTGGGCCTGGCCGCGGCCATCGCGGGCCAGCTCCTGCTCGCCGCGGCCGAACTGATCTGGCCGGGCACACCGGGCCTCGCCGACGTCCTGTTCGGCGTCGCCCCGATCCTGACCGGAGCCGGTCTCATCACCGCCGGAGCCGCCACGATCCGCACGAAGGCCTGGACCGGGTCGTCCCGGCTCCTGCCGCTCGCCCTGGGCCTGTACACCGTCCTCGTGCTGATCCCGGTGATGATCGGCTCCGGTGGCCCACCCGCCCCGCTCGCGCTCTGGACCATCGCGGGCTGGGACCTGCTGTGGTTCCTGCTCGCCGCACGCGCCGTCAGCCGCCTCGTTCCGGGCGACGCGGCAACCGCCGAGGTCACCGTCCGCAAATCCCGGTAGGGCAACCACTTCTGTTCATTCGGGCAACCGACGGCCGGACAACATCCGCTGGTTGTCGGATTTGGGCTGGTTTTGCCTCGACGTACAAGGCCAACCGGGTGATTCGGATAGCTGATGCCTGCACGTCGTGGGGTTAGATGCGAGCAACACGTTCACCGCCGCCGCCCCGAGTCCCTGGAGGTTCCATGCTCGCCAAGCGGATCGCGGTCGCGACGATGGCGGTGGCCGGCATAGCCGCGACCGTCGTCGGTTCCCACGCCGACACGTCCAGCGCGGTCAAGCCGGTGGCGGCGTCCGTGCCCGCCTTCGACCACATCGTGCTGGTGATGTTCGAGAACAAGAAGTACTCGTCCATCAGCGGAAGCTCCAGCGCCTCGTACTTCAACGAGCTCGCGGCGCAGAGCGCGAAGTTCACCAAGTCGTTCGCCATCACGCATCCGAGCCAGCCCAACTACATCGCGCTGTTCTCCGGTTCCACCCAAGGGGTCGACGACGACGCCTGCCCGATGAACCTCGGTGCCAAGGAGAACCTCGCGACCCAGCTGGCCGGCGCCGGGAAGAAGTTCGCCGGATACTCGGAGGCCATGCCGTCCGACGGCTACACCGGTTGTTCGAGCGGCACCTACAAGCGCAAGCACAACTCCTGGGTGGACTTCAGCAACGTCCCGTCGTCCAGCAACCGCAGGTTCTCCTCGTTCCCCAGCGACTTCACGAAACTCCCGGACGTCGCCTTCGTGACCCCGGACATGTGCAACGACATGCACGACTGCTCGATCGGCACGGGCGACAGCTGGCTCAGGAAGAACCTCGACGCCTACGCGAAGTGGGCGAAGACGCACAACAGCCTGCTCATCGTCACCTTCGACGAGGACAGCGGGACCTCGGTGAACCAGATCTTCACCACGTTCACCGGTGCGCACGTCAAGGCGGGCAGCTACAGCGAGTCGATCAACCACTACACCGTCCTGCGGACGATCGAGGCGGCGCACGGCCTGCCCGGCATCGGCAACGCGGCGCAGAAGTCCCCGATCCTGGATGTGTGGCAGTAACCGTGTACCTGTCGACGATCGGCCGCCGGGAGCATCCCGGCGGCCTGTCCCGGCGCACGCTCGGCGCGCTGGGCGGAAACGTCCTGGCACTGGGAACGGTCAGTCTCGTCACCGACATCTCGTCCGAGATGGTCACCGCCGTGCTGCCGGTCTACCTGGTGCTCGGACTGCACCTGAGCCCGTTGTCCTACGGCTTGTTCGACGGGCTGTACACCGGCGCGACCGCGGTGCTGCGACTGGTCGGCGGGTACGTCGCCGACCGCGCCGGGCGGAAGAAGGCCGTCGCCGGGATCGGGTACGCGCTCTCGGCGGTGGCCAAGCTGGGGCTGGTGGCGGCCGGGTCGTCGGCGGCCGCGATCGGGGCGGTGCTGACGGTCGACCGCACCGGCAAGGGCCTGCGGACCGCGCCGCGTGACGCGCTGATCACCTTGTCCGCGCCGGAATCGATGCTCGGGCGGGCGTTCGGCGTGCACCGGGCGATGGACAGCGCCGGTGCGTTCGCCGGGCCGCTGGTCGCGGTCGCGGTGCTGGCCGCGGTGGGATCGTCCACGGGCACCGACGGTTTCGACGCGGTGTTCGTGACGAGCTTCTGCATCGCGGCCTGCGGAGTGCTGCTGCTCTGCTTGTTCGTGCGGGACAAGCGTTCGGCGGCGGCGACCGCCCGGAGCGTGTCGCCTCGCGCGGTCGTCTCGTTGCTGCGCGACGCACGGGTCCGGCGGCTGCTGCTGGCCGCGTGCGTGCTGGGCGTGGTCACGATCGGCGACGGGTTCGTGTACTTGTTGTTGCAGCGCAAGGAGGACATCGCGAACGGGTGGTTCCCGCTGCTGGCGGTCGGGACCAACCTCGTCTACCTGCTGCTGGCCGCGCCGCTGGGCGCACTGGCCGACCGGATCGGCCGGCTGCCGGTGATGCTCTGCGGCTACGGCGGGCTGGCCGCGGTGTACCTGCTGCTCCTCAGCCCGGTGGCGGGGTGGCCGCTGTTCGCGCTCACCCTCGGCTGCTACGGCGCCTTCTACGCCGCGACCGACGGTGTGCTGATGGCGCTGGCCGGTCCGGTCCTGCCGGAAGCGCTGCGCACCACCGGCATTTCGCTCGTGCAGACCGGCCAGGCGTTGTCGTACTTCGTGTCGTCCGTCCTCTTCGGACTCCTCTGGCAGGTCTGGGGTGCGAACACCGCTGTCGGCGTAGCCGCCGGTACGGTGCTCACGGCCGTCCTCGGCACCGCGTTGCTGCTGATCCCGCGCCAGGAGGTGCGTGCTTGACCACCCGGAGCCGGATGCTGCTCGCCCTCGTCGGAGTGGTGGTCCTGGCCGTGACCGCCATCGTCTACACAGGACTGGTCAGGGCGCGCAACCGGGCCGCCACCGCGGCCCCGACGACGAGCGGCGTGACCCTGACCGGTCCGCGTCTGCTGTTCCGCAGCACGGCGGACGCCGAACGCGGGCACGTCGCCACCGTGGCGGCCGACGACCCCGGCGGTGCCCGTGCGGTGTCGAACGTGATCTGCAACCGGGTGTACGCCGCCGGCGGCACCGGACTGTGCCTGCGACCGGAGAGCGGGCTGACCACCTACCAGCTCGTCGTGCTCGACGCGGGCCTGGCCGTGCAGCAGGAGATTCCACTGGTGGGACTGCCCAACCGGGCCAGGGTCTCGCCCAGCGGGCACCGGGTCGCCTGGACCGTCTTCGTCACCGGGGACTCCTACAACGGCGGGAGGTTCTCCACGCGTGCCGGGATGCTGGACACCACGAGCGGAGCTCTGGAGGGAACGCTGGAGGACTTCGCCGTGACGGTCGAGGGGAAGCCCTACCAGTCCGCCGACCTCAACTTCTGGGGCGTCACGTTCGCGCAGGACGACAACCGGTTCTTCGCGACGATGTCGACCGGGAACCACCGCTACCTGGTGGAGGGCGACTTCTCGGCACGGACCGTGCGCACCGTGCGCGACAACGTCGAGTGCCCTTCCTTGTCGCCGGACGGAAAGCGGATCGCCTTCAAGTCCGCTGTGGACGGTGATCCGGCGAAGGGCTGGCGGCTCTCCGTGCTCGACCTGGCGAGCGGTGCCGTGACGCCGCTCGCCGAGGAGCGCAGTGTCGACGACCAGCCCGCCTGGCTCGACGGGCGGACCGTCGGATACGGAATCCCGCGTGGCGGCGGGCATTCCGACGTCTGGGCGGTGCCGGCGGACGGGTCGGGCACGGCCCGGCTGCTGATCGCCGAGGCGGAGTCTCCCGCCGCGCTCGAACCGTCGCGTTGATCAGCGCGGTTCGAGCGCGGCGGCGATCGCGGTGCCTACTTGTGCCCGCCTCGCGTCGAGGCGTGCGAGCCTCCGTTGCGGAACAGGAAGTACGCGACCAAGGCGACCAGCAGGACGCCCAAGATCACCGCGAGGGCGATCTTCGCCTTGCTCCACGGGCGTTCCCCGTGGACCTCGCCGGTCCGGCCGTTGATCAGGATCTGCCAGTTGCGGCCCGCGTACAGGTAGGTCGCCACCCAGATCGGCAACAGCATGAGCTTGAAGGTGACGTCGTGGTGCAGGGTGTCCACCGAGTCGACCTGCTGCTCGTCGCCGCCGATGTCGCGGCGGCAGTCGTCGTTGATGACCGGGGCCATCCTGTTCTTCGCCTCGTCGAAGCCCGCCTCCGGCTCCACGTCGTAGCGCAGCGCGGAGTGCCCGGCGAGGAACTCCGGTTGGTACGGCGCCGCTTCCGGAAGCGGCCACGGCGCCAGTTCGTCGACGTGCTTCACCGGCAGCACGGAGCTGCCGGGCACGAGCACGTCGTCGAACGCCCGGCTGACCGTGCCCTGGGCGGGATGCCAGGCCGTCCGGCGCACCTCCCGGGTCTGGGTCTTGCCGTCGCCGTCGGTGTAGGACTCCGTGACCCAGTAGTGCTCACCGCGCTGACCTCGGTACTGCGAGACGGTCTGCGAGTCGAAGGTCCAATGCGGCACGTACGTGCTCTTCGTCGTCTCCATCTCGCCGACCTTCTTCAACGCCGACGGCGCGAACCAGCGGGACGACGTCCACTTGCGCATCACCTCGCGGACCGCGCCGCGGTCGAGGAGGAACGGCAGCACCGCCTCCGGCACGATCTGCCCGGAGGCCGCGCTGTCGATCACCAGCGGTGAACCGCAGAACTGGCAGAGGCTTGCCGTCTCGTTCGTCTCGGTGCGTGCGGCACAACGCTGGCACTGGAAGACATAGGTGCCGATGCTGCCGACGGGTTTGCGCGGCAGCACCGCGAGGTCGCCGAACGCGATCTCGCGGATCTGCCGGTCACCGGCGTGGATCTCCTGCTGGAACCCGCAATAGGGGCAGCGCATCGCCGTCGAGCCCGGTGCGAACTCAAGGCGCGCGCCACAGCCGCCGCACGGATAGGTCTGAGCGGCGACACCAGGTTGCTGCAGACGTGGGTCGGTCATCGTCGTTCCCCTTCGGCCCGGTGGGCTCAGGCCTGCGGCGGGAGCGGCGGCGGGGTCGCGGCGAACAGCTGCGCCATCTCGGGCACCTGGGCCGCCGGCGTCCACTGCGGCATGCCGGCCTTCCACACCAACGTGTCCTGACGCAGGGCGCCGCCGGAGACCTGCTGCGCGAGCTGGCCGCGGTCGAACGGCCCGAGCTGCTGGCCGTTCGCTCCGATGAACCACTGCTCGCCCGGCGGCAGCGGCGGCGGGGAGGCCTGCTGCTGTTGTTGCTGCTGCTGGACACCACCAGCGGCCCGCTGACCGAGCGCCATGCCGAGGCCGATGCCGAGACCCTCGCCCGCGCCGCCCTGGTTGTGCGCCGCTGCCTCGATGGCCTGCGCCGTCTGGAACTGCGTGTACTGGTCCATGTTGCCGACGATGCCGATCTGGCTGCGCTTGTCGATCGCGGCCTCGACCTCCGGCGGCAGCGAGATGTTCTCGATGACGAACTTCGGGATCGCGATGCCGACCGAGGCGAGCTCCGCGCTCAGCGCGGCGGCCAGCTTGTCGCCGATCTGCCCCTGCTGCGTGGCGAGGTCGAGCATCGGCACCCCGGCCGTCGCGAGCGCGGTGCCCAGCCTGCCGACCACGATCTGGCGCAGGTACTCGGAGACCTCCTCGGTGCGGAACTGCGGGTCCGTGCCCGCGAGCTCGCTCAGCAGCGCCACCGGTTCGACGACGCGCATGGCGAACGCGCCGAACGCCCGCAACCGCACCATGCCGAACTCGGAGTCGCGCACGATGACCGGGTTCTGCGTGCCCCACTTGAGGTCGGTGAACTGCCGGGTGTTGACGAAGTACACCTCGGCCTTGAACGGCGACTCGAAGCCGTACTTCCAGCCCTTCAGCTTGGACAGGATCGGCATGTTCTGCGTCTGCAGCGTGTACATGCCGGGCGGGAAGGCGTCGGTGACCTGACCCTCGTTGACGAAGACCGCCACCTGCGACTCGCGGACCGTGAGCTTGGCGCCCATCTTGATCTCGTTGTCGTAGCGGGGGAAGCGCCAGACGATGGTGTCGCGGCTGTCGTCCGTCCACTCGATGATGTCGATGAATTCGCCGCGAATCTTGTCCATGATGCTCATGCACGTGCCCGTCTCGTGTGTCCCTCGCCCCGAACCGAGGGGAACTCTACGCACAGGGATGCGCGCGCTGATGCCGGATCCGGATCACGTCCAAAGTGGAGTCGACCCCTCGGTCGCGTGTCACGAACCTCACCAATTCGGGTTGAACCGGATGGCTCGAACCATGCTGCCCGCATCGGGGTCATAGGCTGCTCCGTGCAGCGGAATGCGCGCTGTTCCAGCACTTCGGGAGGAATGGCTTTGACCGCACGCTCGACCGCTTCCCTCGGAGCCCTCGCTGCCGGGGCTGTTCTCCTGACCGCCTGTCTCGCGGGGTGTGAGGGTGGAGGGCCGGGTTCGGCGGCCGGAGGTGGGGGGAAGGGCCTGTCGTCCGTTGAGGAGCAGGCGGCCGGCATGGTTCCCGGCGCCGCGCTGGTGGAACCGCCCGACCTCAACACCTCGACCCCTCCGGAGATGACGGTTCGGCTGACGACGGCTCAGCAGGAGGTGGAGATCTCGGGCAAGAAGGTGCTCGCGGAGACCTACAACGGCAGCCTCGTCGGGCCGACCCTGCGGGTGATGCCCGGCCAGCGGGTCACCCTGCAGCTGAAGAACGATCTCGGCACGTCGACGAACCTGCACTTCCACGGGATGCACCTGTCGCCGGAAGGCAACGCGGACAACATCTTCCTGTCCGGCAAGCCCGGCCAGACCCTGACGTATCAGCTCGACATCCCGGCGAACCAGCCATTGGGGACGTACTGGTACCACGACCACGACATGTGCCCGAAGAACGGCCAGTCGATGCCGGGAATGACGATGACGATGACCGCGGGTCCGGCGAACGGCCGCTGCGACGGGACCGAGAGCCAGATCGGGGCGGGTCTGTCGGGCACCATCATCGTCGGGGACACCCGCGACTCACTGCCGCCCGCCTACCGCGGTATCGCCACGCACACTCTGGCGCTCAAGGACGCGCAGATCAACGGGTCCAGCTCGATCGTCTACCCGGACGGGTTGCTGGAGCCGGCGTCGGCGACGGTGCGGCTGGTCAACGGCCAGTACCAGCCCACCCTGACCATGGCGGCCGGTGAGACCCAGCTGTGGCGCATCGCCAACATCGGCTACGCCATCTTCTACGACCTGCAGCTCGACGGCGCGAGCTTCACCATCGTCAACCAGGACGGCACTCCCTCCGCGGCGCCGGTACAGGTGAACCACCTGCTGATGCCGCCGGGCCGGCGTTTCGACGTCCTGGTCACCGCCGGAGCACCCGGATCGACCACGCTGCGCACCCTCGCCTACTCCAACGGCGGCGCGACCGCCGACCAGTACCCCGACACCACCCTGATGAAGGTCGACGTCCAGCAGAGCGGCGGGAACGCGGGGCCGGCGGGCATGACCGCCTCACCCCAGATCGCCGGGCCGGTGCCCGGATCGCTGCCCGACCTGTCCGCGGAACCCGTCGCCCGGTCCCGGGCCGTGGTCCTGCACGACGACGGCGGCAACAACTTCTACCTCAACGGCAAGCTGTACGACATGACGCCGACGTTCACCGAACCGGCCGTACTCGGCACGGTGGAGGAGTGGACGCTCACCAACACCAGCGGCCAGAACCATCCCTTCCACCTCCACACCGCGCCGTTCCAGGTCCTCAGCGTCAACGACATGGCCCAGCCGGCCTCCGACTACCTCGACGGCGTCACCGTCCCGTACGCGGTCAACGGCGTCGCCGGAAAAGTCGTGATCCGGGTCCGCTACACGGACTTCACCGGGCAATGGATGTTCCACTGCCACATCACCGGACACGAGGACAACGGAATGATGGGCTCACTCAACGTCGTTGCCCCCGGCTGAGCCTGCTCGGACCAGACCTTCGAGCAGTTCGACGGCGCGCTGCGCGGCCGGATGCCCGGCGATCGACTTCTTCACCGCGATGCCGATGTGACGGACGGGGGTCGGGGACGTCACGGCCACCGCGGTGAGGTCCTCCGGCAGTTCACCGACACCGAGCGACGGGACCACGGTGAGCCCGATTCCCGTTGCCACGAAGGACATGGCGGTCTGGTAGTCGTGCGTCTCGACCACGAACCTCGGGGAGAACCCGGCCTGGGCGCAGGCGTCCAGGAGCACCTGGCGGCACGGCCCGGCACGCAGGTCGTTGTCCACCCAATGGCGGTCCGCGAGGTCCGTCAGCGACACCTCCGCGAGGTCGGCGAGCGGGTCGTCCGCGCGTACCACGGCCACGTACGGGTCCTCGGCGAGCCGTCGCGCGACGACGTGCCCGTGGTGCTCGACCCCGGCCTCCTCCACGAAGATGTCGACGTCCGCGTCGCCCGGTGTGGTCTCGCTCATCCGCAGGTCGAGCCGGAGGTCGGGGAACTCCGTGCGCAGGACGGCGACCGTCGGCGCCAGCCACGCCGCGCCGGCCGAGCCGAAGTAGCGGATCGACAGGCTGCCGACGCGGCCGGCCCGCAGGTCGCCGATCGTCCGCTCGACGCGGCCGACCGCCTCGAACAGCGCTTCGGCCTCGGTCGCGAGGATGCGGCCGGCGGCGGTCGGCTCGACGCCCCGGCCCGCTCGTTCGAACAGCTGCAGCCCGGTCTCGCGGTGCAGCGCGGCGAGCTGCTGACTCACTGCGGACGGCGTGTAGCCGAGCGCGGAGGAGGCGGCGCGGATCGAGCCGGTCGCGATGACCGCCCGCAGGACGCGGAGCCGGGAGATGTCGAGCACGAGCTCGACTGTACAGTTGCACTTAATGGATGTGCACGACTAATCGCTTGTGCTGTACAGACGGTGCACTGACGATGGATGCGTGACCGATCAACTGGAAACCGCCCGGCCGGTGGGCATCGTCAGGCCGAACACAGCCGCGGTCGCGGCAGCCGTCGGACTCGCCGTGGTGCTGTGGGCCTCGGCCTTCGTGGCTATCCGCGCCGTCGGGCACGACCTCTCGCCCGCACCACTGGCACTGCTCCGGCTCGGCGTCGCGGCAGCCGCGCTGACCCTGCTGGTGGTGGTCAAGGGCGCGGTCCGCGTCCGCGTGTCCCGCCGGGCGTTCCTGCTGATCGCGGCGTACGCCGTGCTGTGGCTCGCGGGGTACACCGTCGCCCTCAACGCGGGGGAGCGGCACGTCGACGCGGGCACGGCGGCGTTGCTGGTGAACCTCGCGCCGCTGCTGGTCGCCGTCGCCGCCGGGAAGTTCCTCGGCGAAGGCTTCTCCCGGCCGGTCGTCGTCGGCTCGCTGGTCGCGCTGGCTGGGACGGCCGTCATCGCGATGGGCGCCACCGCGCAACGCGACTGGCTCGGCGTGCTGCTGTGCCTGGCCGCCGCCGGCCTCTACGCCGCGGGCGTGATGATCCAGAAGGTCACGTTGCGGCACGTCGACGGGCTCACCGCGATCTGGCTCGGCTGCGTGGTCGCCACCGCGGTCCTGCTCCCGTGGCTGCCGCAACTGCTCGGCGAACTGCGGGTGGCGCCGGTCGGAGCCGTGGCCGGCGCCGTCTACATGGGCGTGTTCCCGACCGCGATCGGCTTCACCGCGTGGGCCTACGCGTTGCGCCGCATGGACGCGGGCCGGCTGTCCGCGACGACCTACGCCGTGCCGGCGGTGTCGGTGCTGCTGTCGTGGCTGCTGCTCGCCGAGATCCCGACGGTGTACGGGCTCGTGGGTGGCGCGATCTGCCTCATCGGCGTGGCCATCTCCCGGCGGCGCTGAGCCCGGCTCGGGTGGCAAGGCCGCCGGCGCGGCTTGGCAGCCGCGCCGGCGGTGATCACCGGAGTGGTCCTCGTGCTCGGCGGGATTCGCGGTCGCGCGCCACTAGCTGACCGCGGGTCCTGATTCGCTCGACCCCGACAGTTGCGCGATGAACTCGTGACACTGCTTGGCGCGCGCCGAGTCCTCGTCCATGACGCGGCGGAAGAAGTCGGCGATGTCCTGGCGACCGGCGTTGTCCGCGTCGCGGACGTACTGGCCGTAGTCGTGTCCTGCCTTGAGAGCGTGGTACTGCACGGAGATCAGGTCGTAGGTGACGTCGTCGAAGCCGGTCTCACCGGTTGCCATCGCTGCCTCCCGTGGTTGTCGGTAGGGAGGTGGTACCCACGCGAACCGAGTCGAACCGAACGTGAGCACGCCGGGATCGGGACTACCCCGCGGAGTCCACCCGGCACCGGCCGGCGTCGGACCGTCCGGACGGATCCGCACCGGCCCGCAGGTAGACCCGCAGGACGTCTTCGGCGACGCGGCTCCAGGAGTACCTCGCGGTGACGCGGTCCCGCGCCGCCATCGCGAACTCGCTGCGCAGCGTGTCGTCCGGCAGCAGCGAGCGCAGTGCCCGTGACAGCCTCGCCGGTTTCCCCGGCGGCACGAGCAGGCCTGTCACGCCGTTGACGACGACGTCGGCCAGTGCGCCGACGACGGTCGCGACGACCGGCACACCGCACGCCATCGCCTGGAGCGCGACCGCCCCGGACGGTTCGTACGACGGGGCGCAGACGACGGCATCGGCCGATCGCACCAGATCGGGCATCGCCGAGTGGGCCACCGCGCCGACGAACGCGATCCTGTCCGCGACACCGAGGCGCTCGGCGTGGTCCCGCAGCTTCGCGATCTCGGGATCGTGCAGTCGTCCGCTCCCGGGACGGCCGGCGATCACCAGCTCGGCGTCGTCGAGACCCGAGAACGCCGTGATGACGGCCTCGATCTCCCGGTACGGCGGCAACGGTGCCGTGGTGACCACGCGGAAGAGCTGGTTGCGTCCCGCCTGCGGCCCCTCGGGGGTGAACCGGTCGACGTCGACGCCGGTGCCGACGACGGAGATCTTCGTCCGGTCCACTCCCGCCCTGATGAGCTCGGCCATCTCATCGGAGCCGGCCGCCGCGACGTGCGCGGCCTCCTTCCCGACCAGCACCTCGATCCGGGCGCGCTCTTCCGGTCCGGTGTCGCTCACGCGGTGCCGCCGCTCGACCGCCGCCAGCGAGTGGAACGTCTGCACCACCGGGACGGGGATCCGCCGCCCGCCGAGCACGCTGACCATGCCGGACATCCACCCGTGCCCGTGCACCACGTCCGGCGGGGAGGCCGCCCATTCCTCCGACAGGAACGAGATGAGCTCACCGGAGTGGCGCGACGAGTCCGCGAGAGGAGTCGTCGGCCCGGCGGGTACGTGAACCACTTCGTAGCCGCTATCAGTGCGCTCGCGGCCGGCCACGTCCGGGGCGTCGGCGCGGAGGTACACCGTCACGTCGTGCCCGTCCCGGCTCAAGGCCGAGGAGAGCCCGGCGACGTGTTGATCCCGTGCTTCGTCGAGAGAACTCGCACGGGCGGACACCATCGCAATCTTCAAGATCACTCCAGCTGAGGAAGGTTCGCCAAGCACGTTGCGAGCTGCTTGCTCAACTCGGAGTCACCGGTCGCGGCTGTGGATGTCGCGAGTACCCGTACCGGGCCTGCTGGAAACACAGTCCGAAGCGGACGGTCGCGGCCGGCGCGTTTTCGTGCTGGTGAGCGCGGGTATTCGGCCGGGACATCCACCGGTGAAGCAGTGCGCCGGCGCCACTTCGGGTGGCGGTCGCTGAAGGCGGTGAGACGTGGCACGGACTGTCGGCGTTGAGGAGGAGTTCTTCCTGGCGGACCCGGTGACCGGGGTCGCGGTCAACCGCGCGGCCGAGGTCGTCGCGGTCGCACGTGACGGCTTCGGGCTCGAACTGGACCACGAGCTCACGGGCACGCAGGTCGAAACCAAGACCTCGGTCTGCGGGGACGCCGAGCAGGTGCGGCGTGAGCTGCTCGGCCTGCGGCGGACGGTCGCGCGAGCCGCTCGCGAGGCGGGCTGCCGGGCGATCGCCGTCGGTGCGCCGCCGTTGGGCGACGCGACCGGCGAGATCACGGACGATCTGCGGTACCGGCGAATGGCCCGCGAGTTCGGGGCACTGGCGGTGCAGCAGCTGATCTGCGGATGCCACGTGCACGTCGCCGTGCCCGACCGGGAGACCGCGGTGCAGGTGTGCAACCACCTGCGGCCGTGGCTGCCCGTGCTGGGCGCGATCACCGCCAACTCGCCGTTCTCCCGCGGCGTGGACACCGGTTTCGCGAGCTGGCGTTCGATCGTGTGGTCGCGCTGGCCGGTGTCCGGTCCGCCGCCGTACTTCACGTCGTGGCAGCACTATCAGGACGTGTACGCCGCGTTGCGTGACGCAGGGACCGCCCTGGACCCGGCGATGATCTACTGGGACGTCCGGCCTTCCGCGCACTGGCCGACGGTGGAGGTGCGCGTCGCCGACGTCGCCGCGAGCGTCGACGACGCGGTGCTGCTGGCGGCCCTCGTGCGCGCTCTGGTCACCAAGGCCGTGGCCGCGGTGGAACGTGGTGAGGACGCCGTGCCGGTTCCCGTCGAGATCCTTCGCCAGGCGTGCTGGCGAGCGGCCAGGGACGGCCTCGGCGGGCACGCTCTGGACGTGCTGTCCGGGCGGCTGCTGCCGCTGCGGCAGCAACTCGGCCGGCTGCTGGGTGAGCTGGAGCCGGTGCTCGCGGCCAACGGCGATCTGCCGGTGGTGCAACGAGGTGTGCGGCTGCTGGACCGGCACGGCTGTGGGGCGGACCGGCAGAGGCGCGCGTTCCGCGACGGCGGAGCGGGGGCACTGCTGAACCTGCTCGACCTCGGCGCGGCGGACCGCCCGGCGCGGGGCGTCGTCGAGGTCAGGACGGGCCCCGCGGTGGACATGTCGAACAGCGACGAGCTCGAAAGGCGCTGCGCGATGGCGGTGGATTCGGGCGCGGAAGAGGTCGTGGTCGATCTGTCGGAGGTCGTGTTCTTCGGTTCGTCCGGCATCACCGCGCTCGCCAGGATCCGCGAGCTCGGACTCGACCGGGGAGTGCCGATCAGCGTGGTGGCCAGTGCGACGGTCGCGCGCACGCTGCACGCGACCGCCATGGACAACCTCCTGCCGCTGCGCGTGCGGCCGGAGACGCACTCGCCGATGGCGGGCTGATCACCCGATGCCGTGCGCTGCAACTGTTTGCGCTAACAACGGAAATCCAAGCTGACCTCACACCGTTCGTTGTGCTCCACGTCACAGGCGTGTTAGCGTTCACATTCGCCGCCGCGGGTTTGCTCGCCATCGACGATGATGGGGTTTTCCATGTGGACAAGGCGATTGCGCTCACTCATCTGCGCGATGCTCCTGGTGGCCGCCGGCACCGCTGTCGTGCCAGTGCACACGGCTCTCGCCGCCTCCGGCGCGGCACCGATCACGAAGCCACCGATGGGCTGGAACTCGTGGAACGGTTTCGCCGGGGCGATCGACCAGTCCGTCATCCGGCAGCAGACCGACGCCCTCGTGGCCTCGGGCATGAAGGACGCGGGCTACGAGTACGTCAACATCGACGAGGGCTGGTGGAAGGGCGCCCGTGACTCCTCGGGCGCCATCACCGTCGACACCGCGCAGTGGCCGGGCGGGATGTCCGCCATCGTCGACTACATCCACGGCAAGGGCCTGAAGGCGGGCATCTACACCGACGCCGGCCGCAACGGTTGCGGCTACTACTACCCGACCGGTCACCCCGCCTATCCCAACACCGGCAGTGAAGGTCACTACGACCAGGACTTCCTCCAGTTCTCCCGCTGGGGCTTCGACTACGTGAAGGTCGACTGGTGCGGCGGTTCCAAGGAGGGGCTCAACGCCGCCAGCACCTACACCGCGATCAGCGACGCCATCGCGCGTGCCACGGCCCAGACCGGGCGTCCGATGGTGTTCTCCGTCTGCGAGTGGGGCGGCCAGCAGCCGTGGAACTGGGCGCCTGGCATCTCCAACCTGTGGCGGACCAGCAACGACATCATCTACTGGGGCGAGCGGCCGGCGATGTCGCGGGTGCTCGCGAACTTCGACTCCGCGCAGCACCCGAACGCCCAGAGTCCAGGCCACTACAACGATCCCGACATGCTCGTGGCCGGTCTGCCCGGGTTCTCCGACGCGCAGAACCGCACCCACCTGAGCCTGTGGGCGATCTCGGGCGCGCCACTGCTGGCGGGCAACAAGCTCAGCGAGATGACCGCCGGCACCCGTGCCGTGCTGACCAACCGGGAGATGATCGCGGTCGACCAGGACCCGCTGGGGCGGCAGGGCACGAAGGTCGCCGAGGACTCCTCCGGCCTGCAGGTCTACCAGAAGGTGTTGTCCGGCAACGGTCGCCGGGCCGTCGTGCTGCTCAACCGCACCGGCTCGGCCGCGTCGATCACGGTCCGGTGGTCGTCGGTGGGCCTGACCGGTTCGGTCGCCGTGCGCGACGTGTGGGCCGCGGCCGACCGCGGCAGCTTCGCCTCCGGCTACACCACCTCGGTGCCGTCGGGCGAGGCCGTCCTGCTCACGCTCACCGGTACCGACGGCACCCCCGCGGGCGGGCAGATCGTGGGCACGCAGTCCAGCCGTTGCGTCGACGTGCCGAACAGCAGCACCACCAACGGCACCCAGGTGCAGCTGTGGGACTGCAACGGTCAGGCGAACCAGTTCTGGACCCGTACCGCGGGCAAGCAGCTGACCGGTGTCGGCGGCAAGTGCCTCGACGCGGCCAACGGGGGCACCACCAGCGGAACAGCGGTGGTCGTCTGGGACTGCGACGGCCGGACCAGTCAGCAGTGGAACGTCAACGCGGACAGCACGATCACGAACGTGTCGTCGAACCTCTGCCTGGACGCGAACGGCCGAGGGACCGCGAACGGCACGAAGCTGATCCTGTGGAGCTGCAACGGTCAGACCAACCAGCAGTGGACCTCGCGCACGAGCTGAATCGGTGTCCACAAAGGAGTGAGCGGTTCGCCGGAGGTGGGGACGGCCGTGCCCTTCGGCCCTCACCTGCCGGCGTCGCTCCGTCACACCGGCCGGGACTCCGCCACCAGCTCGGCCACCCGCTCCACGGTCGGTCGCCTGATCACGTCGGGCATCCTGAGCGTGAACGCCTTCTCGCCCACCGGCCCGACCAGCTCGCGGGCCACCACGGCGACCATCGCGATCAACGACACCGAGTCGCCGCCGAGCACGTGGAAGTCGCTGGTCCCCGAGACGGCCTCGGTGTCCACCCCGAGCACGGAGGCGAAGATCCGGGCCACCGCGGCCTGGTCGTCGTCCAGCGGTCCCGCGGCGACGGCCGGACCGCCGGAGGAGAAGGGGTCGGGCAGGGCCGACACGGCGACCTTGCCGTTGACCGAGTGGGGGATGTCGGGGACCTGCATGATCACCGACGGCACCATGTAGGTGGGGAGGCGCTCGCCGAGGAACGACGTGAGCTCGTCCGCGGAGGCGGTCCCGATCACATAGCCGACCAGCACCTTGTCGCGCTGCCCCGGCCGCGATCGGGCCACCACGACCGCGGTGCTGACGGACGGGTGCGACTCGAGCGTGAGAGCGATCTCGGCGGGCTCGATGCGGTGGCCGTGCACCTTCACCTGGTCGTCGATGCGACCGAGGTACTCCAGGGCCCCGGACGGCAGTTGCCGCACGATGTCACCGGTGCGGTAGACCCGCTCTCCCGAGGCCAGGTGCACGAACCGCTGCCGCGTCAGGTCCGGCCGCCCGCGATAACCTCGCGCCAGCTGCACTCCTCCGATGTACAGCTCGCCGCTCTCTCCCACGGGGACGTACGCGCGGTCCGCGGAGAGCACGTGGAACGTGACCCCGTCGAGCGGGACGCCGATCGGCACCGACGCGCCGGGGTCGTCGGCGTAGAAGTGGTGGGACACCCCGATGGTGGCCTCGGCGGGCCCGTACAGGTTGATGATCCGGCACTCCGGCCCGAACATCTCCCGGGCCCGGACGGCCACGGCACGGGTGAACTGTTCGCCGATCACCATCAGCGTGCCGACCGAACGCGGGTTGAGCTCCAGCCTGGTGATCAGGTCGAGGTGTGAGGGCGTGAGCGCCAGCGCGGTGGCTCCGGCGTCGAAGACCTCTTGCAGCGCAACGTGGTTGAGCTCGTCGCCCATCAGCAGGATGGTGCCGCCGGCCAGCAGCGGCAGGATCAGGGTGATCTCGGCGACGTCGAACGACAACGAGCACAGCAGCGGCAGCCTGGTCGACGCGGTGACCCCGTGTTCGCGGCAGGCCCAGCTCGCGTAGTTGCTCAGGGCACCGTGGGAGATCTCCACGCCCTTGGGCTTGCCGGTCGAGCCCGACGTGTAGACGACGTAGGCGAGATCGTCGAACGACGGCAGGTCGAAGACGGCATCGGACGCCGACGCGGCGAGGTCCTCCAGCACCACGCCCGCGCAGCCGTCGGGCAGGCACGCCCGCGCGGAGTGCGCGCGCTGCACCAGGCACACCGGTGACCCGGCGTCCGAGAGCAGCGACTGCAGCCTGCTGTCCGGATGTTTGGCGTCCATCGGCAGGTAGGCGGCGCCCGCCAGCAGCACGCCCCACGCCGCCACGATCGCGTCGGCCGTGCGGTCGGACAGGAGTCCCACCACGGAACCGGGCCCCGCACCGCGTTCTCGCAACGCCATCGCCACGCCGCGCGCACGCCGGTCCAGCTCGGCGTAGGTGAGTGATCCGCCCGGCCCGCTGATCGCGACCGCGGCCGGTGCGGCCCGCACCTGCGCGGCGAACTGCTCCACCACGCTCACGGTGCCGGTGGCGGGGCCGCCGTCCAGCACGTGCGGGGGCAGCGCCAACGACGACGCGAGCGTGTCGAGGAGCGTCGCCACACCCTCGTCCGACCACCAGGCGATGGTCAGCTCGGTGCGGCCGCCGAACTCGACGATGTTGACGGTGGGCGGTCCGCCCGGCTCCGGCGGCGCCAGCAGGAACACGCCGGTGGCGGCGAACCCGTTGGTGCTGAACGCCTCCGGGTCGACGCGGCCGAGGTTGTTGATCGCGGCGACGCGGGAGAACGTACCCTCGCGGCGCGCACGGCGGTGGTACGAGCGGACCATCATGCGCAGGAGAGGAAGCGGCGCGCGCAGGATGTCCTCGCCCGGCGCGTGCACCTTGCCCTTGCGTTCGGCGAGAACCGTCAGCAACTGCTGGTGGGTGGCTTCCCACGACTGGCCGGCGGGAACGTCCAGCGACACCGTGAGAGCGAGGTTGGAGGTCGAGTCCAGCCCGGGGTGGAACGCGCGCAGGTCCACCGGGATGCTGATCGGCGTCACCGGCAGGCCGGACAGGCGCGCGATCTCGGACGCCACCTTGGCGACGACGGCGGGCTGCGTGCCGTCGATCGTCCTGCGGTGCCACGTGACGGGGCCGGAACCCATGGGCACCACGGGCTGAAGGCCGAACTCCTGGCCGGACGCGTCGGCCTGCCGCAGCAGCGGCTCGTCGATGTCCAGCGCGGTCGAAACCGAAGCGGCACCGACGAGTTCGTCGCCGCGCAACGCCCGGAACACCTCGGTGGCCCACATCTTGAGGCCACGCGCGTCCATGACGGCGTGGGAGGCGCGGAACACCACGGTGGTCCCGCCGGCCAGCAGCACGTCGCAGTGGTGCCCGCGCGGCAGCCGCAGCTTCAGCGAGATGTCGGAGACGACCCGGACCGGAGGCGTCACCCCACTGTCCACCCAGGACTCACCACGCCGGCGCAACCGGGCGCCGGGGCACGCGGACGACGCGGCGGCGACCGCCGTCCGCAGAGCTGGGAGATCGACCGCGCCGGCGCCCTCGACGCAGAAACTCATCATCGGCGCGAACGAACGCGGAAATCCCAAGTACCACCGTTCGAACGGCACCACAGGTCTCGTGAAGACCATGACGTTCCACCTCTACCGTCGATGTCCCCCTGCGAAGTGAGAACAAGTGCACCGGGAAAGGCCTGCGGGAAACGACTGAGCTTGATCGACCGGTACGTCGTCGAACGAACTGGAACAGGACAAACCGCTGTCGCACAAGGCAAACGGACTAGGCGGGAAGGTGGCGCGTGGTCACCCCCGCGGCCGTGAGCTCGGCGCGCACCCGTCCCGCCAGCAGCAGGGCGCCGCTGCCCTCGGCCAGTTTCCGGGCGTCGTCGAGGATCTGCAGGCCGGTGCCGTGCTCGCCCGCCCGCCGGGTCGCGAGCCCCCATTCGTAGGTGGCCCAGGCCAGTTCCAGCCGTGAGGGCGCGGATTTCAGCACCGTCACCGCCTCGGCCAGCAGCGCGCGTCCCTCGGCCCCGCCGGTGACGGCGCCGAGACAGCGCAGACCCGCGCCGATCACGGTGGCGGTGCCCCACCGGTACGCCGCCTCCAGCCCTTCGGTGGCGAGCCGTCGTGCCTGTTCCCGCTGTCCGAGGTCGGCGCTGATCCGCGCGGCCCGGAACCGCCACGGGCTCGTGGCCGGGGTGCCGAGCCCGGAATGGTGTTCGTACCGGCCGTACGTCAGCAGGAGTGCCAGTGCGCCACCGGGGTCTCCTCGTTCCACCTGCACCCGGCTCGCGCTGATCAACACCGGTGCCCAGTGCACCGAGTCGTCGGCGGGCCCCGTGGCGTACCGGGCGAGGACCTCGGCGGCCGCGTCCGGATCACCGAGCTCGATCAGCGATTCGGTCGCGACGGTCACCAGTGACAGCCGAGCCCTCAGGTCGGCGCACAGCGCGTCGTCGAACTGCTGGGTGAGGGCGATCCGCTCGCCCCTCCGCCAGGTCTCGTGGGCGAGCCCCGCCAGTGCCAGCGCGGACGCCCCGGTCGCGCCCCAGCGCCCGGCCAGGTCGCGCAGCTGGCCGTACCGCAGAGCCGCGTCGTCGAGCCGGTCGGTGAGCATGTACCCGATACCGGCGATGGCCAGTGCGGGGATGGCCCGCACGTCCGCGGCCAGCTCGCCGCGCAGCCCGCGGTCGAGCAGGTCGTTCACCGACGTGGCGTCACCCTCGCCGAACATCGCGGGCTTCGCCAGCGCCAGCAGCGCGGTTCGCTCGCCGGGGGTGTCGCCCGCGATGCGCAGGGCACGCAGCCGGTCGACCCAGACCCGGGCCGCGGGAATGGTCGCCGGTCGTTCGTAGCCGATGTGCACGAGCTGCGCCTGCAGTCGCCACCACAGCTCCCGGACGAGCCCGTCGGTGCCCGCCAGCGGGGCCAGGTCGGCCACCGCGTGTTCGAGCGTGTCCAGCGCCTGCTCGTGCCGTCGGGCCGCGAGCAGGGCGTCCGCGAGCAGGCTCGCGGTCCGGCCCAGTGCCAGTGGGTCCGCCGGTCCTCGCAGGGCCAGCGCCAGCCGCCGTGCCGCCGTGTCCGGGTCGGACAGCAGCTCGTCCGCGCTCAGCTCCAGGATCAGGTCGTCGCGCTGCTTGGCCGAGGCCGGTTCCCGCAGAGCACGCCGTAGGTAGGACGCGCCAGTTCCGGGGAGTCCCCGGCCGCGGGCCACCTGCGCGGCCTCGCGCAGGACCTCGACCCGCCAGTGGCCGGGGCCGGGGTCGGAGAGGAGGAGATGTGCCGCCACCTGCTCAGGTGGCGCGCTTTCGGCGTACAGCAGTTCCGCCGCACGGGCGTGCCAGGCGGCCAGCTCGGCCGGGGCCATGTCGGTTTCGGCGAGCGCGGCGCCGATCGACGGATGACGCAACCGCGCCGCGCCACTGGGTGCGAGCACACCGATCCGCGCCAGCCGGTCGGCGTGGTCCCGGCTTTCGGCGTCGCCCAGCCCGCTCAGCGCGGCCGCCAGCGGCCAGTCGGCGTCGTCGCCCAGCACCGCCAGCGCCCGCGCGAGGCGGCGGGTGGCTTCGTCCTGCGTGGACAGCCGGCGGACGGCGGCGAGGGCCCGCAGCCGGTCCGCGAACTCCGCCACCAGCGGTACCTGGCCGGCCACCGGGTCGACGCCGTGTTCGCACAGCGCCTGCAGGAGCTCGGCCAGCAACGCCGGGTTTCCCTCTGCGGCGGCGGCGCACGCCCCGCAGAACTCCGCGTCCGCGCCGGGCCGTTCCCGGCGCACCCAGCTGGTCATCGCGGCGGGCGAGAGCCTGGGCAACGAAATGACGTGGCCGAGGGGCCGCTCCGCCGCAACGCCGTCCGCTCGCGTGGCGACCACCGCCAGGACCGGCAGGCCGCCGATCCTCCTCGCCAGGTGGTCGAGCCACTGCGACGACAGGGCGTCGGCCCACTGCGCGTCGTCGACGACCAGCGCCAGCGGCCCGTCCTCGCACGCCCTCACCACAAGCCGGTGCAGGTCGTGCATCGTCTCGTGCGAGGGCTCGGTGCCGGCTGTCGTCGTCGCTCGCGCCACCTCCGCCGCTCCGGCGAGGGGCTCCAACAGCTGCCGGGCGACCGCGAACGCGCAGCCCTGCTCCGCCGCTCCCGCCGTCGCCCGCACCACCCGCATCCGCCCGACCGGCAGCGTGCCGGCCCAGGCGTCGAGCAGTGCCGTCTTGCCAGATCCGGCCGTGCCGCGGATCAGCGCCGTCGAGCCCCGACCGGCCGCGGCCGCCGCGGCCAGCCTGCGCAACGCCGCCAGCTGCTCGCCCCGCTCGTACAGCGGCGGGTCGGCGAGCCCGGCGGGGTCGGGCTCCTCCTGCCGGGACGCGGGCAGCGGGCCGAGTTCGACGCGGCGGCCCTCCAGACCGGGCAGGTCGTCCCGGCTGGTCACCAGCACCAGGCAGGACGCGGTGCCCGGCAGCAGCGGGCGGACCTGCTCCACCGACGACGCGTCGTCCAGCACGACGAGCGCGCGGCGCCGGCCGAGCAGGGTGCGGTAGAGGCCGGCCCGTTCGTCCAAATTGGACGGGATACCGCGGCTGGTCACGCCCAGCGCCCGCAGGATCGACCCGAGCGCGTCACCGGTGCTCACCGACGACCCGGGGTCGCGACCACGCAGGTCGACGTACAGCTGCCCGTCGGGGAACCGGTCGCGCGTCTGGTGTCCGAAGTGGACGGCCAGGGTCGTCTTGCCGGTACCGGCGGCGCCGGTGACCACCGAGACGACCGGGCCGGGCGCGCCGGCGCGCACCTCGGCGAGCCGGTCGCGCAACTGCGACAGCTCGGAGTCCCTGCCGAGGAACGGGTCCACGTCGGCGGGCAACTGCGTCGGCACGACTCTCACGGCGGTGGGCAGGCCCACCTCCGCCCGCAGCAGCTCCCCGTGCGCCTGCTGCAGCCGCGCCGACGGATCGACGCCCAGCTGCTCGGCGAGCTCGGCGCGGAGCCTCGCGTAGATGTCGAAGGCCTCGCCGGTGCGACCCGCCGCGTGCATCGCCCTCATCAACGCGCCGGCCAGCGGTTCGTGCAGCGGGTGCTGGATGAGCATCCCGGTCAGCGTGTCGATCACCGCGGTCGGGCCGGAGACCGAGAGCTCGGCCTCGGCCCACTCCACGGCCGCGTCGATGCGCTGCCCCTGCCACGCCTGCCGGACCGCGTCGGCCCACTCGCCCGACATCGCCGCGAGCGGGGTGCCACCCCACTGCGCCAGTGCGGACCGCAGCAGCTCGATCCGCTGGTGCACGTCCAGGTGAGGCTGGCGCGCCCGGCCCACCAGGTCCCGGAACCGGTGCAGGTCAACGGTTTCCGGTGCGACGTCGAGCACGTACCCGCGCGTGCGGCGGACCAGGACGGCCGAACCGCCGGAGCCGGCGAGGACGCGCCGCAGCCGGGCGACGTAGGTGTACAGCGAGTCGCGCACCTGGGCCGGCGGCGCGTCGCCCCAGACCCGGTCGACGAGGGTGTCCATCAGCACGAGCCGCCCGGCGTCGGCCGCGAGCACCGCGAGAATGCCTCGCTGCCGCGGTGGTCCCAGCGGAATCGACCGGCCCGACGCCTCAGCCTCGATCGAACCCAACAGCCTGAACTCCACCGGCCCCCCGAGTGTGCTGTCCGGCGACGACTGGTCCCCACCTGATCGTTCGCCGACCGTCCTGGATGGATCAGGTTATCGCCGCGCAAACACCTGTCAATTGCCCGAAGTGAGGCTTGTCGGCCTCGGCGCAGTCGAATTCACATTTTGCAGTTCGATTAAGGGGCGGCTTTGTGTTAACGATTCCTCCTTGCCAAGGGGCGAATGTGAGTAGCGCCACTTAATAGGGCTTTGATTCAGTCGGAATGCGTCTGCTGTGAGCTCCGAGCAGGTCGAGCTCCTCCTGCAGGGCCTGGGTCAGCTCGGGCAGGTCGGGTACGTGATCGGGGTCGGCGACCACCGTGACGGTGAGCGTGTCGGCGTAGGACAGGGCCGCGAAGGCCACGGTGACGTTGCCGGTGGTGGCGGACAACGGGATGAGGCCGACGACCGCCGCGCCGCCCAGGCGCATGGGGTGATCGGGGCCGTGCACGTTGGTGACGACGGTGTGCACCATGCGCTGGTGGTTCATGAACCAGTCCGCCACCCCGAACACCTTCAACGCGCGGAAGATCGGCGTGGCCGATGTGGCCGATCTCTTGCGGGACTTGGTGATGGCGGCGATCCGGGTCAGTCGTGACCGGCGATCACCCCCGATCGGCAGCGCGACGGGCAGGACGCCGGTGCTGTTGCCGAGGTTGGCGGCCGTGGTCGAGCGGCGCGTCGACACGGGGATCGAGACGATCAGCTCCTCGACGTGGTCACCGCGTCTGGCCAGCACGGTGCCCAACGCGCCCAGGACGGCGGTGAGCAAGGCGTCGTTGACCGTGCCTCCGCAGCGATGCGCGGCGGTGCGCAGCCGGGAGACGCTGGTTCGTGCCGCGGTCTGCCGCCGCCGCGGGCCGGTGGGTCGGTTCAGGGAGCAGCGGGCACCGAGTGACGGCCACCGCGGCCTGGGGAACGAGAGGTGCCGTGGCAGCCTCAGCCAGGCGTCCCCGGCCAGTTCACGGCGAGTCGGCGGGGGAGCGGGAAACGGCTCGGTCTCGGTGTGCGCCGCGCCGTCGACCAGGTTGGCCAGCACGGCGAGGCCGCCGATGCCGTCGGACAACACGTGGTGGAACACCACGATCAGCGCCGCCCTGTTCGACTCCAGCCCGGTGACCAGCGTCGCGGACCAGAGCGGTGACGAGAGCGGCAGCGGACGAGTCACCAGGGTGGAGGCCAGGTCCAGCAGCGCTGCCTCGTCGCCAGGAGCAGGACAGGCCACCCGGTGCACGTGCTCGGTGAGGTCGAACTCGGCGTCGTCGACCCAGACGGGACGGCCGCAGCCGAAGGGCGTCCTGACCAACCGGCGGCGCAGCCGCGGAACGGTGCGAATGCGGTCGGCGAGCAGGGATTCGACGTCGCCGGGGTTCCGTTCGAGCACGATCACCGCGCCGACCTGCATGCCTGAGTCCAGCGACATCACGTCGTCGGAAGTCGTCCGGTCGATCAACGCGGCTCCTTGTCGTCGAACGAGTGCGCCGGGGGTCACGTCAATGCCCGCGCAGGAGCCGGACGAGAGCGGAACCGGTGATCGCGGCCATCGTGGCGGCCATGAGCAGGCCACCGACGGCTCCGATGAGGACGACGAGCGCGGTCGGCTGGCCGGGTTGCCACAGGGGAGTGGTGAAGACGGTGAACACGATCAGGCCACCGCACCAGGCCACCGCGTTGGCCCACACCCACGTGGACGCATCGTCGACGTGGTGGCGGAGCACCAGCCACTGCCCGATGCCCGTGGACAGCAGGACCGCCAGACCGGCCACGGCCGCGAGCGGGAGCAGCACCGCGAGCGGCAAGGTGCGAAGTGGTTCGCCGTAGTGGACGGTGAGCATCGCGACGGCCCAGGCGAACCCCGCGGCCAAGGCCGTCACGCCGATCCAGTGCCAGGGCTTGAGCCCCGGGATGCTGCGGCGCAGGACGAGCCACTGCGCCGCACCGAGCACCGCGCCCTCGATGACGCCCGCGAGAACGAGCCGCGGCGCGGACGACGTCAGCGCGCCGGTGACGGCGGGGGCCAGGAAACCGGCGAACTCGCCGGCCGTCACCAGGGTGAACCAGGTCGTCCAGGTGCCGGTCGTCAGCTTGGTGCTCATGTCTCAACGGTGCGACGACGGCGGTGGCGGGCGCAGGGACGAAGGTCCTCACCTTGGTGGGCGCAATACCGTTTCCGCGCGAGGGATCGGTGGCGCCGGGACCTGCGTCACCGCGACCTGATGGCCAACCGCACTGCCCGAGCGGGCGCCGACGACCGAGGCTCAGCGGTGTGAACGCTGCGGATGTGATGACCAGCCCGGCGGTCGTGGTCAATCCGGCCACGACGGTCCGCGCGGCGAGTGCGCTGCTGGGTGATCACGGGTTCTCGGCCCTGCCCGTGGTGGACGACGAGGGCGGGCTGGTGGGGATCGTGTCCGGTGCCGACCTGTTGCCGGCCGGCATGACGCCGGCGACCGGGGCCGAGCGCAAGGTGGTCGAGGTGCTGGTGCGCACGGTGCCCGGCATGCGGGTGGCGCGGATCGCGTGCTGAGAGACGAAGGTCCCGAGCGGGCCGAGATCCGCGTCCGGTCACCCTGCGGACACCGCGACCCCGAACGACAGGCCGTTTCCGGGGCGCAGCAGGTCTTCCGCGGTGCCGGTGATCGGCTGCTGGGCGAAGCACCCGCCGGACCGGCCGCCGACGACGAACGGTCCGAGCAGCACAGGTGAGGTGACCTCCACCGGGGCATCGGCGACGGAATCCCAGTAGCGCGTCCGCCACGGGTCGGGGACCACCAGTTCCTGCACGACGTAGCCGCCCTCGGTGACGGCGTCACGCACTGCCGTGAGCCACTCGTCGTCGGTCACCGACGGACCTAGCACGACACCGCGCGAGCCGTACAGGTTGGCGGGTTTGACGACCGCACGGGTGCGGTTGCCCTCCGCCCACTCGACGGGATCGGCGGTTCCCCCACCGCGCCGGACCGCGCCGGGCCGCAGGCGGGCGGTCCACGGGACGTGGTCGACCAGGGCGCGCTCCGCATCGGACAGCCGCGGGTCGCACACGAGGTCCGCGAGCAACGTCTTGCTGGTGAACAACTGTGAGACGTACGCCCCGAACAGGATCGTGCCGGTGGCCTGTTCGAGTGCCACGAAGAAGTCGGCGTACCCGGCCAGCGCCTTCGGGGACGCCATGAAGTACCGGATCGCCGCTCCGTAGGCCTTGCCGCGCCAGACGAGGGAGCCCCGGATCACCTCGGCCTCCTCCACCGGCACGAAGTCGCAGGCGACACCGTGCGTCGCGAAGTAGGCGGCCTCCTCCTCGAACGCCCGCAACGAACCCTCGTCGCCCGACGCGGCGAAGCCGAGCAGCGCCACCCGGTGCCCATCCGCACCGTTGTCGCGCAGCCACCGCAGCCGTGCCGCGAAGAACGAGTCGGTCCGCAGGTTCCGCGTCCGCCGCTCGGCCCGCCCGGTCTCCGTGCCGAGCAACGTCGAGGCGAGCACCGGGGCCGCGGTCGTGCCGTTGAGGCACGTGCCGAAGTTCAGCTCCAGGAACCGCGGCCGTCCCGCTTCGACGAAGACGTCCGCACGCCGGCAACCGAGCGCCTCCGGCAGCGGGCGGGCCGACGGCAGGAACCACCGCTCGGAGTCGGTGAGCCCGGCGATGCCGGCGAGTTCGACGAGGTCCCCGCCGCAGGCGTCGAGCGCGTGGCGGATCAGCAGGTCCTGCAGGCCGGCGCCGATGTCGTGCAGCGCCGTCATCGCCGGGCCGGGCAACACGAACGGCTGCATCGGGACGTGTCCGCCGTGCGCCCACACGCCCAACTCGGCCGCACCCGCCCGCACGGCGTCCGCATGGGCACGCGGGTCGATCTCGTCGAGCCGCGCCGACCACCCGTCGTGCGCTTCGCCGAGCCGCACGACATCACCAGCGTCGATCATCGCCATCCCCTCGGAGCGGTCGCTGCGAAAGGCTAGCGATTCACCGGCCCGAGTCGTGACGAGGCCGCCGCGGATGCCTTCCCGCCACGCACGGGGCGTCTGCCCTCTGTCTCGGATGCCCCTGTCTCGGAGGTGAGGGCGTGCGAGGGTGGTCACAGGGGATAGGGGGCATCTACCTGCATATATTCGATGGCGGGCGGCGATCTTCCACGCCGCGATGTCACCTAGGAGCAGTGACGACGGGAGCTTCCCGGTCGGCCGCGCAGTTCCCTGCCTGGCCGCGGGTCGACGACGAGGAGCGCACTAACCTGATCCGTGCACTGGAGCAGGGGCAGTGGTGGCGCATGGGTGGCAGCGGGGTCAGGACGTTCGAGGCGGAGTTCGCGGCCTACCACGGGGCGGACCACGCGCTCGCGGTGACGAACGGGACGCACGCGCTCGAACTCGTGTTGCAGGTGCTGCAGTACCAGTGCACCGCGGACTTCCTCAGGTGAACCTTGCGGCCGATGCGGCCGATGCGGTCGTAACTGAGGCCACTGGTCACCTTGAGCTGTTCCAGCCGATCCCCCAGCTCCTGTGCGCGCCGATCCCTGGCGTGATCCCCACCTTCGGCCACCGTCCAAGCGTCTCGCAGCCGTTGCTATGAGCCGGCTGCGCGGCGACCGCCGCGCAGCCGGCGACTGCGGGTCAGCTCACCCGGTAGGCCCTGATGATCGTCTCGGTCACCGTGTTGCCGCCCTGGTCCGCAGCGTTCGCGCGCAGCGACACGAACCCGGACGCCGGGTTCCGGACGAACGCCGACCAGGTGCCGTTCACGTTCAGCACCGGCACCCGCTGCCAGGTCCGCCCGTCGTCGCAGGACATCTCGACCTGCCTCGGCTCGGCCTTGCCGCCCGGTGCGCCCGGCTGCCGGTCGACGCGCAGCGGTACCGGGAACAGCACGTTGCGGGGCGCGTGGTTCGTCAGGTCGAGTTCGGGGTCGAAACCGATGGAGAGCAACGGCAGCGGGGTGGCGGCGGTCGTGTGCCCGGACCGGAAGCCCCATTCCGCACTGACCTTTGTGGACAGCGGCCAGCCCGGGTTGCTCCGGCTCGCCTCGGCGGTGAGCCGGTAGTTCGCCGCGCCCGCGGGCACGGTGAACTGTCCGCTGCCGGGCTGGCCGGTGCGGGCGATCTCCTTGCCGTCGAGGTGGAGCACGGTGTTGCCGGTGTCGTTGGAATCGGGGAACCCGGAGTGGCCGGCCGAGTCGGAGAACAGCGGCAGGCGGGCGTTGATCGTCTCGCCCGTGCGGTACGCCAGGTGCGGCTCGGACGAGAAGAAGCCCACCGACCCGGTGACACCCGGCCCGATCACGGCCTTGCCCCAGTTCACGGTGGCCTTTTCGCCGGCCTTGAAGGTCCGCTTGGCGGCCTCGTAGTCCTGCGCGGCACCGCCTGCCGCCATGCTCACGGAGTTCGCCCAGGTGACGGGGGAGTAGTACTCGGTCCGCTCGCGGGGAAGCGGAGTCGGCGTCGACTCCAGCGCGCCCTCCAGGTCGTACTTGCCGTCGGTGGCGAACATCGACGCGTAGCCCAGGCCGTCCACCGGGGCCCGGTAGGTCGTCTTCACCGTGGCCAGGTCGCCGTTGCGCGGCCGGTAGGTCACGTTCGCCGGAACGTCCCCGTAGCTGGGGAACACCAGCTCGTACCGGTACGGGCTCTCCGGCAGGCCGGTCAGCGTCACGGAGGCGTTCGGCAACTTCGCCAGCCGAGCGCCCTCGGGGCTGAACGTGGCCGTCAACGGCAGTGGCGGCGTCTCCGTCAGCCGCACGGGGCTGCCGGAGAAGCGGAACAGCACGGAGTTCGCGCCCGCCTCAGCGATCGCCCGCACCCGCGGGCTGAACTCGAGGCTCTCACCGTCGCCCAGGGTGAACACCGCCAGTTTGCCCTTGAGATCGGCCGCGGCGATCTCGCCGGGAGCGGCGTGCCCAACGTCCACAACGGACAGTCTGCGGGTGTCGGTCGTGTGCGGCGAGCCCGGCACCCACTCCACGGGAACGTCGAACGACTCGGGCTCGTCGACGGTCAGCCGGACCTGGGGCCGTTCGAGCTTCATGCGGTCGAAGTACCGGAACTCCTTGGTGTGCTTGGCGGTCGGCGCCGTGTAGTCGTTGTTGTCCGACATGCTGTAGTAGCCGACGCCGCGCGCACCGGTGTCGATGACCATCCCGTTCGTCCAGGAGATCGGGCGGGCCTCCTTCTCGTCGGTCTGCACGCTGACCTTCTTGCTGTTCCTGGCGTCCAGCGTGACCACGGTGTCCTTGTGCAGGTCGACCTCCGGGTCGGCCACCCTGGTGCTCGTCGGCAGGGGCTGGCCGGGCACCGCGGTCTGGATCGTGCCCAGCACGGCGTACCGGCCCGCGGGCAGCCGCACGGTGCTGTTGTTGCCGATCAGGTCGAAGTCGTCCTGGCCGGTGCCCAGCGGAACCCACATCGCGCTCGCGAGCAGGCCGTCGGCGGGCGCGGCGCCGTTCTGGTCGATCAGCTTCGCCGTCAGGTCGTAGCTCTCGGGCTCCTTGTACGCGCCGACCGGCGTCTGGATCACCGTGTCACCGGCGCTGCTCCTGGCGACGAGCCTGCCGCCGTAGACGCCGGTCGGCGCGGCGGAGTGGTCGAAGGTGACCGTCACCGCGGCCTCGCCGTTGGCGGGCACCGTGACGTGGTCGACGTTCGTGCGGAACGCCGGGACGTCCAAGCTCAGCTGCAGCGAAACCGGTGCGCTGCCGGTGTTGGTGTACGTGATCTGCTTGGTCAGCACGGACTGGCTGTACGGCCACCGCACGAAACCGAGGCTCAGGCTCCCCGTGCTGGGAATGATCGTCTGCCTGGACGCCCGGCCCACGTCGAGCCGGCCGGCACCCTGCTGGTAGATCGTCGCGTCGATCGGCGTCGCGCTGCTCATCAGCGCGGCCTTGATCCGCTGGCCGGTCCAGTCCGGGTGCTGCGCGGCCAGGATCGCCGCGGCACCGGCCACGTGCGGCGTCGCCATGGAGGTGCCGCTCAGCCGCGCGTGGTGCTCGTCGACGACGCGGTCGGCGAGCGTGCCCTCGGCCCGTGCGGCCACGATGTCCTCACCGGGCGCGGCGATGTCCGGTTTCACCGCGTAGTCCTTGAACCGCGGCCCGGGCTGCGAGAACCTGCTGTACCTGTCCTGCTTGTTCACGCTGGCCACGGCCAGCGCGGCGTCCGCGGACGCCGGGCTCGCGACCGGCCTGCTCTGGCCGTCGTTGCCGGCCGCGACCACGAACAAGGTGCCCTTCTCGGCGGAGAGCCGGTTGATCGCGATCTCCAGCGGGTCGCTGACGCCGTCGCCGGACCCGCCACCGAGGCTCATGTTCACGACCTTGGCGCCGCTGTCGGCGGCCCACTGCATGCCCGCGAGGATCGCGTCGAACGGACAGCCGCCGGTCTTGCAGACCTTGCCGATCAGCAGGTCCGCGCCCTTGGCGACGCCGGTGTACCTGGCGTCCCGGCCGGCGACGGTCGAGGCCACGTGCGTGCCGTGCCCGACCTTGTCGACGATGCCTTCGCCGGTGAAGTCCTTCTCGCCCTTCACGATCCCGGCCAGGTCGGGGTGTTTCGGGTCGTAACCGGTGTCGAGGACCGCGACGGTCGCGCCCGCGCCGGTGTACCCGGCCTGCCAGGCGGCCGGCGCGCCGACCTGCGGCACGCTCACGTCCAGCGACGGCTGAACCTTGCCGTTGAGCCAGATCTTGCCCGCGTCGGTCCTGTCGAACAGCTCCGCGGCCTTGTCCTTCGGCGTGGCCACGGCGGAGAGCCGCACCGACGGCAGTTCACGGGTGATCTTGCCGAGCGTCCTGGCGCCCTTGGACTCGACCAGCAGCGGGATCTCGGCCGTGTGGGCGTCGTCGTAGCCGAGGTCGATCAGGCCGGTCACGTCGAACAGCCTGCGATCCAGTCTGCCCGCCCGGATCAGCGGCTCGGCGACCGACGGGATCACCGTGACGCCCTTGGCGCTGACCGACTTGATGAACCGAACCGGCCCGAGCCGGGCGGCCGGCTGGATCTTCGCGTCCCAGGAACCGTCCTTCCTGGTCACGGTCACCTTGTCGCCGGTGATGAGCGTGACCGTGCTGGGCGCCTCGGCCGGCGCGGGTGCGGGTGGTTGCGCGGCTGCCGGTGAGACGGCCACACCGGCGGCCATCACGGCGAAGACCGCCGCGTGGATGAAACGACGTTTGTGCACAGATCGCCCCTCGTGAGGTCGGCTGGTATGCCCCCAGTACCTCTATGACTCGTTGAGCGGATCAACCTGTTTATTCGCGAAGCCGGTAAACGGAGCGCCGCCGAGGCGAGTCTTCAAGGGTGATGGCTGACTACGACGACTTCGCCCGAGCGCAACTGCCGCGGTTGCTGCGGTACGCGACGATGCTCACCGGCGAGCGGGAGCAGGCGGCTGATCTGGTGCAGGACGTGCTGGTCAAGGTGTACCGGCACTGGTCCCGGATCAGCGGCGCGGATCATCCCGACCGATATGTGCTGCGGATGGTGACCAACGGCTACCTGTCCTGGCGACATAGCTGGTCTGCGCGTGTGATCGCGTCGGGGGACGTCCCCGACGAGGCACGGGCGGACGACTTCGCCTCGGACCACGCCGCGCGCGACGACATGTGGCAGCGCCTGGCGCGGCTGCCCAAGCGCCAGCGGGCGGTGATGGTGCTGCGGTACTACGAGCAGCTGCCCGATCCGGAGATCGCGGAGCTGCTCGGCTGCGCCCAGGCCACCGTCCGGGCGCACGCCCACAAGGCGTTGGCGGCACTGCGAAACGGCCTGGCCATCGAGCAGATGGTCCAGGCCAGGGAGACGTGATGAACATCGAGAACCTGATCAAGGACACCTTCACGGCGCGCGAGGACGACGCGCCCGACAGCGAAGCGGTGCTCGCCGCGGCGCGCCGGCGCATCGACCGCAGGCGCGGGCTCAGCCGGCCGTTCGCGGTCGCCGCCGGGGCGACCGTGCTGACCCTCGGCGCGGTCACCGCCGTGGTGCTGAACCGGCCGGGCCCCGCGGAGCAGTCCCAGCTCACCGACACCGCCAACGGGGCTCAGGGCCAGCCCCAGACGACCGCGGAACAGGCCGCGGCGGGCCTTCGGATGCCCTACTCCCTCGGCTGGCTCCCGCCGGGCGAGGTCGCCTACCGGGCGCAACGGGTCAACGTGGGGTCCAGCGCGGCCAACCCGGACGCGCCCCTGTACGGCGGTGAGTACATGCTGACCGTCACGGCCGGCGGCCAGGTCCTGGAGGTCGACGTCCAGCAGTTCCGGATGGTGCCGGTGGACCAGGCGACGTTCAAGTCGGGTCCTGGCCAGTCCGTGACGATCAACGGGCAGCACGGGGTCGAGAGCTCGGTGTCCACCGGGCCGGGCGGTTACGAGCTGTACGTGGCGCACCCCGAGGGCGGTTCGATGTACGTGAACGTGTCCGCCGCGCCCGGCAGCCAGGCGCCCGCGCAGCAACTCGTCGACGCCGGCCGCCGGATCGCGGAGAACATCCACTTCCCGGGCACGACGACCGTCACCCCGGCGTTCGCCCTGCGCGACCTGCCCAACGGGATGCGCATCTGCGCCTTCAACGTCCAACCGGCCCTGGACCGGTCCCCGGTGGGGCCGGAGACCAGCACGAGCTACCAGCTGGGCACGTGCACCGTTCAGCCGCCGATCCTCGTCAACAGCGCTGTCGTCGGGCAGCCGTCCGGCGCACCGGGACATCCCGTGCAGGGCCACGCGACGCGCTACACCGACGAGAACGGCTACCGACGGCTGTGGGTCCTCGACGCGGTCGGCGGAGGCCCGGTCGTCATCGCCGGCCGGGTACCGCAGGCCGATCTGTACGACATCGCCGACCGGCTCGTCCTGCCGCACTGAGCGCGGCTCGAACAGGGTGAACCGGAACCTGTTGCCGGTCAACACTGGGGGTACAGGTTCCGGGGTCCCGGGATGTGACTGCGGCGATGTCGTGCACAGGGCCGGTGTTGTCGTCTGGCGGCCGGCGCGGCGCTGACGACGACACCGGCTCGGCCGGTAGTGCTTGAGCGCGTGGCGGAAGCAGTTGATCGCCTGGTCGAGGTGGTTCTGCCGGTAGTGGGTGATGCCGAGTCCGCAGTACGCGTGCGCCTGTCCTCGCCGGTCCGCCACCAGGGGGAGTGATGGCCCGGAACACCGCGCAGAAGGCGGCCGGGGTCGAGGCCGCGCTCGGGCGCCGTTCCGTCCGGCGGTGAGCGCTCAGAGGGGGCACCGGGCCTGGTCCGGTGCCTCCGGCAACCGCCAGCCGCCACCGCGGTCGTCCTTCGCGAAGCGTGCGGCGAGGTCCGGCACGTGCAGAGAACAGGCGAGCGCGGTCGCCGCCTGGAACGCGTTGATCGCGAGCCGGGACGTCGGCAGGCCCAGGCGCAGCAGGCTGGGGTTGACCTCGCCCTGGATCTCGTCGACGAACGGCCGCAACGTCCTGTCGTAGCCCGCGAACGCGGCCGGCAGGTCGCCGGGGTGGCGGTTGATCTCGCCCGCCAGCACGTAGGCACCGACGAGACCGCCGGAGACGCCCATGCCGCTGTAGGGCGAAGCGCAGTGCGCGGCGTCTCCGGCCAGCACCACGCGGCCCTTCGACCAGGTGTCCGTGTGCACCTGGACGACCTCCTGGGAGTGGAAGAACGGGCTGTCCCTCATGCCTTCGACGAAGCGCTCGGTCTGCCAGCCGGCGTCGCGGAACCGCTCGGCCCAGAACCTCTGCTGCTGCTCGACGGGAGCGCGGTGGATCGCGGAGGCTTCGGCGGACCGCTCCCGCAGCACGAAGTACACCTGGGTCTCGTCCGGGTTGTGGCTGCGGCGCATGATCTGGCGGCCGCCCGGCACCATGAAGGTGTCCCGGATGTTGCTGTCCGACGCGATGCGCGGGACGAACCAGTAGGCCAGGTGGATGCCGAGGCGCCGGTACGGGTCGAAACCCCGTGGCAGCAGCGACTTCCTGATGCGCGATCCCTGGCCGTCCGCGCCGATCAGCAGGTCGAACTCGCCCGACGAGCCGTCGGAGAAGTGTGCGACGACCCGGTGGTGGTCCTGGTCGAACCCGTCCACGCCCTTGCCGAAGACGTGCTCGGCGCCGTCCTTCGTCGCGTCGTGGAGGATGCGCACCAGGTCACCGCGCATGATCTCGTATTCCGACGTCAGGGTCTGGCGGCCCTTGCCCGAGGTGTTGGCCATGATCGTCGCTTTGGCCCTGCCGTGCGCGTCGACGAAGGCGACGCCGGCCTCGTCCACGAGCGCGTCCCGGACGGCGTCGAGCAGTCCCATCCGCCGCACGGCCTCGATGCCCTGCCCGCGCAGGTCGACCTGGGCGCCGGTGGCCCGCAGGACGGGGAAGCGCTCGGCGACGGTCACCTCGTGCCCGCCTCTGGTGAGCCAGAAGGCCAGTGCCTGTCCCGCGATCCCGCCTCCCGCGATGAGAACGCGCAGCGGCCGCGCCGACGATCCGGTGGTCATCCCGGCTCCAAAATCTATCGGTGAATGGTTCCTGTTCAGATTTCTCTATCACCGATAGGTTGTCAAGGTGACCAAGATGAACCGCGAGACCGTCATCGCCGAGGCGCTGGACCTGCTCGACGAGGTCGGGCTCGACGCCGTGAGCACGAGACGGCTGGCGAAGCGGCTGGGTGTCGAGCAGCCGTCGCTCTACTGGCACTTCCGCACCAAGAACGACCTGCTGGCCGCGATGGCGGAGGCGGCGATGAGGCCTCACGCCGCGCAGGCGCTGCCGGAGGCCGGTGACGACTGGCGGGAGTGGTTCGCGGAGAACACGCGCAGCTTCCGGCGCACACTGCTGGCGCGCAGGGACGGTGCGCGCCTGCACGCGGGCACGGCTCCCGTCGCCGACCTCGACCGGATCCGCCACAAGCTGGACTTCCTCGTGGCCTCCGGTGTGCCGGAGCACGACGCGGGCATGGCGATGCTGGCCGCCGGGCGCTTCACGGTCGGCAGCGTCCTGGAGGAGCAGGCGGACCTCGGCGCCGAGTCGCCCGCCGAGCTCCCGGCGATCGATCACGAGTCCGCGTTCGAGGCGGGGCTCGCCCTCATCCTGGGAGGTCTGGAGCAGCGCCGGTCCGGTCGTCCTCGCTGACCACGCCGTGGCACTCAAGGTGCCACGGCGTCGTCGGAGGTCGTCAGGGATTGGTGACGAACTCGGTGGTGTAGGTCTTGCCCAGGTCGATCTGGTCCTTCTTGGGCTTCACCGCCGGGGAGAACTGGCTGAGCACCTCCAGCACGTTCTTGGCGCCGTCGGCCTTCATCTTGCCGTCGGAGTTGAACATGCCCTTCGAGTCGTTGATCGACTTGACGTAGAGGTCCTTGTTGCCGCCCGCGAAGTCGGCGGGCATCTTCTCGGCGATCTCCGCGGCGCTGTGGGAGTTGATGAACGCCAGGGTCTTCACGAACGCGCCGGCGAGCTTGCGGACGGCCTCCTTGTGCTGCTGCACGAAGTTGCAGTCCATGTACAGCGAGCTGGCCGGGTACAGGCCGCCGAGCGCGGCCTTCGTGCCCTCCACGGTCCGCATGTCCAGCAGCACCTTGGCCTTGCCCGTGCTGACGAGCGTGGCCACGGTCGGGTCGGTGGTCATGCCCGCGTCGATCGCGCCGTTGTCGACGGCGGCGACGAACGTCTGGCCCGCTCCCGCCTTCACACCGGTGTAGTCCGAAGTGGACACACCGTTCTTGGTCGCCAGGTACTGGGTGAGGAAGTCGGTCGACGAACCGGGGCTGGTGAAGCCCAGCTTGCGGCCCTTGAAGTCGGCGGGGCTCTTGACGGCGTCGGCCTTGGCGGTCGCGACGACCTCCACCTCACCGGGCACGTCCGCGAACTGCACGACGCTGGTGATGCACTTGCCCTTGGCCTGCAGGTCGATCGTGTGGTCGTAGAAACCGACCACGCCGTGGACGTCGCCGGAGACGAGGGAGTTCTCGGCCGTGGCACCGGCGGGCTCGGTGAGCAGCTGGACCTTCACCCCGGCCTCGGTGAAGTAGCCGAGCTGCTCGGTCAGCTTCGCGGGCAGGTAGATGACCTTCTCGATGCCGCCGACCATGATCTTGAACTCGGGGTTGTCGGTGCTGACGCCGGACGAGGCCTGGGTGCGGCACGCGGTGAGGCTCAGTGCGCCGATGGCGAGCACGGCGAGGGTGGCGCGGATCTTCATGACGTTCACTCCGGGGGAGAGGGGATCGGGAGGGTCAGAGCTGGACTTCCGCGCTGGCCGCCGGCGGGCGCCACTTGAGCAGCCGGTTCTCGGCGAGGGTCAGCAGCCACTCGGCGAGCAGGGCGATCACCGTGATCACGATCATGCCCGCGTAGATGCCCGCCGCGTCGAACGTGCCCTGGGCGTGGTTGATCAGCAGGCCCAGACCGCGGTCGGCTCCGGTGAACTCACCGACGACCGCGCCGATGAGGGCGAAGCCGAACGCCGAGTGCAGCGAGGCGAGGATCCACGACGTGGCGGACGGCACGACGATCGTGCCGAGCACCTGCACCCGGCTCGCCCCGAGGATGCGGGCGTTGTTGATGAGGTTGCGGTCGACCTCTCGCGCGCCCTGGAAGGCGTTGAAGAACACCGCGAAGAACACCAGCACGAACGCCGTGGCGATCTTCGACGACATGCCGAGCCCGAACCAGATCACGAACAGCGACGCGAGCACGATGCGCGGCACGGCGTTGGCCGCCTTGATGAACGGCGCGCAGATGTCGGCCAGCAGGCGGCTGCGGCCGAGCAGGATGCCGAGCACGACACCGGCGAGCGCGCCGAGCACGAAGCCCGCGACCGCTTCCTGCAGCGTGACGACGATCTGCTCCCAGATGCTGCCCTGGCTGGTGCCGACGGTGAACCAGTCGGCCAGCTTCGCCGCGACCGCGGAGGGCTTGGAGTAGAAGAACGGGTCGATCAGGTAGGTCGCGGTGAGCTCCCAGCTGACCAGCCACGCGACGACGAGCAGGAGCCTGATCGACCAGACCTTGGCCTTGCGCCTGCGGTGCGCGGTGCGCGCGTCCACCGGGGACGTGCTGTCCGGAGTGGACTTCGCCACGGGGTTCACAGTGGACGTCACGGCCGGTTCCTCCAGTACCTGCGTGGTTTCATGCGACACGGGTGGCTCCCTGCTCGCGCGCCTTCTCGACCTCTTCGCGCAGCGAGTCCCAGATCTCCCGGTAGATCTCCAGGAACTGCGACGTCAGCCGGACCTCCTCGACCGTGCGCGGCCGGTCGAGCGGCACGGTGAAGGTCGCCTTGACCGTCGCCGGGCTGCTGGTCATCACGACGACCTTGTCGGCGAGCGCGATGGCCTCCTCCAGGTCGTGCGTCACGAACACGACGCCCGCGCCGGTGCCCGACCACAGCCGCAGCAGCTCGTCCTGCATCAACGCCCGCGTCTGCACGTCCAGCGCGCTGAACGGCTCGTCCATCAGCAGGATCGACGGCTCGTTGACGAGCGTCTGCGCCATCGCGACGCGCTTGCGCATGCCGCCGGAGAGCTGGTGCGGGTAGTAGTCCTCGAACCCGCCGAGGCCGACCCGCTGCACCCAGTCACGTGCCTTCGCGCGGGCGGCCGCCTTCGGCTCACCGCGGTAGCGGGGCCCGGCCGCGACGTTGTCCAGCACCGACCGCCACGGCAGCACGGCGTCGTTCTGGAACATGTACCCGACACCCTCCGGGATGCCGGTGACGTGCTGCCCGCCGACCAGGACCTCGCCCTCCGACGGAGGTTCGAGTCCGGAGACGAGCGACAGTGTCGTGGACTTGCCGCACCCGGTCGGGCCGACGACGGCGACGAACTCGCCGCGGTCCACGGTCATCGTGAGGTCGCGAACCGCCGTGTGCACCCCACCCGATCCGGTGGGGAAGCGTTTCGTCGCCCCGCGCAGCTCGATCAGTTCCGCCATGCGTGCCAGCTCCCTGGGGTTTCGCCGGTGTTGCTTGGCGGTGAACGGTAGGTGGGCTGCGTCACTCCTCGATGCTTTGTCGCGCAGTACGCGCAACGAACGTAATTCGCGTTTTGCGCTTTTTGCTCTGGGCCCGCGCGGAGTTACCGTCTGGCGCATGACCAGGGCGAAGATGCCGCTCGTCCGACAGCTGCTGATCCTGCAGATCGGCCTGCTGGCGCTGGTGCTCGTCGTGGGCGCCCTGCTCGGCGTGTGGACCGAGAGCCTCGAGCTGTCCCGTCAGTACCAGGACCGGGCGCTCGCCGTGGCGGAGGCGGTGGCGTCGGATCCCGGCCTCGGCGACGCCGTGGCGGGCGACCAGCAGCCGCTGGTGCAGGACCAGGCGGAGCGCGCCCGGAAGGCGACCGAGGCCCTGTTCGTCGTCGTGACCGACGAGCACGGCATCCGGCTCGCCCACCCGAACCCCGACCTGATCGGCGAGCACGTGAGCACCGACCCCAGCGAGGCGCTGGCGGGCAACAAGATCTCCAACATCGAGCGCGGCACGCTCGGCCTCTCGGCCCGCGGCAAGGTGCCGTTGCGCGACCACACCGGCACGATCGTCGGCGAGGTCAGCGTCGGCATCAACGCGTCCGAGATCGACAACGCGCGGTGGCGCCAGCTCGGCACCACGGCGTTGTTCGCGGGCGGCGCGCTCCTGCTCGGTGTCGCGGGTGCCGTTCTGCTCGCGCGCAGGCTGAAGCGCCAGACGCTCGGCGTCGAACCGCACGAGCTCGCCGAGCTGATGCAGGAGCACCAGGCGGTGTTGCACGGCATCGGCGAGGGCGTGCTCGCGGTGGACGCGAACGGGCGCGTGTCCGTGTGCAACACCGAGGCGAGGCGACTGCTGCGGCTCACCGCCCCGGTCGGCACGCCCGTCGCCGAACTGGACCTGCCGGCGCGGTTGCGCGAGGCGCTGGAGTCGCGGGAGCGCGTCGACAACCTGATCACCGTCGCCGGTGACCACGTCCTCGTGGCGAACTACCGCGAGGTGCGCAAGGACGGCTACGACCTGGGCGGCGTGCTGACGTTGCGCGACCGGACGGACCTGGAGGCGCTGACCAGCGAGCTGGGTGCCACGCGCGGCCTGACCGACGCGTTGCGGGCGCAGCGCCACGAGTTCGCGAACCGCATGCACACGCTGTCCGGACTCCTGCAGACGCGGCACTACGACGAGGCGCTCGAGTACGTGACGGCGATGTCGTCCGGGCCGATCACCATGCTCGGGTCCAGCGAGGAGATCAACGACCCGTACCTGCAGGCGTTCCTGTCCGCCAAGACGTCGGCGGCGGCCGAGCAGGGCGTGCGGCTGGTGCTGGGACCGTCGAGCTGGGTTCCGTCCAAAGTGGTCGCACCCGTCGAGGTGACCACGGTGGTGGGCAACCTGGTGGACAACGCGCTGCACGCCGCGAGCCACGGCACGCGCCGCCCGGCGACGGTCGAGGTGGACCTGCTCGCCGAGGACACGACCCTGCACGTGGCGGTGACCGACTCCGGCGAGGGAGTGCCGGAACACCTGCGGGACAGCATCTTCACCGAAGGCGTGTCCACGAAGGAGGGTGAGGGGCGCGGTCTCGGCCTCGCGCTCACCCGCCAGGCGGCCCGCAGTCTCGGCGGTGACGTCGAGCTGGCGCACAGCAGCGGCGGGGGAGCGCTGTTCCTGGCTCACCTGCCGCAGGTGCTCGAACCCGCGGACCGCGCGGAGGTACTGGTCGAGGAGGAACTGACGTGACGATCCGCGTCCTCATCGTGGAGGACGACATCAGAGTGGCGAACCTGCACGCCGACTTCGTCCGGCGCGTCCCCGGCTTCGCCGTGGCGGGCCTCGCGCACAACGCCGCCGAGGCCCGCGCCCGGCTCGCCGACACGCCGGTGGACCTCGTGCTGCTGGACAACTACCTGCCCGGCGAGTCGGGTCTGTTGCTGCTGCGGGAGATCGCCACGGACACGATCATGCTCACCGCCGTGTCCGACGCCGCCACGGTCCGCGCGGCGTTCGCCGCCGGAGCACTGAACTACCTGGTCAAACCGTTCGACGGGGACGACCTGGCCGACCGCCTCACCGCCTACGCGCGCTACCACGCCCAGCTCTCCCCGGCCGGCCGCACCGCGAGCCAGGCCGACATCGACCGCGCGGTGCGCCTGCTGCACGAACGCGACCGCCGCAACACCCCGAAGGGCATGTCCGCGGCCACGGCTCAGCTGGTCGCCGACGGGTTGCGCGCGTACGGCTCGCCGGCGTCCGCGGCGGAGCTCGCCACCGAGCTCGGCATCGCGCGGGCCACGGCGCAGCGGTACCTCACCTCGCTGGTGCGCGACGGCGGAGCGATGATGAGGTTGCGGTACGGCGCCACCGGTCGGCCGGAGCACGAGTACAGCTGGGTGGGCGCCGGACGGTAGGTTTCGCTGCCGCCGTTCCGCGATCGAGGAGTCCCATGAGTGTGCGCGCCCTGCCGCTGGCAGCGCTGTTCCTGCTCGCCGCGTGCTCAGGAGGAGCGGACGACGAGGCCGCTCCCGCGAAGCGGACGGTGGAACGCGCCGCGGTGACGCTGCCGCCCTCGCCAGCGGTGCTGGACTACCAGCTCGGCACCGCCTACCCGCCGCCCGCGGGAGTCACCCTGGTCGCCCGCGACAGCACGGCCTCGCCTGCCCCCGGCGTCCACAACGTCTGCTACGTCAACGGTTTCCAGACCCAGCCGCAGGACCGCGAGCTGTGGCTGACGCAGCGCGAGCACCTGGTGCTGAAGGACTCCGGCGGCGAGCCGGTGGTCGACCGGGACTGGCCGGACGAGCTCCTGCTGGACACCTCGACACTGTCCAACCGGGACGAACTGGCCCGCGTCACCGGCGAGTCGATCACTCGCTGCGCCGACCGCGGTTTCGGCTCCGTCGAGATCGACAACCTCGACTCCTACTCGCGCTCCGGCGCCCGGCTGACCGTCGAGAACAACCTGGCCTACGCGGCGTTGCTCAGCGCACGGGCGCACGACCGCGGCCTGGCGATCGGCCAGAAGAACTCGGCGGAGGTCAGCCGGCGCGCCCACGACGAGGTCGGCTTCGACTTCGCCGTGACGGAGGAGTGCCACGCCTTCTCGGAGTGCGCGACGTACACCGGCGTCTACGGCGTGCACGTGCTGGCCATCGAGTACACCGACAACCTGCACGGCACGTTCGCCGAGGTCTGCGCGGACCCGGCGACACCGAGGACGACGACGTTGCGCGACCGGAAACTGGTCGGGCCGGACAACTCGAACCACGTCTTCCAGCACTGCTGACGGAGCTGCGGAATCCCGGCGCTCCAGTACACCGTCCGATGTGGACCGGAAGGGGTGGACGAGCCGACGCCGGATGAGCATCATCGGCTCATGACTCATGTGGTGGTGCTGGGCGGCACCGGGCACATCGGCGGTTACCTGGTCCCCCGGCTGGTCGCCTCCGGGCACGAGGTCACGGTCCTGACCAGAGGGAAGTCGGCGCCGTACCGGACGGACGGGGCGTGGTCGGCGGTGACGACGGTGATCGCGGACAGGGTCGAGGAGGAACGCGACGGCACGTTCGCCGGCCGCGTCCGGGACCTCGAGCCGGACGTCGTGATCGACCTGATCTGCTTCGAGCTCGGCAGCGCCAGGCAGCTCGTGGAGGCACTGGCCGGGCGGGTGCGGCACTTCCTGCACTGCGGCACGGTCTGGGTGCACGGCCCGAGCGCCGTGGTGCCGACCACGGAGGACGCACCACGCCGGCCGTTCGGCGACTACGGCGTCAAGAAGGCGGCCATCGAGGCGTGGTTGCTCGATCAGGCGCAGCGCCACGGCTTCCCGGCCACGGTGTTGCACCCCGGCCACATCAGCGGCCCCGGCTGGGTGCCGATCAACCCCGCCGGCAACCTCGACGTCGACGTGTTCCGGCGACTCGCGGAGGGCGAGGAGGTCGCGTTGCCGAACCTGGGTATGGAGACCCTGCACCACGTGCACGCCGACGACGTCGCGCAGTCGTTCACCGCGGCGATGGCACACCGGTCGGCGGCGGTGGGGGAGAGCTTCCACGTCGTGTCACCGGCCGCGCTGACCCTGCGTGGCTACGCCGAGGCGGTGGCCGGCTGGTACGGCAGGGAGGCGAACCTGACCTACCTGCCCTGGGAGCGTTGGCGGTCCACGGTGCCGGCCGAGGCCGAGCGGCTGACCTGGGACCACATCGCGCACAGCCCGAACAGCAGCACCGCGAAGGCCGACCGGCTGCTCGGCTACCGGCCGCGGTACAGCTCCCTGGAGGCCGTGCGGGAAGCGCTGGAGTGGCTGGGGCGGCAGGGCACCGTGCCACCGCTCTGACCGCCCGGCGCCGGTGCCGCGACCGAGGGTGCGGCACCGGCACGGGGGTGATCAGGCGAGGAAGAACTGCCAGCGCAGGTTCGGGCTGCCGTCGTCGGTCCAGACCTTGAGCGGGGATCCCGAGCCGACGTTGCCGCCGCTGTCGAGGACCAGGCGCGTGACCCGGTTGGCGATCACGAAGGTGTTGCCGCCGGTGCTGGTGATCGACCACTGCTGCCCCGGCGCTCCGGTGTAGACGGACTGCACCGGGTTGCCGCCCTGCTGCGTGGCTCCCGTGCCGTCGACGACGAGGCCGTTGGTGTTGTTGGTGAGCTTGACGAATCCGCTGTCCGCGTCCTCGATCCGGAACTGGAGGTTCGTGCTGCCGTCCGGCGTCCAGATCTTCAGCGGGCTGCCGGGGGCGACCGCGCCGCCGCCGTCGACGGCCAGTCCGTTGGTCACGTTGACGATGTGGAACCACCGGGCGGGGTCGAGCCGCACGCGCACGGAGACGATCGCGTTGTCGGCCTTGCGGCTGCAGAGGTCCGGGGTCGGGTCCGTGACGCTCACCGGGGCACCGGTCAGGTTGTCGGCCGGGTGGCCGAGCAGTTCGCAGCCCGCCGCGGGCAGGACCGAGGAGATGCTGCGCGGTGCGAGACCCCTCTGCTGGAGTTGCGCCGCGGTGTAGGTGCCCACGGAGAGGTTGGCGGTGGCGCCGCGGTAGTCGCGGTCCGTGAACACGGCGGCCCCCGATTCCGGTGCCACCACGGGGATCCGGCCGGCGAAGGCGAGCTTCACAACGTAGGCGTGCGAGTCGAACGGTTTCGTCTCCGGCAGCACGACGTGCAACCCCGTGTCGTCCTGGCGGTAGGTGAGCGACGCGGCGTCACCGAGCAGCTGCACGCGCCGCAGGCCGGAGAGGTCGGCCCGCCCGCTCGACAGCGTCGTGATGTTCAGCGTCGCGCCTGGCCACGCCAGCACCGTGGCGTAGAGGACCCGCCCGGCCTTGTCCCTGGTGAACCGGATGTCCTTGGCGGTGCCGACCTTGGGGGCCACGAAGGAGCCGCCGCCCATCTTGGTCGGCCCCTCGCCGCAGACGTTCCACGCGCGGGTGGCGTAGATCGACTCGCCGAAGCGCCGCAGGTACGTGCCGATGTCGGCGAGGACCGCGCGCTGTTGGTCGGGAATGGTGCCTTCGAGGGTGGGGGAGATGTTGAGCAGCATGTTGCCGCCCTTGCTGACCCGGTCGATCAGCGAGTGGATCATCTGGGTGCTGGAGTAGTAGCCGATGCCCTTGGTGTAGCTCCAGCTGGAGCTGCTGATCGCGTCGTCGGTGAGCCAGTACGGCGTGACGATGTCCGCCGGTCCGCCGCGTTCGTAGTCCTCGACCTGACCGGAGTTGGTGAACCCCTTGTCGAAGTGCTTGTAGGTGGCTACGACGTCCTTGCCCCACTTCTCGGCCCGGTTGTAGTAGTAGGCCAGGAACTCCAGCCGTTGCTGTTCGCCGACCGCGCAGGGACCGTCGTTCAGGCAGTAGCCCGGCGAGTTCAGGGAGAAGTCCTGCCACAGGATGTCGGGCTCGGCCCGGTCGACGACCTCCTTCAGCTTGGCCAGCCACAGCGCGTCCTCCTCGGCACGGGGCAGCTGCCCGTAGAGCTTGCGCAGGCTCGGGTCCGTCTGGCGCGGGGCGTAGTCGTAGAAGCCGTTGTAGTTGAACGCGTGGTGCATCGACACCAGCAGTTTGAGGCCCTGGGCGCGAACCGCCTCGGCGAACAGGTTCAGCAGATCGAGCCGCGGTCCCCTCTCCGCGGAGTTCCACTCGTTGACCTCGCTGTGCCACATCGAGAACCCGTCGTGGTGCTCCGCGACCGGGCCCGCGAACTTCGCGCCGGACTCCTTGACGATCCTCGCCCATTCGTCCGGGTCGAACCTGCCGCCGTGCGACACGAGCCGGGGCGCGAACTGGACGTGGTTGCCCGCGCGGTCGACGCCTCCGTCGATGAAACGCTCGTAGCCCCACTCGGCGGGGTCGCCGTAGAGCTCCTTGTGGTGGTTGTTCTCGCGGCTGTCCGACCGGTACATGTCCCGGCCGTACCACTCGCTGCCGTACTCCGGCGTCGTGAACGCGCCCCAGTGCCAGTAGACGCCGAACTTGGCGTCCTGGAACCACTCCGGTGCGGCCGGGTGGCGGTCGACCGACGGCCAGGTGGGGGTGTAGCGGTCACGTGGCGGGGCTGCGGCGACCGGGCCCGGCAGGGCCGACGCCGCGATGCCGGTCGCCGCCAGCAGACCGAACTTGCGCCGGGAGAGCGTGTTGTCAGCAGGGTGCGTCAACGAGGCTCCTGGTCGAAGGGGAGGAGGCGTCTCCCGGTTGAATTTCGGCCAAGCTACTGCCGGCGATACCCATGGTCAATGTTGGCTGTTAACGCTAACAATCTGGATCGGTCTGACTAGGCCAATCGATCTCCGATTCTTCAGCCATTCTTGTGAACGTGAACATGGACGCGACCGCCACCTGGCAAGGTTGCCGTTCTATTGACGGTCGTCACGGATATGCCTAACGTCGAGCAGGCCGCGCGCCATCCCCTCGACGCAAGGGACGGACGACTGTGAAGGCTGTTCGACGACTGCTCGTCGCAGTGATCACCTCGTTGACCGCGATGAACCTCGCGCCCGCGGCGGCCCAGGCCGCACCGGCGACCCGGTACGACGGGGTGCTGCCGGACGGCGCGACCTGGATCGCCGACGTGCCGGGGAACTGGAACGGCACGCTGCTGCTCTACAGCCACGGTTACAACCCCACACCGGTCAACCCGCCGGTCGACAGTCCCGACCAGGCCACTGCGGACGCCCTGCTGGCACGCGGTTACGCGCTGGCCGGCTCGTCGTACTCCCGGCCGGGCTGGGTGGCCGACACCGCGGCCCAGGACGGTCTCGACACGCTCCGGGCCGTCACCGGGATCATCGGCAAGCCGCGCCGTGCCATCGCGCTCGGCACGTCGTTCGGCGGCATGATCACCGGCCAGCTCGCCGAACGCGGCGGCCGGTGGCTCGACGGCGCCGTCGCGACCTGCGGCCTCATGGGCGGCGGGATCGACCTGCACAACTACCAGCTGGACGGGTCGCACGCGATCGCCCAGCTGCTCCTGGCGGGCGAGCAGGTCAAGCTCGTCCGGTTCACCGATGCCGCCGAGGCCGCGGCCACGTCGAACCGGATGATCGCCGCGGTGGACCAGGCGAGCACCAGCCCGGCCGGCCGCGCGCGGCTCGCGCTGATCACGGCCCTGTACCAGGAACCGGCGTGGGTGCCCGGGCAGCCGAAGCCGGCTCCTGGCGACGTCGACGCCCAGGTCGCGGGTCAGTACCAGAACCTGCGCGCGATCCTGCCGTTCATCGTGCTCGGCCGCTACGACATGGAGCGGAGCGCGGGCGGCAACCCGACGTGGAACAAGGGCGTGAACTACTGGCGGCAGCTGGCCGAGTCGGGACGTCTCGGCCAGGTGGCGCGCCTGTACGGGCTCGCCGGCGCGGACCTGCGCGCGGACCTGGACCTGTTGACGCGCACGGCGAATGTGACGGCCGACCCCGCGGCGCACGCCTGGATGCTCAGGACGTCCACGCTGACCGGACGACCGGCCATGCCGATCCTCACGCTGCACACCACCGACGACGGCCTCGTCCCGGTGCAGCACGAGGAGGAGTACGCGGAAGACGTCCGCGACGGCGGCGCCGCGGCGTTGCTGAGGCAGGCGTACACCAAGCACGCGGGGCACTGCGCGTTCACGACCGCCGAGCTGGTCGCGGCAGTGCTCACGATGGAGAAGCGCATCGAGACCGGGCGCTGGGCCGGGCTGGCCGAGCCACGGCGGTTGCAGGCGCGCGCCGACTCGCTCGGGCTCGGCCCGGCCGCGTTCGTCGAGTTCCGGCCGGCGGAGTTCCTCGGGGACCGCCCGGCGCCGCGTGGCTGATGACCGTGCGGTTCTTCTCCGTCGACGAGGACGGGGTGATCGGCTGCGCCGCTCGCACACCCCGTGGCCCGCCTTGCCGAGCCACCTGGGCTGACGTGTACCTGCCAATGTGCCGCAGCTGTTGACCAGCGCAGACGCCGAGTTCTACGTTCCGGAGACGTCGCCCAGCGCCATATGCGTCCGTTGTGGACTGTTCGTCGGCCCGCCGCCGCCATGAGAACTCTTGCCAGGACAAGGAGATCCAGCATGGCACGAGCGTGGGTGTCGGCCGTGGTAGCGGCCGTCCTCGCCGCGGCCGGGGTCACGACCCCGGTCCCGGCGGCCGGTTCCACCACCGCGGTTCCGGACGTCAACGGCGTGGCCGCGGGCAACGCCGCGATCGCGTCGGTCGATCTGGCCGGCAGGTGGAACTTCACGCCCGCGGGCCGGGCGGCCACGACGATCACCGTGCCCGGTGGCGGCTGGTACAAGCAGGGCTTCACCGACGTGTCCGAGGCGACGTACTCGCGCACCGTCACGGTGCCGGACTCGGGGCAGCCGCAGTCGGCGTGGATCGAGTTCGGCGCGGTGAACCACCAGGCGACCCTGTCGGTCGACGGGCGGGTGGTCGCGACCCAGACGACCGCGTACACCCCGTCGAACTTCGACATCACCGCCGTCGCGGCGCCCGGCACCACGCACACGATCAGCGTGAACGTGAAGGGCCGCAACGCGTTGAAGACATCGGCGGGCAAGTACCTGGTGCCCGACGCCGCCAACTGGTCCGAGGCGGTGCCGCAGGGGATCTTCCGTTCGGCGTTCCTGCGCGTGTACCCGGCCGTGTACGTCAGCGACGCGTTCGTCCGCACGTCGGTGACCGACCAGAGCCTCACCTACGACGTGTCGGTCACCAACACCTCCGGCAGTGCCCGCGTCGTCACCCTCGGCGGCACGCTCGCGTCGGACAACGGCACGAGTTTCAGCTATCCCGCCCTGCCCAGCCGCACGGTCACCGTCGCGGCCCGGTCCACCGCGACGGTCACGGTCGGCCCGATCGCGTGGTCTCTCGGCGCCGCCTCGTACTGGTGGCCGAACGTGCCGTACCGCCAGGGGTATCGCGCGCAGCTGCACCGGCTGTCGGTGCACGCGTCCACCGACGACGGCCGCACCAGCGACGCCACCTACCGGTTCGGGTTCCGGGAGAGCACCCAGAACGGCGAGTACTACCGCCTCAACGGGGTGCGGCTGAACGTCCGCGGCGACAACCTGCAGGGCGCCGACTACGACCGCGTCGACAACGGCGGCAAGGGCGACGCCTACGACACGTTGCCCGGCTTCCTCCCGCCGTCGACCGGCAACGGCGGCTGGCCGCAGGCGGTCGACAACTACCTGCGGCTCAACTTCAACGCCGTCCGGATCCACCAGGAGCCGGCCAGTCCGTACATGCTCGACACGGCGGACGAGCTGGGTCTGATGATCATCGACGAGACCGCCATCCGCGGCGCCGGCAACGCGCAGGACTTCAACGCCGGTCGCGCCAACATGGTGGCTCACGCCCGTGCGCTGACATTGCGCGACCGCAACCACCCGGCGGTCATCCGCTGGAGCCAGATGAACGAGCCGAACCTCGCCGACACCGACTCCGAGCAGTTCCAGAAGGACCTGTACGCGGCGGTGAACGGCACCGACGGCACCAGGCCGGTCACCCTGGAGGTGGCTCCCGGCGCGTCGCCGAACCGGTATCCCGGCATGACGCAGGCCAACTTCAACCTCCTCCCGCACTACCTCGACGGCACCGGCCGCTACGGCGAGCAGACCTGGTCCGTGGCCGGTCGGCCGGACGGCGAGGGCGAGTACATCTGGCCGGCGTGCAGCAGCAAGCAGGGCTTCACGTGGTTCGCCACCGCGACCGCGGCCAAGCGCGGCAAGGACACCAGCGATCTGCGGCCCTACACGCTGTTGTCCGCCTGGGCGAGCGTCATCCCCGGTGTGCGCACCACGGACTTCACGCCGGAGGAGGGCGGCCGTCCCGTCTACGGCGCGGACAACCTGCCGGACCCGTGGAGCAACGCCCAGATCCAGCGCGTCCAGGCCGGGTTCAACCCGGTCGCGGCGATCGACCTGCCCTACTGGTCGGCGTCCGGTGCGTCCGACGCGAGCGGCAGCTTCCCGCTGCCGTCGGCTGTTCCGAGCTTCGCCCGCAACACCAGGGTCGACCGCACCGTCACGGTCTTCAACGACGACTTCACCGGCACCGCCGTGGACTTCGCCTGGAGCGCCCGGCTGGACGGCCCGGCCGGTGCGGTGATCGCCTCCGGCAGCACGACCCTCACCGTCCCGCTGGGTTCGCGTGTGAGCCAGCCCGTGTCCTTCACGACTCCCGCCGAGGGCGGCTCACGGGTGTACCTCGTCCTGTCCACCGCCAAGTCCGGCACCACCACGTTCACCGACACGGCCGAGTACTTCACCCTGGGCGGCGGCGGTCAGGGCCCCGCGCCGGGCAAGTACCGCGTCGTCAACCGCAACAGCGGCAAGCCGCTGGCCATCGCCGGCAACTCCACCGCCGACGGTGCCAAAGCCGTGCAGCAGACCGGAAACGCGACCTGGACCCTCAGCGCCGGCCAGAACGGGGCCTTCACCCTGCGCTACGACGCGACCGGCAAGGTGCTCGACGTCAACGGTTCGTCCTCCACCGTCGGCCTGCAGCTGCAGCAGTGGAGCGCGAACGGCGGCACCAACCAGCAGTGGTCCCTGCGGCCCGCGGCCGACGGGTACTTCACCATCGTCAACGTCGGCAACGGTCTGGCCGCAGACGTGTACGGACAGTCCACAAGCGACGGTGCGCAGGTCGTGCAGTGGACCGCCACCGGTGGCGCCAACCAGCAATGGCAACTCCAGCCGCAGTCCTGAGCATCGGTGATCTCAGGCCGTGAGGCCGGGCAGCGCCGCCCGCGCGATGGTGCGGGCGGTGCGCTGGAGGCTCGCGATGGCGCTGTCGGTGTCGAGGCCGCACAGGTCGGTGAGCGAGAACAGGGCGTCGGCGCTGACGACGGCGGCGAGGTCCTGCTTCAGCTGTGCCAGCCGGGCTTTCGCGGCGGGGGTGGTCGCGGTGAGCACCGGGTCGAACGCCTCGTCGATCAGGCCGAAGCGGAAGCCCGGCCGGCGGCGCGCGTCGGCGGGGTTCGTCACGGTCGCGGCGATGACGGCACGAACGGCGCCCTCGTAGGCGGCGACCCGCCGGAGCAGGAACTCGGTCGCGAACTCCAGCCGCGCCAGCGGGTCGTCGCTGTCGGCGACCGGCGCGAGCGCCTCGGCCGGTGTCGGCCACAGGTCGCCGAGCGCGACGGTGACGAGCTCCACGATCTCGGAGAAGTGGCGGTACGCGGTCGCTTCCGAGACGCCGGCCCTCTCCGCGACCTCGGGCATCGTCACCGGGCGGCCTGAGGTGATCAGCTCCCGGCACGCGTCGACGATCGCCGTGCGGGTCCGGAGCTTCTGCTCGGTGCGGCTCACCCGCTCGCGCCGTTCTGTCGTGCGCATCGTCCTCCGATTCGTCTGCCGTGGCCGGATTCTCCCACCAGGCCGGGTCTCGTACTCGTGAGAGTGTACTTGCGCGAGTGAACTCTCGCGAGTACGTTCGGCCACCGCAGAGAGGGAGTCGCACATGGCAGACGTTTCGGTCGTGGGACCGGACAACGGCGAGACAGTGGTCATCGGGACGACACGGGTGCGGATCCTCGAGGACGGCAGCGCCACCGAGCACCGGATCGGGATCGTGGAGATCACGATCGCGCCGCACACCGAAGGCCCGCCGCAGCACCGGCACGCCCAGCACGACGAGGGGTTCTACGTGGTGTCGGGGCGGGTGACGTTCACCGTGGGGGAGCAGACGCACGAGGCCCCCGCCGGGACGCTGGTCATGGTGCCGCCCGGCGCGCCGCACACCTTCGCCAACCAGGCCGACGAACCCGCCGTCATGGTGAACACCTTCACCCCGGACCGGTACGTGCGGTACTTCCGCGACCTGCGCGACATGATCGCCGCGGGCCGCCCGATGACACCGGCGGCGATCGCCGAGGCGATGCGCGCCTACGCCACCGAGCCCGTCGCCGACCACGCCTGATCCCCACTTGGAGCGCACCATGACGTCCACCGCACAACGCGTCGACCTCGGCGAGCACGGCTCGGTCGACCTGACCGCCCACGGCTCCGGCAGGCCGATGTTGCTCCTGCACGGCGGCGCCGGCCCGCAGTCGGTGCTCGGCTTCGCCGAGCGACTCGCGACCGGCGGCGACACGCAGGTCCTCGTGCCGGTCCACCCCGGCTTCGAGGGCACCCCGAGACCGGACGGCCTGACGACGATCGGCGGACTCGCCCGCGTCTACACCGCCCTGCTCGACGAGCTCGGCCTGACTGACGTCACCGTGGTCGGCAACTCGATCGGCGGCTGGATCGCGGCGGAGATCGCACTGCTCGCGAGCCCGCGGGTCGCCCGCGTCGTGCTGGTCGACGCGGTGGGCCTCGATCTCCCGCAGGCCCCGATCGCCGACTTCTTCAGCCTCACCATGGACCAGGTGGCCGACCTGAGCTACGCCGACCCGGACGCGTTCCGGATCGACGTCGCGAGCCTCCCACCGCAACGGCAGGCGATGATGGCGGCCAACCGGGAGACCCTGCGCCTCTACGGAGGCACCACGATGGCGGACCCCACGCTGCTGGGCCGCCTGCCGTCGGCGACGACACCCGCCCTGGTGGTCTGGGGCAAAGCCGACGGGATCGTGCCGCCCGAACACGGCGTCGCGTACGCCGACGCGCTGCCCGACGCCTCGTTCGTGCTGATCGACAACGCCGGTCACCTCCCGCAGCTGGAGGCTCCGGACACCTTGCGGGAGCTCATCGCGGAGTTCGCGAAGTGACGGTCGTGGCCGAGCGGGTGGAGGTTTCCCCGGTGAGATTCGCCCGCACCTGCTCGGCCTCCGGGTGGCGCAGGTCGTCGAACATCGCCAGCGCCTGCCGCCACAGCCTCTGGGCCGTTTCCAGCTCTCCCGCGGCGTGGTGGGTGTCGGCCAGGCGGGCGAGCGTGCTGGCCGAGTAGAACTCGTCGCGCAGGTCCCGGTACAGGCCGATGGCCTTGCCGTAGCAGTCGATCGCCTCGCGGTAGCGGCCCAGGTGGTGGTAGGCGAACGCGAGGCTGTCCCAGGTGTGCGCGGCGCCGCGCTGGTCGCCCAGACCGAGGTAGCCCTCCAGCGCGCGGCCGCAGAGATCCAGGGCTCGTTCGTGGTCGCCGCTCTTCACCGACAGCCACCCGACCAGGTTCAGCGATCTCACCAGACCCGGCCCGTGGTCGTGGCGGCGGAAGACCTCCAGCGCCTGCTCGGCGTGGTGCAGGGCCTCGGGAACGCGGTCCTGGTGTTCCAGGGTCCGCGCGATCGTGTACCGCACCCAGGCCTGCTCCAGCGGGTCGCCGAGCTGCTCGTACACGTCCAGCGCCCGGTGCAGGTGCGAGTGCGCGTCGTCGTAGCGGGCGAGCAGCGCGCACGCCCAGCCGCGGGCGTGGTGCACGCGCCCCTGACCGTCCCGGTCGCCCGCCTCCGACGCGGCGCGCAGGGCCGCGCGCCCGGCCTCCTCCCACTCCTGCCACCGGCCGCGGCGTTCGAAGCACGTCCACAGGAGGTGGTACAGCTGCCAGGCGTGGTGCTCGAACCCCGTTTCGGCCGCGCGGTCGATGACGGCGAGCAGCACCGGGTGTTCGGTCTCGTACCAGGACCACGCGGCGGTCTGGTCGGCAGGCTGCTCGGGCCGCACCACGGGATCGGGCTCTACCAGCGCGATCGGCGCGTGGATGGACGCGAGCACGTGGTACACGCGGTCGGCGGTGTGCACGTAGTGGTCGAACAGCCGTCGCATCGCGTGCCGGCGCTGGTCCTCCGGCAGCTCCTCGGCCCGATCCGCCGCGTACGCCCGCAGCAGGTCGTGGAAGGTGAATCGGCCGGGAGTGTGCTCGTCCAGCAGGTGTGCCCTGGTCAGCTCCGCCAGCAGCGCGGACGCGCGCCCGCGCGGGACACCGGCGAGGGCGGCGACGGCGGGCACCCCGATGTCCGCGCCCGGATGCAGTCCCAGCAACACGAACAGCTCGGCCGCCTGCGCGCCGATCTGGCGGTGGGACCACGAGAACACGGCCCGCATGTCGGTGGTCGGATCACCCGCGTCGAGGGCGTCGAGCCGCCTGCGTTCGTCGCGCAGTTCCTCGACCAGCACTCCCAGGGAGAAGGCGGGACGCGCCATCGCCCGTGCCGCGACGATCGACAACGCCAGCGGCAGCCGTGCGCAGTAGCCGATGAGCTCGCGCACCGCCTCCGGTTCCGCGTCGAGGCGGTCACGGCCGAGATGGCTCGCGAGCAGTGCCTCCGCCTCACCGCGGCCGAGCACGTCCAAGGTGAGCGGCCGGGCGCCGTGCCGGGTGGTCAGGCCGGCGAGGCGGTTGCGGCTGGTGATCACGGTGAAGCTGCTGCCGCCGCCGGGCAGCAGTGGCAGCACCTGCTCGACGTCGTGGGCGTTGTCCAGCAGCACCAGCACTTCCCGATCGGCGACGAGGCTGCGGTACCGCGCGGACCTCGCCTCGGTCGTGGGCGGCAGCTGCCCCGGCGGCACCCCGAGCGCGTCGAGGAACCCCGCCAGCGCCTCGCCCGGATCCACCGGCAGACCGCCGGGGTCGAAGCCGCGCAGGTTGACGTACAGCTGGCCGCCGGGAAACCGGCGGGCGACCCGCCGCGCCCAGTGCACCGCGAGCGAGGTCTTGCCGATGCCCGCGGTGCCGCTGATCGTCGAGATCGCCGCGTCCCCGTGCACGTCGAGCAGAGCCGTCAGACGGTCCAACTCCGTTGTGCGGCCTACGAAATGAGGGGTGTGCGCGGGCAGTTGACGCGGTACCGCGCGGTCCATGTCCCCTGTCGTGACGTCGACTCCGTCCGGCGTGGTCACCGGCACGTCCAGCGCGGGGTCGCCCGCGAGCACGGCCTGCTCCAGCCTGCGCAGTCCCGGCCCCGGCTCCAGGCCGAGCTCCTCGGCCAGCAGCCGGCGGCCGTCCCGGCCCACCGCCAGCGCCTCGCTCTGCCGGCCCGCCCGGTACAGGGCGAGGACGAGGTGTTCCCGCAGCCGTTCCCGCAACGGGTGGCGCGCGACCAGCGTGGTGAGCTCGGCGATCACGTCGTGGTGGCGGCCGAGTGCCAGGTCCGCCTCGATCCGCGCGTCCAGCACCGCCTGCCGGCGCTCCTCCAGCCGTGCGGCCTCCTCGCGCACGACGTCGACGTCCACCTCCTCGAACGGCGCGCCCCGCCACAGTTCGAGCGCCTGCCGCCAGAGCCGCGCCGCTGATTCGGGGTCGCTGCCGGACATCGCGGCGCGGCCGCGTTCCGCCGCGGCCTCGAACCTGGCGGAGTCGAGTTCGAGCGGGTGGACGACCAGGGCGTACCCCGCCGCCCGGCGCACGATCCGCCCCGCGTCACCCAACGCGCGGCGCAACTGGTGGACGTACCCGCGCAGGTTCTCCGCCGCCGTCCTGGGCGGCCGCCCGCTCCAGAGCGCGTTCAGCAGCCGGTCCGCCGACACCGGCGCACCCCCGGCGCACAACAGCATCGACAGCAGCGCCACCTGCTTGCCCGGCCGCAACGGGAGGAGCAGGCCGTGGTCCACGACCTCCACCGGTCCCAGGACGTTGAACTCCACCACCGCCTCCCTCCGTGCTCACGGTAGTGGCGCGACCAGCCGTTATACGTCGCCTGTACGGCCGTTCCACGTTCGGGCAACAGGGCTCCCCGATGCTTCGACCAGCGGCTGGAACGCCGGTCGTCAAGGGGGATCGCCGATCGAGGCGATCTGGAAGACCAAGGGGAGAAACGACCTTGAACGGGTATCACAGACGCACGGCTCTGGCCGGCGCGTTCGCGATGACGGCCCTCACGCTCGGCGCCCTGCCGGCGAACGCCGGCGTCGCCACGAAGATGTGCGACTTCCCGCGGCTCGTGAGCATCGGGGACGCCAGGGGCTACGAGGGAACCGGGCCCGGCAACACCTCGTTCGTCTTCACCGTGGGCGGGAACTTCGACTGCGCTCCCGCCGGCTCGGTCCACTACGACGTCGTCGCCGGTACGGCGGACGGGACCGACTTCACCGGGAGTTCCGGCACCTTGTTCTGGGGAGTCGGCGACACCAGCGTGAAGAAGATCGCCGTCCCGATCAACCGCGACGCGGTGAACGAGCCGAACGAGACGTTCTCGGTCGTCCTGTCGCAGGCCACCGGAGACACCAAGATCACCGACAGCACCGGTGCCGGCACGATCCTGGACGACGACGGCACACCGACGTGGAACATCGACGACGCCACCTGCTTCGAGGGCGACAGCGGCACCCATGCGTGCGCTGTCACGATCTCGCTGTCCAACCCGAAGCTGAACGGCACGCCGCCGACCGTGGACTTCAGCGCGTCCAACGGCACCGCCGGGGCGGCGGACTACGTCGCGTTCGCCAACCAGCTCGTCGTGCTCCCGTTGGGCAAGACCACGACCACGCAGAGCGTGATCATCAAGGGCGACCGGCTCTGCGAGGGCGACGAGACGGTGAAGCTGAAGCTCTCCAACCCGTCCGCGGGCACGCTGCTGGCCGACTCGCAGGCGGTCCTCACGATTCAGGAGGACGACTTCTTCTGCTCGTGAACCACCTTTGGGAGAAGCAGGTCGAGGTTCGCCTCGACCTGCTTCTTCTGTCTGGTGCGGAGCAGCGAGCGCATCAGCTCGTGTTGCGTCAACGGAACGCCGCGGTTGTAGCGCCCGCGGACCCTTCGTGTGGGTGAACCGGACGCTGGACGGCGAATTGTCAGGTAATCGCAAGGTGGCAGGAAACCCATCAGGCCGCCGTCATCGGGTTGGGTACTTCTTCACCGCCGCTGCCCCCAGCGTACGAGCCGGAAGGTGTCCAATGATCCACGCGATTGTCGCCGCGGCCATGGCGATGTCCACCGTCGTCCTCCCACAGGCCGACGTCCCGCCGCCCGGCGCGGTCACCATCGACACGATCAACGGAAGCGGCTGCCCCAAGGGCACGACCACGGTGACGGTGTCACCGGACAACTCCGCCTTCCACGTGGTCTTCAGCAGCTACGCGGCCAAGGTCGGCCCCGGTGCCGCGCCGACGGACTTCCGGAAGAACTGCCAGCTGAGCATCAGGGTGAACGCGCCGGACGGCTTCGTCTACGGCATCTCCGAGGTCGACTACGCCGGCTACCTCCACCTCGAACGCGGTGCCACCAGCTCGCTGAAGTCCAGCTTCTACTTCCAGGGCATGGCGGACACGGGCTCCCGCAGCCACAGCTGGCAGGGGCCGGTGGATGACGAATGGCGGGCCACGGACGTCGGCTCGCCGATCATCTACCCGCCCTGCGGCGTGAACAGGAACCTCAACATCAACACCGAGCTGCGGGTCAACGTGGGCACGTCGGACGCGAAGAAGGCGAGCTTCATGGCGATGGACTCGCTCGACGGCCACGCCAAGACGGACTACATCTTCTCCTGGAAGCGTTGCTCGTAACCGGAAGAGCTGGTCGTCAGGCCCGGAACCTCGATGGCTACGGGCCTGACGTCCGTCCCGCGTCGGCGAGGACGCGGAGCCTCGCCCGCATGCCGGCGCCGTCCGGGTGGTGCAGTCCCTCGAGGATGCCCACCGCCCGCCGCAGCGCGCTGCTCGCGGCCGCGGAGTCCTCTTCCGCCTCGTGGACGTCGGCCAACCGGCCGAGGGTGGCCGCTTCCTCGAACAGGTCCCCGAGCTTGCGGTACAGGTCGAGAGCGTGGACGTAGCACTGGACGGCCTGGGACGGGTGACCCATGTGGTGGTGCACGTAGCCCAGGCTGTCCCAGGTGACGGCCTCCGCCGTCCAGTCGCCGAGTTCGCGGTGCAGCCCGAGCGCCACCTCGCAGAAGCGCAGGGCGCGTTGGTGATGACCGAGCTTGCAGTGGTACCAGCCGACCTGGTTCAGCGCGGCGGCTTCACCGGCTCGGTCGTCGCACGAACGGGACAGCGCCAACGCCTGCTCGCCGTGCTCGAGTGCCTCCCGGATGTCTCCTCGTGTGTCCGAGAGGAGCGCGAGACCCCGGAGCACGCCGGCCCGTGCGACGAGATCGGTCTCCAGCTGGAGCGCCGCGTTCAGGTGAGACCGCGACTCCTCGAAGGAGTGCAACAGCAGCAGCGCCTGCCCGAGGCCGCGGTGCGCACTCGCCTGTGCCCGCCCATCGCGCAGCCGGCGTCCCGCCGCGAGCGCGACGTGCCCGACCTCCGTCCAGTCGTGCCACCGTCCCTTGCGATCGAGGTAGTCGGCCATGGTCCAGGCCAGCCGCCACACCAGCTCGTCGAACCCCGCGTCGACCGCGCGTTGCATCATCGCGATCAGCACCGCGCTCTCGGCCTCGAACCAGCGCCACGCCTCGGCATAGCCTCCGAGCACCTCGGGAGTGGCCCCCGCCGCACGCCTTTCCAGCGTGATCGGGTCCCGCATCGGCCGAAGGATCAACGCGGCGCGCCACGCGGTGTGCAGGTAGTGGTCCAGAAGGCGGCGCAATGCCTCCGTACGGGCATTTTCGTCGTCCACCGCGTGCGACTGCTCGGCGGCGTAGGCCCGGACGAGGTCGTGCAAGGCGAATCGCCCGGGTAGCCGTTCGTCGACGAGATGTACGCCGACCAGTTCGTCGAGTGCGCCGGCCGCGGTGGCGGGATCCACCCCGGACAGGCTCGCGGCCGCACGTGTGGTGAAGTCGGGACCGGGATGAGTGCTCAGCAGCCGGAACATCCGTGCCGCCGCCGGTCGCAGCTGCTGGTACGACCACGAAATCGCCGCGCGGACGTTGGTCTCCGGATCGGTTCCTTCGAACGCGTCGAGCCCGACGTGCTCGTCGGTCAGTTCATCGGCCAAGGCGCGCAAGGGGAAGTCGGGGCTGAGCGCCGCCCGTGCGGCGAGCACAGCCAGCGCGAGCGGCAGCGCTCCTGACCGTGCGATGAGCTCGTCGACCACTTCGGGTTCGGCGTCGACGCGGTCGCGTCCGAGATGACGACTGAGGAGCTCGCGGGCGTCGTGTCCGGGGAGTGGCCGCACGGTCACCACATGCGCGCCTTCTCCCGCTACCAGACCGGACAACCGAGTTCTGCTGGTGACGAGCACCGTGGATTTTCCGTTCGCCGGCAACAAGGGCTGGATTTGGCCGACGTCTCGCGCGTTGTCCAGCACGATGAGCATTCGCCTGCCGCCGAGGAGATCGCGGTACATCGCGGTCTGCGTGTCGAGGTCGGTGGACATTCGATGGGGCGCCACCCCCAGCGCGAAGAGGAAACCCCTCAATGCGCCGGACGACGGCACAGCGGTTCCCAGCTGGTCGAAGCCGCGGAGGTTCACGTACAGCTGGCCGTCGGGAAAGGCGTCCTGAACGCGTTGGGCCCAGTGCAGTGCGAGCGTCGTCTTCCCGACTCCGGCAGGACCGCTGATGGCCACGACAACGGCCTGTTCCGGTCGTGAACGCTGGAAACGCAGTGCGTTGTCCAGCGCGGCCAGCTCACGTTCGCGCCCCACGAAGTGAAGCGTGTGTGCGGGCAGTTGTCTCGGCACGGTCGCCGCATCCAGGGCGGTGATTCCCTCGTCCGGCCCGCGCTCGTACAGCTCCCGCAACCGCGGACTCGGGTCGACGCCGAGTTCTACCGCGAGACGACGCAGGATTCGCCGGTAGTGCCGATCGGCGTCCGCGGACCGTCCACAGCGGTGCAGCGCGACCATGACCTGGCCGGTCAGCCGCTCGTCCAGCGCGTGAACGGCCGACTCGGCCAGCATCTCCGGCAACACTTCGCGATGGTGACCGAGCCTCAGCTCCACGTCGTTGCGGTCCAGCGCCGCGGCGAACCGCTCGGCTTCCAGCTGTGCGCGCAGGTCGTCGATCCACGCCGTGCTCAGCGCACCGAACGGTTTTCCCCGCCACAACGCAAAAGCGCGCCTGAACAGCTCCGCCGCTCGCTCGTCGTCCGCCGCCCGTGCAGCTGCGAGCAACCGGCGGAAGCGATGAAGGTCGACCATCTCTTCCTCACCGGTGAGCACGTAGCTTCCGTGCTCGCGAACGATCGTGATTCCTTCTGCTGCGTCCAGTTTTCGGCGCAGGCGGGCGAGATAGCTGTAGAGCGCCTTGCGGCCGTCCTTCGGCCGGCCCGCACCCCAGACGCGACTCAGCATCTGGTCGACGGAGACGGCGTTGCCGATGTCGTGAACCAACGCCGCGAGAACGCAGAGCTGGCGCGCATGCCCCATCGCGAGGCTTTTCCCGTCGACCCTCACCTCGATGTCGCCGAGAACCTGGAACTCCACGGCCATACCACCGTACTAGCGTTCGTGATCAGGCGATTCAAGGAATGTCGAGCAAGTACCGCCATTCGAGTCCCCGGCGCGCCAGTGTCGGCACGGGGTGCGGGGGAGCGGCCCTGACGCACCGTGACGGCCATTCGCCCCTTTCCGCACCCTTTGTCTCATTCATCCAAATGGCGCGCAACGTCAACCGTGAAGAGCGCCGGACCGCTTCACGCCAATGGCGGGTGAGTGGGCGCGATGACCTTCCTTACGTTGGATGGCGGAACCCTGCCGTTCCATTCTTCGCACCCTGCAAGCGAGGAGAACCCCGATGTTCAGGAAAGTCGTCCTGTCCGCCGCGCTCGCCGCGGCCACGACCGTCGTCACACCCCTGACCGGCCAGGCGTCGGCCAGTGAAGCTCCGCCCACCGCGGCGGCGGTCACCGTCTACTACGACACCAGCAGCGCACCCACGTTCGCGAGCGCCATCCGGCAGGGCGCGGCGAACTGGAACGCGCGGGTGTCCAACGTGAAACTGGTGGAGAACCGCAGTGCGGCCACCCTGCGCTACCGCGAGGGCAACGACCCGCGCGGTTCGTACGCCTCCACCAACGGCCACGGCAGCGGCACCATCTTCATCGACTACACGCAGGCGCGGCAGTACTACGTCACCCGCATCACCGCCCACGAGACCGGGCACGCCCTCGGCCTGCCCGACCACTACAGCGGCCCGTGCTCGGAGCTGATGTCGGGCGGCGGTCCGGGCCCGTCGTGCACCGTCGCCTCGCCGAACGCCACCGAGGCGGCCCGGGTGAACTCCCTGTGGGCCAACGGGTTCGCCGGCACCTACGAGTGGAAGGTGATCTACGAGCAGGTCCCCGTCCACTCCTGAGCGCGTACGACCGCGAGGCCTGAGTCCTCTGTGGACTCAGGCCTCGCGGTCTGGTCCGCCGTCGCCGGGACGGGTCAGGGCGCGGACATCATGCACCCGACCGAAACCAGACGGTCCCGGCCGATGAGGTCGGCCTCGGTACCTTTGATCGGCTGTTGTGCGTAGCAACCGCCGTCCGTCCCGTTGATCCCGAACGGGCCGAGCAGGACCGGAGACTCGACCGTCATCAGCGTCTCCGACTCCGTGTGCCAGTACGCTGCCGCCCAGCTGTCCGGGCGCACGAGTTCCTGCACGACGTAGTCGCCGTCGCCGACCGCTTTGTGCACCGCGTCGAGCCAGCCGGACTCGGGCGTGAGGTCGCCGATCACCAGTCCGCGCGAGCCGGAGAGGTTGTTCGGCTTGAGCACGGCGCGCTCGCGGTTGTTCGCCGCCCATTCCACCGGGTCGACCACATCATCACCCTTGCGGGCGTGGCTGTTCTTGAGGCGCGCGATCCACGGGACGTGCGTGAGCAGGTCGCGCTGTGCCGTCGTCAGCCGGTCGTTCTGGTACAGGTCGGCCAGCAAGCCCTTGCTGGCGAAGAGCTGCGCGACGTAGGAGCCGAGGAGGACGGTGCCCGTGGCGTGTTCGAGGGCGCGGAAGAAGTCGAGGTGAGCGGCCACCTCGGGCCGCACCATGAAGTACCGGATGGCGACGCCGTACCGCTTGCCCCGCCAGACCAGCGTGTTGCCGATGATCTCGGCCTCGTCGACGGGAACGAACTCGCAGGGGATGCCGTGTGCCGCGAATCGGGTGGCGTGTTCGTCCGCCCACGTGAGTGCGCCTTCGTCGCCTTGGTCGGCGAACGCCAGCAGGGCGACTTCGGGCGATTCGCCAGGACACCTCTCCCGGACCCAGCGGACCAGTTCGTCGAGGTAGGAGCTCGACCTGAGGTCGTGCGTCCCGGCCATCTCGACACCGACCGGGCTCCCGACCAGAGCGTCCGACAGCGCCGAGGACGACACCGCGCCGTTGAGGCAGGTGCCGATGTTGATTTCCAGGAAGTACGGGCGGCCACCTGAGACGAAGACGTCCGAACGGGCGGCGCCGAGTGCGTCGGCGAGCGGCCTGCCCGTTCCCAGGAACCAGCGTTCGTCCTCCGGCCATTCGGCCGCGTCGGCCAGGCGGTGCAGGTCGCCGTCCGCGCTGCTCAGCGCGTGGTCGATCTGGAGTTGCTTCAGGCGTTGGCCGACGTCGTGGAAACGTTCTTCCGCCGCGTTGCTCACGATGAACGGGTGCAGCGGCACATAGCCGCCCCTTTCCCAGATCCCCAGTTCGCTCGCCGACCGCACGATGTGGTTCACCTGTTCGCGCAGCCGTTCGCCCGGCAACTCGCCGAGGCGGCGCATCCACTCCCCGTGGGCCGACGACAGTTCCAACGGCGGGCCTGCGACATCGCTTGGCATCGTTTCGCGAATTCCCCTCTGAAGCGGGCTCATGCGCCTTGGACCTTGTCATCCGCTGACGGAGGTTTCACGGCGATCCTTCCCCGCGTGTCGATTCGGTTCAACAGGACGGCGCGCGGCGTGAGTTGTGCCGCCGCTCGCTCGAACGTCGTGGGCCGGGTGAACCCCGCCAGCGGGTTCACCACCTCCGCGATGACCTCGTGCAGGCGGTACGGGTCGTCGGAGTGTCCGAACTGCACGGCTGCTCCTCATCGGAAACGGTTCACCGACTGCATCAGCTCTGGTCGTGAGGAGAGCGCCGGGGAGCTCTCGCGGCCTTCCTCATCAGGCCCGCGCGGCGCTGGAGCCGTTGCCGCAGCTCGGGATCCACGCCCGCGTCGGTCGTGCGCGCCTGCTGCGCCAGGCCGCGTGCGGTGCGCACCGAGTACAGGACGTGGACCGGCACGTCCAAGCTGAGATCCCGCCGGAGCCGGGCGGCCATGGCGAGCACCGTCATGGAGTTGGCACCCAGCGCGAACACGTCGTCATCGGGTCCGACGCGCCGCAACCCCAGCAGCTCCGCCCACAGCCCGGTCAGCGTTCTCTCGATCGCCGTGCGAGGCTCGGCCGACGGGACGTCGTCGGCGTCGGGGCCGGCGTCCAGTGCCGCCTCGTCCAGCTTTCCGTTGGCCGTCATGGGGAACTCGTCCACCACGGTGACGCGGTCGGGCACGAGGTAGTCCGGCACGCGGCCGGCGAGCCAGGAGCGCAACGCCGCACCGTCGACGCCGGCGGCCTCCACCGCCGCCCGCAACGAGAGCAGTCCGGAGACCCGCCGGGCGTACGCGGCCGCGCGCCGAACCGCGGGATGGGCGTCGAGCGCGGCCTCGACCTCACCGAGCTCGACGCGGAATCCGCGCACCTTCAGCTGGCGGTCCGACCTGCCCAGGTACTCCAGGTTGCCGTCGGGCAGCACTCGTCCTCGGTCGCCGGTCCGGTACGCGATCCGCCCGTTGAGCGCCTCCACCGCCACGAAGCGCTCCGCGGTGAGGTCCGGGTCGTTCAGGTAGCCCCGCGCGAGGCCGTCACCGCACACCAGGATCTCGCCCGGCACACCGGGCGGAGCGGGCCGCAGCGAGTCGTTCACGACCAGCGCTCCCGACCCGCTGATCGGCCGTCCGATCGGCACCGAGCGCAGCCCCGCCGGGTCGCGGTCCAGCCGGTAGCAGCAGGAGAAGGTCGTGTTCTCGGTGGGGCCGTAGCCGTTCACCAGGGCGTCCCGCCGCACGTGCCGGGACGCTTCCAGGAAGAGCCTCGGTGGCACCGCCTCGCCACCCACGACGAGGTGCTTCATCCCGGCGAGGCGAGCGGGTGCCGCTTCGACGAGTCGTTCGAAGAGCGTGACGGTGAAGAACCCGGCGGTGACGCCGTACCGTTCCACGGCCGCGCAGAGGAGCTCCGGCTGGCGGAGCTCTTCCGGAGCGGGCACCACGACCCGGCCGCCGTTGGCGAGCGCGCCCCAGATCTCGAACGTCGCGGCGTCGAACGACGAGTTGGCGACGAGCATCGTGCGATCTTCGCGGCCGAGCGGCAGATCTCGGTTGTCGTGCACCAGCCGGGACACCGCGCGGTGCGGCACGCCCACCAGTTTGGGCACTCCGGTGGACCCCGACGTCGGCATGACGTACGCCAGGTCGTCCGCCGAGACGGCCGCCGGCGTCCCCGTTCGACCTGTCTCGTCAGGAGGTGTGTCGATCAGCACGGCTGATGCGCCGCCGAGAGCCTCCGGCGAGACCAGACCTGATGTCGTCACGCAGACGGCGACCCCGGCGCGCCGGATCAGGCCGGACAGGCGCGTGGCGGCGTGCTCGGGCGCCACCGGCAGGTAGGCGGCACCGGCTCGCACCACGGCGAGCAGTGCCGCCAGCAGGTCCACCGACTTGTCCAGGACCACGGCGACCGGGTCGTCGCGGCCGAGGGAGACCGGCAGCCGCGCCTGGATCTCGGCCGCGCGTTCGGCCAGCTCGGCGTAGGTGACCAGGCGTGCGCCCCGTTGCACGGCGACGGCGTCGGGACGGGCGAGGACCTGACGTTCGAAGAGCTCGACGAGAGTCGGGCGGGCCGAGCGGGCCACCGCAGCCGTGTTCGCGGCGGTCAGATCGACCTCGTCGGTGGTGAGCGCGGGCGCTTGCGCCGGTGCGTCATCGGGGTGGAGCACGACCGCGGCGAGGAAGGCGTCGAACGCCTCGGCGGTGCGTTCAGCCGTTCCCGGCAACGCTTTCGCGACGTCCCACACCCAGTCCAGCCTGGCGCGGCGGGCATCGCTGTCCTCCGTCAGGAAGACGGTCAGGTCGTGCAGCGCGTTGAAGGGAATCCTCGGCCATTCCCGGACCACGGCGGAAGGGCCGGCCGGTTCAGGTGGTGCGGCGCGCTGGGCGAGCACCACCCTGGCGTACGAGGTGACCGCGGTGGGCCGCGGCATCCCGACGAGATCCTCGAACGGCAGATCGCCGTGTGCCACGCAGTCCCGCACGAGCTCCGCGATCTTGGTCAGGTACCGCCGGAACGGTTGCTCCTCGTCGGCCGGGGTGAGGTGGTCGGCCACCGGAACCAGGTTGACGAAATGGCCGATGGCGTCCGGACAGGCGACGGCCTGCCTGCGAGACACCGCGATCGAGACGACGTCGTGCGCCGGTGCGCCCCGCCGGCGCCGGAACGCCTTCAGCGCCGCCAGCATCACCACGAAAGGCGTGGTGCGCGCCTGCCGGGCCAGCGCCTTGACCGCGGTCCACGTCGGCTCCGGCAGGTTCCGTCCGAGGCGCCCGCGGCCGGCGGCGGGTGGCGTCCGCTCGATCGGTTCGGGCAGCGCCGGCGCGTCCACGAGACCGTCCAGGGCGTTGCGCCAGTACGCACCGAGCTCGGCCGCGCGTCGCGGCTCCGGGGTCGCCAGCGCGCCTTCGGAGGCGGGACCCGCGACCGGCGGCCCGGTCAGCCGTCCCTCGTAGGCGAGCGCGAGGTCGTGTTCGAGGATCACCGCCGACTCACCGTCGAACACCAGGTGGTCGGCCGCGAGGACCAGCGCGCCGAAATGGCCGCCCAGCAGCAGCTCCGCGGTCCACGGCCGCACGGACACGTCGAGGCGGCGGCCGACCAGTTCCCGCAGCCTGGCGTCCACTTCGGACTCGCCGGAGATGCGCGACACCGGCAGGTCGAACCGGCCGGGTGCGGAAACCCGTTGCACGACACCGGTGTCCGTGCCGTGGAAGGTCGTGCGCATGGCTTCGTGCCGTGCGATCACGGCCGCCATCGCGCGCCGCAGCCGATCAGGGTCGACATCGCCCGGCAGCCGGAAGGCGTGCACGACCGTGGTCGACGCGTCCTCCGGCATCAGCTCCCGCCACGCCCACAGCCCCTCGTGGGCACGTGAGGCTGGATGTGTCCCGGGCCGGGCCGGTGCGGAGGCGGAGGCCGCGAGACCGTGATCGGTGGCGAGAAGGGCCCGCACGGTCCGCGCGGACAACACCGCGGCCGCGGACACGGCCCGGTCGGCGGAGGTCAGCCGGGTCGCGATCCGCACGGCGTCGAGCGAGGTCCCGCCCAGCCAGTGGAAATCGTCGTCCAGTCCCACCTCGGCCACGCCGAGGACCTCGGCCCACACGTCCGCGACCCGTTGCTGCCCGGCGGTGGAGGCCGGGGCGGGAGCAGGGGCGTCCGCGGGCCGCTGCCGGTCGAGGGCGAGCAGCGCGGCGTTGTCGACCTTTCCGTTCGCCGTCAGCGGGAAGCCGGGCACGACGAGCACGCGCGACGGGATCATGTGCGGTGGCAACACGTTCGTCAGGTGCTCACGCACCGCTTCGGGACGCGCGTCCCCTTCGACCGCGGCGATCAGCCGGACCGCGCCGGCGGCACCGGTCGTCAGCACCAGTGATCGGCGCACGCCGGGCAGCTCGGCGAGCGCCGCCTCGACCTCACCGGTCTCCACCCGGAACCCGTTGACCTTGACCTGGCCATCGCGCCTGCCGACGAACTCCAGGGAACCGTCGGGCAGCAGGCGGGCGTGGTCGCCGGTGAAATAGGCGCGCCGCCCGCGAAACTCACCGAATCCGCCGTTCTGGGCGCGGTGGTACCCGCGGGCGAGGCACGATCCGAGGACGACGACCTCGCCGGGTTCGCCCTCGGGCACCGGTTCCAGCCGCTCGTCGACGAGCACGACCGCCGAACCGAGCACCGGACGCCCGATCGGCGTGCGCCGCGCAGGGTCGTGCACGGGGCCGAGGAGGTGGAGCGTGGCGGTGATCGTCGCCTCCGTCGGACCGTATCCGTTGACCACCCGCAGCCCCGGCACCGCTGCCCGGAACCTGTCCAGCAGCCCGAGAGGAATCGGTTCGACGCCGACGAGCACGCGGTCCAGTGCGCTGCGGCCGGCCCTGTCGCGTTCGGCGGCGTCGACCAGCGAGGGGAGGAGACCCGGAGGGACGTAGGCGCTGGTGACCCCGGAGTCCGCCAGGAAACGCCACAGCGCGGCGCCGTCGCGCAGGTGGGCGGTCGCCGGGACGCACAGGGTCCCGCCTCGTGCGAGCACCGAGAAGATCTCCCAGACGGAGACGTCGAACCCGCACGGGGCGACCAGGGATCCCACGAGCCGTTCCCGCGGCGGCGCGAGGACGTCGTAGGAGCGGAGCATGTTGAGCACGCTGCCGTGCTCGACGAGAACGCCCTTGGGTCTACCGGTGGAACCGGAGGTGTACATGACGTACGCGAGGTCGTCACCGGTCGCGTCCGGCGTCGCCTCGACGTCGCCCGCCGGCCCCGGCTCTGCCGAGCTCACCACGGGAGCCGCGCCGCCCCCGTCCCAGCCGCCCGCCGTGACGAGCACGGCGTCGGGAGCCAGGTCGGCGAGGACGAGCTCCTGACGCGCGCGGGGCAGATCGGGGTCGAGCACGCAGTAGGCGCCACCCGCGTGCAGCACGGCCAGCAGTGCGGCGACCGTGTCCGCGGTGCGCCCTCCCATCACCGCCACCCGGCTGCCGCGGCGCACCCCGTTGCGCGCCAAGGCGTTCGCCACGGCGACGACGTGGTCGCGCAGCTGCCCGTACGTCCAGGTGCGGGTGTCCCCGTCCGTGAGCGCCTCGCGGCCGGGGTGGTGGCCGGCGTGGAACGTGAGCGCGTCGCACAGGCTGCCGAGGACGGGCTCGGTGGTGTTGCCTCGCATCGGCTTCCTCTCCGCGATCAGCCGGGGGTGACGGTCGGGTCCTGGAAGCGCGCGAACCGCTCCGCGGCCGGCCGCGCCCAGGACGTGAACTCGCTCAGCGGCGCGCCCGGTCCGTGCCTGCCGATCGCCACCAGGAAATCGACGATCCACGACACGATTCGCTCCACAGTGGACTCCAGGTAGCGGTCCGCCGCGTAGAGGACGTGCAGCAGCAGCCCGTCGGCACGAGGGAGGAACTCCACCGCCAGCGGGAACTTCGAGGCCGACGGCATGGGCACGTCGAGCGTGGCGAACTAGTCGTCGCCCTGCCCGGTGTCGAACATCGTGGCTATCACCGAGAACAACGAGTTGTCGCCGTTGCCGCGGGCGGCTTGCTGGGCCACGTCGAGGTAGGACACCTCGGAGTGGGACAGGGCTTCGGCGAAACCGGCCTGCACCCCGGCCAGCGCGTCGCCCAGGGTGGCGGCCGGTGCTCCGCCCGGTCCTTCCGCGGGGCGCAGCCGGAGCACGACCGGATCGACGAACATGCCCACCACGTGCTCGAACTCGGGCCTCCACCGATTGGCCAGGTTCGTGCCGATGACCACGTCCCGATCTCCCGACGCCCGGCTCAGCGCGAGCGCCAGCCCGGTCAGTCCCGCCGTGTAGAGGGTGACGCCCTGGGCCTGGAGCACCTCGCGCAACCGGCGCAGCGCGTCCATCGGCATGATCCGGTGCAGAACGCCGGTCGGACGCTCGATCCCCGGCGTCGTCACCGGTGGCACGTCGCTGTCGGCGGGCGGCACGGTCGGCTGGGTGCCGTGCACGACCGACCGCCAGTAGTCCAGGTGCCGCGGGTAGTCGGGCGAGGCGCGCACCTCGTGCTCCCACCGCACGAAGCCGTGGTAGTTCGCCGGCGGCGCGGCAAGGCCGGTCGCGCCCGCGGACAACGCCTTGCGCAGGTCGTCGTGGACGATCCGCACGGACCACGCGTCCACGCAGATGTGGTGACAGACGAACAGCACGCGAACCGCCGTCCCCGCGACGTGGGCGAGCAGCACTCGCACGGTGCCCTTCCTCAGGTCGAACGCGTGGTCCACGTGGCGCCGCGCCAGGGCGGCGAACTCCTGGTCGTGGTCGTGCCCGGTCAGCGGCACCTGCTCCACGGGAACGTCGTCGACGTCCAGCACGACCCGGCACGGCAGACCGTCCGCGGTGGACTGATAGGCCGACCGCAGCAGCTCGTGACGCTCCAGCACGACCCGGACCGCCGCGGCCGCGGCCGCCACGTCCACGTCGTCCGGCAGGCACCAGCCGAACGGCACGTTGTAGTTCGCCGCGTCCGGTTCCAGCTGGGCCAGGTACCACAGGCGCTGCTGGACGGTCGACAGCGCGTCCGCCCCCGGCTCCGAGGTCACCTCGGCAGCGGGCGCGGGCGAGGGCGGCTCGTCCTGTTCGGCGAGATCCACGATGTCGGACACCGACTTCGCCGCCAGCACCGACCCCAGCGACACGGACGGCCCGAACAGCGAGCGCAGCCGCGCCGCTATCTGCATCATCTGCAGTGAGTCGATGCCCAGGCCGGTCAGGCTCCGCGACCGGTCTCCGATCCGGTGCCCGGTGACCTGCTCGATCGTGTCGAGGACGAAACTCACGGCCTGCGAGCGGTCTTCCGGCGCGCTCGCGGCACGACTCGCGTCAGCGACCACGGCCAGATCGGCCAGCACTTGATCACGGCGTCGCTCGATGTCCTCGGCGAGCGCCAGCACCACCGGAACGTCGGAGCTCAGCGCCGCCCGGAGCAGCCGGCCGCCGTCGAGCGCGCCGAGGGTGCCCGGGGTCGCCTCGCCCGTGGGCGTCCAGCTGTCCCACACCACCGAGGTCCAGGGAAGCCCCTCGGCCACCCGCATCCGGGACGCGAGCGCGTCGAGATGGGCGTTGGCGCTGACGTAGGGACCGAAGCGCAACGCACCGATCACCGTGGAGATCGACGAGAAGAGCACGACGAAGCCGAGGTCCCGACCGCGCACGGCGGCGGCCAGGTGTGCCGCGGTGCGCAGTTTCGCGTCGGCGATGGCGCTCGCGCCCGCGGTGTCCACCTCGCTCAGGAGCGGAAAGCGTTCGACGGAGGTGTCGGCCGCCAGGTGGAAGACGCCGTCGACTCGTCCGTGCCGGTCGGTCAGGTCGTCGAGCAGCTGGTTGAGCGCCTGCTCGTCGGCAGAATCGAGCCTGCACTCCACGACCGTGCAACCACGGGCGCGAGCCTCGTCCACCAAGGTCTGCTCGTGCGCCGGGCGTGCGCGGCCAGGAGTGCGGCCCGCGAGCACGATCGTCGCGCTGACTTCGGACGAGACGGCCTCGGCCACGACCGGCCCCAGCCGGCCGGTACCGCCGATGACGAGGTAGGTGCCGCCGGCTCGCAGCGGACTGCGCCCAGACGCCCGGACCGGTTCGTGGAACCGCCGGTAGCGGACGCCTCCGCGGTGCGCGACGTCGCGGTCGCCGGGTGCGGCGAGCTCGTGGACGAGCGCGGTCACCTCGTCCGCCGGTGAAGTGCCGTCGCCGGGGGAGAGGTCGACGAGCGTGGTCACCAGACCAGGCCATTCGTGCGGCGCGCACCGCACCAGGCCGACCGCGGCCGCCTGGCGGTGCTCGGCGTGCTCACCGGGCAGCACGGGGCACAGGCCACGGGTGACGGTGATGAGCCGCGAAGGCCGCAGCGCGTGGACGGCCCTCGCCGGGGCGAGCAGCCCTGCTTCCAGCCAGGACTCCAGCTCGCCGGAGGTGCCCACGTCGTCGCCTGGTGTGGTGGCGGTCGGTGTCAGATCCACCGGGACCGGTGGCGGGCCGGCGGAAGTGCCCACGTCGCCGGCTGGTGTCGCACCAGCCGATGCCAGATCCACCAGCACCGGTGGCGGGCCGGCGGTGAGCTCGGGGACCGGTTCGCCGGGGCGCACCGATTCGACGGTGACACCGAGCTCGACGAGCCGCGCGGCCAGCGCGGATCCGAGCCCGCCCGCGGGTGCGCGCACCACGACCCGGCTGGGCAGCGCGTCCTTCTGGAGGGCGGGCAGGGGCGCGGGGCGCCACACGGGAACGGCGAGCATCCTGCCCGCGGGCAGCTCTTCGGACAGGGTGACGGCGGTCTCCGGCGCGTGGCTCCAGTACCTCTTGCGCTGGAACGGATACGGCGGCAGGTCTGCGAACGGAACGTCCGCGGTGCCGTTGGCGAGGTCCCACCTGACCGGCGTGCCTTTGCACCACAGGCCGCCGAGCGCGTCGAGGAGAACCCGCACGGGGTCACCGCCGGCGGGTCCGCCCAGCGTCACGGCCTGCCCGGACGAGCCGGAGGCGCGGGCCGCCAGCCTGGTGAGCGTGTCGCCCGGTGACGCCTCCACGAATCGACGGCACCCCGAGCCCATCAGGGTGCCGAGCGCCTGCCGCACCAGGAACGGCTCGGTCAGGTGCCGCGCCCAGTGCCGCGGGTCGGCGAGCTCATCGGGTTCGGCCTGGCGACCGGTCAGCGTGGAGACCACGGGCAGTTGCGCGGGGCGCAGCCGGCAGCCGGCCAGCACGTCCAGCAGACCTTCGGCCGCTTCGGTCATCATCGGCCCGTGCGGGGCGATGCGGCCCGGCAGCACGCGGGTCTCCACGCCGTGCTCGGCCAGCACCTCGCGCTGGCGTTCGATGACATCCGCGGCTCCGCTGAGCAGGACGCGGTCCGCTGCGTTGTCGCCGGCGAGCCCGACACCGGGCACCAGCAGGCCCGCCACCTGCTCCGCCGAGCACAGAGCCGCCATCATGCGGCCTTCCGCGGTCGCGCGCATCAGCCGATCGCGTGCGGCCAGGACGTCCATCAGGCTCTTCCGGTCGAACACCCCGGCGAGGTGGGCCGCGGCGTACTCGCCGATGCTGCTGCCGCACAGCACCGCAGGCTCGGCACCCAGGTGCTCGGCGAGTCGCGCGAGGCACACCTGCACGGCGACCAGCGACGGTTGGTAGGCGAACTCCCGGTACTTCCCCGTCCGGCCGCTCACCCCGTCCAGCAGCGCGTCGGCGGACATGCCCGCCGCGTCGGCGAACGCCTCGACCTCCGACCGGAACACGGGGAACCTGGCCATCAGCGGCGAGGCGGCGTAGACGACTTCGGCGCCTTGTCCCGGGAACACGAAGGCGAGCGGTTCGTCCACGGCGATCGCGGGCGCCGGCGGCTCGCGCAGCAGTCGCGCCGCCTGCGTCGCATCGGCTGCCACGACGACCGTCCTCGTGCCGAACGCGCGGCGCCCGGCGGCCAGCGTGCGTGCCACCCCGGCCAAGGGGAGCCCGGACCGGTCGAGCCGGTCCGCCAGCTCGGCGGCGACCTGGCCGAGCGCGTCGTCGTCGTGCGCGGACAGGGGCAGTGCCACGACAGCACTCGCGCCGTCCCCGGCGCGGTCCTCGAAGACCGGTGCGGGCCGGTACTCCTCGACGACGGCGTGGGCGTTCGTGCCACCCACGCCGAACGAACTGACCGCCGCGCGTCGAGGTCCGTCCGACGGCCACCGCTCGTCCGCAACGAGCGGTACCCGGAACGGGGAGCCGTCCAGGCGCAGTTCGGGGTTCGGTGCGCGGAAGCCGGTCAGCGGTGGCACGACGCCCTCGCGCACCGCGTGCACCACCTTGATCAGTCCCGTCACCCCGGCGGCCCGGTCGAGGTGCCCGAAGTTCGCTTTCAGCGACCCCAGGGCGCAGAAGGCCTCCTCGGCGGTGAACATCCGGAACGCGCGGCTCGCCGCCGCGAACTCGATCGGGTCGCCGAGCCGGGTCCCGGTGCCGTGCGCCTCCAGGTAGCCGACGGACTCCGCCGCCACGTCACCGGTGCTCAGGGCGGACGCGATCACCTCGACCTGGCCGCGCACGGTGGGCGCCATGAACCCCGACTTGTCCCGGCCGTCGTTGTTGACCGCGGTCGCCCGGATGACCGCGTGCACCCGGCGACCCTCGTCCAGGGCGTCGCCCAGCCGCTGGAGAACGACGACCGCGGCGCCGTTGCCCGGCACCGCGCCACGCGCCTCGGCGTCGAACGGCAGGCAGCGCCCGTCCGGCGAACCGATCATGCCCTCCTGGTGGAAGTAGCCCTCGTGCTGGTCGGGGTCGATGGACACGCCGCCCGCGAGCGCCACGTCGCTCGCACCCGTCCGCAGGCTCTGGCACGCCAGGTGCACGGCGACCAGGGAGGACGAGCAGGCCGTCTGCACGTTGACCGCCTCGCCCCGCAGGTCCAGCAGATAGCTGACCCTGGTGGCGAGGTAGTCCGGGCCGTTGGCGATCATCTGCTGATAGGTCGCGCGCGGGTCGTCGCGCGCGCTCCGCGCGGGCCGGTAGCGACTGGGGGCGGCGGCCGCGTAGACCGACACCAGCTCGTCGCCTCCTGCCGGGACCGCGGCGTCGTCCAGCGCTCGCCAGCACAGTTCGAGGAACACGCGGTGCTGCGGGTCGAGCAGCTCCGCCTCCGCCGGGGTGACGCCGAACGCCGCCGCGTCGAACATGTCCTGATCGGCGAGCAGGCCACCGGCGAGCACCTGTCCGGCGGCAGCCCGGGGACCGTCCCAGTGCGACGTGCACTGAGCCCCCTCCACACACGCTCGCCAGAACTCGCCGACGTCGGCTGCCCCGGGAAACCTCCCGGCCATGCCGATCACGGCCACGTCCGAGAAGAGCCGGTCGTCGTCGTAGCTGTCGCCGGTCATGCGAGCTGCTCCATCGCCGGGCCCGGAGTCCCGGCCGGGCCGGGGTGCTCCGCGGTGACGAGGTTCAGCACGCCAGCCAGGTGCGGTGCGTGCCGCGCCGACATCAGGTCGTGGTGGTTGCCCGGCGTCCACACGATTTCCGGTGCGTGGCCCAGTGCGGACGACCAGCCGAGATCGGTGGGCACGTCGCCCCAGCCCTTCTCGTCGCGTGCGCGCACCAGCACCACCGGCGCCGTCACCGGTTGCGGCCGCCATGCGCGCCGGGCGACGCGGATGTGCCAGTCGTGGACTTCGACGAACGGCCGCAGGTCGGCGACGTCGATGTGCTCGTCGCCGTGCAGGACGCCCAGCCGTGCGGCGATCAGCTCCAGAGCCGCGTCGAGGTCGGCCACGTCGGTGCCGTGCGCGAGGTCGGCCGGGTCGAGCTCGAACAGGCCGGCCAGTTGCTCCACCACCGAGTCGGTCCTGGTCGACAGCAGCTCGGGGGTGCCCGAGTCGATCAGGACCACGCACCGGACATCGCACCCGGCCGCCTCGGCGAGCGACGCCATCCGCAGCGCCACGGCGCCGCCGAAGGACCAGCCCGCCAGGACCAGCGGTCCGTTCACGGCTTCGCGGAGCTGGTCCCAGTAGCTCGCGGCCACGGTCGCGATCGTGCTTTGTTCCGATCCCGGCTCCACGCTGGCGAACGCGTACACGGCGCCGCCGCGGCGGAGGTGCGGCACGAGTCTGCGGAAGCCCGTGACCAGGCCGCTCGCCGAGTGCACGAAGGCGATGACTGGTCCAGGGCCCCCGCGCATCGTCACGAGGTTGTCCGGCATGCTCTTCCCCCAGTGTGGTGGTGCTGGTCTGGTTCTGGCAGCCCCGTCACGGGGCCGCCGCGACCTCCGGTGCTCCCCAGTGGACGTCCTTGTAGCGATCTTCAGCCGCCCACCACTTCGAGGCGATGACGCGCTTCTCGTGCTGCTCGTCCCCGTCGACGAACGCGGTGCGTCCGTGCACGCACTGGCGGTTGTCCAGCAGGAACCCGCGTCCTGGCCGGTCGAGGCGGGTGAAGCACGACCCCGGCGCGTCCTCGCCGGTGTGTTCGATCATGAACGCCACCGCCCGGCCGGTGGCGGGATCGTCGTCACCGGGCAGGACGTCGAACTCGTCGTTCACGCCCCGGAAGAACCCGCGGGGCTGTCCGTCGTGCACTTCCAGCACCGGCGAGCTGTGCCGCAGGCCGTCGGAGCGGCGTACCACCACCACGGCGCCGGGTGCGAACAGCCGGGTGAACGCGGGTTCGTCCCGGCGCCACAGGTCCAGCCCCAGGCGCACGACGTTCTGCGAGTAGGTCACGGCCGCGGACGGCGGTGCGCTGTCGGCGCACAGCCCCGTCACCGCGATGACGCCGCGCAGTGACAACCAGCCGTCCTGGTGGGCGGCCAGCGCCTGGTTCGACAGGGCCCGCGGCTTGCCTTCGTCCGGGCCCGTGTCCCGGATCTTCGTCGTCCGGTCGGCGACGTCCTCGAAGTTGTCGATGGGCCACCGGCACGGCATGCGGTCGCGCAGCCGGTCGCCCAGGTGGATGAGCGGGTGCACGTCCCCCACGTCGTAGGTGGCGCACTCGAAGGCCACCATGCCGAAGCGGCTGTGGAAGCCGGCGGCGAGGGCGTCGAGCTCGTCCGGGGTGGGGTTGCGAGGGTCCTCGACGCGCACCCTCCGCGCCTCGGCGGGAGGCAGCTCCGAGACGAGGGGGAGATCCCGCAGGTCGTCCACACCGAGGTGCGCGGCGGTGGCGGCGAGGAACTCCTGCGCGAGGGTGGCCTGGTTCGGCTCGGTGTCGCGGGACATCACCTACTCCTCTCGGTCGGAGCGGAACTCGGCACTGCCGTCCTGGCCGGACCCTTCACCGCGGATGGCCGAGGCGATGGACGACACCGTCGGCCGGCGGACCACCTTCCTCAGGGACAGCTGCTCGTGGCCGTTGGCGCGCAGCACGTTGACCAGGCGCGCCAGGTGCAGGGAATGCCCGCCGGCGCCGAAGAAGTCGTCGTCGGGGCGCGGCCAGCCCTGCCGCACCACGTCACGCCAGACCGTGGCGACCTCCAGTTCGACGGGGTCGTAGTCGGACGGCGCCGGGTGGTCGGACTGGTCCACGCGGCGCAGCAGCGCGCGCCGGTCGACCTTTCCGGTCACGCCGGTGTCGAACCGGTCCACGACGGTGATCGACGCCGGAACCATGGGCGCGGGCAACAGCGCCGCGAGCGCTTCGGCGACCGCGGGCACCTCGGCGGCACCGGTCACGAACAGCCGCAGCCTGCGCTCGTCGGCCCGGTCGTCCAGCACCACGACGGCGTCCTTCACCCCGGACACCCCCTGGGCCACGGCCTCGACCTCCGCGGGTTCGATCCGCCAGCCGTTGATCTTGACCTGGTCGTCGATCCGCCCGAGGACGACCACGGCGCCCGATCCGGACACCACCCCGAGGTCGCCCGTCCGGTACGCGGCGATCTCGTGGTCGCCGAGCCTCAGCCGGATGAACGGGGAACGGCCCTCGTGCCCGGACAGGTAGCCGGTGGCCAGTCCGGGACCGGTGATCGCCAGTTCGCCGCGGACTCCGTGCGGGAGCACCTGACCGCCCGCGTCGACGGCCACCACACCGGCTCCGGCGACGGGCACGCCGACCGTGACCGGTTCGCCGTCGACGACCCGCCCGGCCGTCGCGGTGGCGGTGGCCTCGGTCGGTCCGTAGAGGTTCCACACCTCCGCCTCCGGCCAGCCCTCCCGCAGCCTGCTCACCAGGGCCGGCTTGAGCGGCTCCCCACCGCAGAGGAACCGGCGAACGGACATGCCCGCTCCCCGAGCCTCCTGCTCGGCGATCAACACCGACAGGTAGCTCGGCACGCAGTTGAGCACGAGCGGTACCCCGGCTGCGGACAGCTCCGCGTGGATCGCCGCGGTGTCGAGGCGATCGGCTCGCGGGATCCACACACAGCGCCCCGCGTGGAGCACGCCGAGGGTCTGCTTGAACGAGGCGTCGAAGATCGTGCTCGACAGCACGGGCATCTCGGCGCCGTCGCCCAGCAGGTCCTCCGCCGTCCACGACAGGTAGTTGTCCAGGCTGGACCGGCGGATGCCGACCAGCTTCGGCACCCCGGTGGACCCGGACGTGCGCAACACGTAGGCGAGCGACTCCGGACCCGCGGGGACGGCATCGGGCAGCGGGGTGCCGGACTCGGGCACCTCGCTCAGCACCACCGCCCTGCACCCCGGCGGAGCGGAGACCTCGGCGCCACGTCCGAGGAGCACGGCGCCGGCACCGGAGCGGCTCAGCGCGTCGTGGATCCGGCCGGACGGCTCGGAGGGGGACAACGGGAGGAACGCGCAGCCCTTCCACAGCATCGCGAGCGTCGCCGCGAGCACATCGGGTTCGTGTTCGCCGAGCACCCCGACGACCGTGCCGACCGGCATCTCGCCGACCGCCGCGGCGATGTCGCCCACCCTGGCCGCCAGTCGCGCGTAGTCCCACGTGACGTCGCCGTGCCGGACCGCGGACGCGTCCGGGGTCGCGGCGACGTGCTCGCGAAACCGGTCGATCAGGCGTGGTGCGGGGGACGCCGGGGGCACGAGCCGGGCGGCCAGTTCGGCCGCGGGCTCCGGCGGCACCAAGGGCAGGTCCGCGAGCGGCGTGCCGGGGGACCGGAGCAGCCCGCCCAGCACCGCACCCCACATGGACAGCAGAGCCGCCGCGCGGGCCGTGTCGCCGCCGGCCGAGACCGCGTCCAGGACCAGCCGGTCACCGTTGCGCCGCAGACCGAGGGTGGCCACGCCGTCGACCGGGTACGACCACCGGGTCACGACCCAGCCGGGCGGCAGAGCGGGACGGCCGGCGCCGTCGAACACGATGCTCGGGCGTTCTCCGATCTGAGCCAGTGCCGGCCCTCCGACCATGGACTCCCTGCGGGTGCGGTCCTCGGCTGCGGCGCGCAACGCGGTCACCGCGTCCTGTGCCAGGTCGAGGCGCCACGGCGCGGGAACCACCTGTGTCAGCGGCCCGATCACCTCCGGCAGTCCCATCAGCCCACGGGCGTCCGCGGTGATGCCGACGGCCTGGTGGGGCATGCCGATCCGTTGCACGACCACGGCCAGTGCGAGGTGGGCGATGTCCTCGACCGAGCTCCTGGCCTCCGCGGCCACGGCGCCGGCACCGGTCCCGTCCAGCTCCACCTCGCCGACGCCGGGCACCTCACCAGGGGCCGGGATCGCGTCGGCGAGCGACAACGCGCCGTCGGGCACCCGCAGCCGGCTGTCGGCCCAGAACGCGGTCTCCTCGGCCAGCTCACCCGTCCTGGCCATGGCGCTGTGGCCCGCGGCGACGTCGAAGAAGCCCGGCCCGTTCCCGGACCGGGCACGGCCGGCCAACCGGTCCGCGACCGCGGTGAACAGCAGACCGATCGACGCCGTGTCGGCGAACATCACGTCACAGGTGACCGCGAGGTGCGAGCCACCGGGGGTCGCCGTGATGGCCGCCCGCAGCGAACCGGCGGTGAGGCTCACGTGCCCGGAGGTCTCGGTCGTCCGCACGTGCCGGGCCTCCTGCCTCGGCACCAGCAGGCCCGGCACGTGCACCGTCCGAGCCGTCAGCACGGGTGCGGCGGACAGGCTCTCGGCCACGGCCCGGCCGAGCTCCGCCGGTGCGACGCCGGGGACCTCGACGGCCGCTTCGAGAAGCCTGGTGCCGGCGCCGAGCGCCGACCGCTGGAACGGACCGAGCTCGCGCGTGCCGTCCGTCTGAGCCTCGGACGTCATACCCGCTCCCGCACGAGGTCCGCGTACGACTCCGCGATCTTGAGGAGGATCCGGCGGGGGCCGGTGTACGGACGACGGCCGTGTGCGCACAGCATGTTGTCGACGATCAAGGTGTCGCCTTCCTGCCAGTCGAACTGGACGGTGCACCGCTCGACCACCTCGTTGACCGCGGTGATGATCTCCGGGTCGATCTCCCCACCGTCACCCCAGAAGACGTTGTTCGGCCACAGCTGGTCGTCGGTGTCCTCGTCGGAGGTCGACAACACGTCGCGGATGCCGCTGTCCATCCGCGAGATGTGGAAGCCGTGCGCGTAGTTGAACCACACCTCGTCGCCGGTGACGGGGTGTCGTGCGATCGCCGGCCGGGTCTCGTAGGTGCGCAGCTGGTCGTCGCCGACCCACTCCACGCGCCTGTCCTCGGCCGCGCAGATGGCTTCGACCTCGGCCCTGCTCTCGGTCTCGTACGACCGTTGCCAGGTGCGGTTGTAGCCGTATCCCCGGACGTAGAGGAGCCCTCGCCGGGTGAACTCCGCACGGATCTCGGCCGGGATCTCGCGCAGGAGGCGCCGGTTGTCCGTCAGAGGTGTCTGGCCCCGGTCGCGGGGAGCGACGTCGCAGTGGAAGAACAGCAGCATGGGCCAGTCGTGGGCGTAGCAGAACTCGCTGTGCTGCCGGATGTCGAGCTCCGCGGGGTACTCGCTGGCGGTGTAGGTCGTCTTGTCGACCCGGCTGCGGATGGCCGCACCGCCCTTGTAGTCCACCGGCTTGCCGTTGAACGTCGTCGCGACCTGGTCGAAGTCCGGCCTCCGGGCGGACCTCAGCAGCAGGGCGCCGTGGCCGTACAGGGCCTCGTACAGCCCGGCCCGGTTGTCCTCGACCCATGCCGCGACGTCGAGGTCCGGGTCGAGCTCGTACACCAGTGGAATGCTTTCCGAGTTGTAGCTCGTACGTGTCACCAGGTCGGCCGAAGGAATCTCGGATTCGTTTGAGCCGAGCTTGGCGAACTTACCTGTCGCCATCAGGCAGTCCTTTCCCCCAGATTTTAGCCGGATTTGACCACGGGTCACCGGCAGCAGTTCCGTCCTAGCAGTGGTGCGGGAATCATCACAACCGCGCCGCTGTCCATTTCACCCGATCGGTGTATCGCGATCATGGTCCCGAGTACGCGCATAAGTGCGTCGGCGGCGGCTCGTATATTGCAGTGGGCTCGGCTCGTGTTGACATTGACTGGGGTCGGGCGTAGCTTCGGCGCAAGACGCAAGATGGGACACTGGGGGCGTCGAAATGTCTGGTTCCATGATCTTTTTTTCGTTGCACGTTTCGTGGTCGAGCGGTGCGCGTCGCCGTGGTGCGGCCTGATCGCTCCGCCGGCCTGTGCGGCCCTGACGGAGCCGCTGTCCGGCGAAGACCAAGTTTTCGCAGCTCACGAGCGTTTGTCTCGACGTGGTGACGAACGCCGTGCCGGCACGCCGGTGGATCGGCCCTGACGTGTCTCCTGGTGCGGGGACGACGCGGACTTCCTTCGCGATCATGGGAAGATGAATCGGTGGCGTGAGGTCGGCGTTCGGCCGTGAGGCCGGTTTCCGGTTCGTCCGGCCTGTCGTTCCACGTATTCCTTTGCCGTCCGCGTGGTGTTTGTGCGACCCTGCGGCAATGGTGCCGCAATCCACGGGGATGAACCCAGGGGGGACGCGTGATCGAAATAGTTGGCCAAGCCGATGGGAGAGAGTTTCGCCGACGGCCCGTCGGCGGGCTTCTGCGCGAGCGTGATTACGCCCTTTTCTGGGCCGGAGAATCGTTCAGCCGTCTTTGCACCGCCGTGGTCGGCGTTCTCATGCCGCTGTTCGCACTTGAATCGCTGCACGCGGGCCCGGTTGTCGTCGGAGTGCTGATGGCCGCGACGTGGACGCCCTGGCTGGTCATCGGCCTGCCCGCGGGCGCCTGGGTCGACCGGCTCCCTCCCCGGCCGGTGCTCGTGGCGGCGAGCTGCGTGTCCGCGGTCGCTCTCGCGTTGATGACCGTGAGCGTGTGGGCAGGCGTGCTCTCCGTCCCGCTGCTCCTGGCGGTCGCGCTGGTCGTCGGTGCCGCGGGGGTGTTCGCCAGCACCGCGAGCCCCGTGTACTGGCCGTCGCTGGTGTCGAAGTCCGACCTGATCGAGGGCAACGCCAAGCTGCAGGCGAGTGAGGCGGCCGCCCTGGTGCTGGGGCCGAGTCTCGGCGGACTGCTCGCGACCACGGTGGGACCGGGCAACGGCCTGCTGGCCGGGACGGCGGGCTTCGCCTGTTCGGCGCTGTGCCTGCTCGGTGTCCGGCGCCGGCCGGGTCATCCCGCCGCCGGGCGGCGGACGAGCCTGCTCACGGAGATCGGGGACGGAATCCGGCTCGTCGCGAAGGACGCGCTGCTCCGCGTCCTGGCGCTGAACGCGACGATCGCGAACCTCGCCATGAGCGCGGGGGAGGCCCTGGTGATCGTCTTCCTCGTGCGCACCGTCGGCCTGAGCGCGGGGACGGCGGGTCTGCTGATCGCGCTGTGGGGTGTCGGCGGCCTGATCGGAGCGCTGATCGCGCGGCAGGTCGCGGAGCGGCTCGGCACCGCGCGCACCCTGTTCACGACGTCGCTCGTGGCCGCGCCGTTCGGCCTGCTGGTGCCCCTGACCACACCTGGACCAGGGCTCGTCCTGTTCGCCGTCGGTGCGGTCGTGCCGCTCACCGGCGTCACCATCTACAACACCGTGTCCGGCGCCTTCCGTCAGGGCTACTGCCCTCCGGAGGTCCTTGGCCGCGTCACCGCCACGTCGAAGTTCCTCCTGTACGGCGCGGTACCCCTCGGTGCGCTGCTGGGCGGCGTGCTCGGTGCCGAGCTCGGTCCTCGAGGCGCCTTGTGGGTGGCCATGGCCGCGACCATGCTGCCCGCCGTTTTCCTGCTGTTCTCACCGGTCGTCAAGATGCGCGACCTGCCGGTGCGGCAGAACTGACAGTCACACCGACCTTCCAGAGACACACACGAGCACGTCCGGGGGAGTGGAACATGCCCATCGCCAGGGTCTCGTCCGAAGAAGAACTCGACGTCGTCGAGAAACCGGTGCGGGAGGCGTTCACCGCCTTCCTGTCCGACGCCGGTCTGCTCGGCACCGACCAGACGGTCATCGGGATGACCTTTCGCACCGGCGGCGTGCACTTCGCGGCGAAGTCGCTGGAGTTCGTGCCACCGGGGCAGCCGGTGCTCCTCGCCGGTACCAGCCTCACGCGTGACGAAGTCGAGTTCCTGGAGGCCACCGGGCACCCCGTCTTCAACTTCGACCAGCGGTTCGACAACGAGCTGGTGTACGAAATGATCATGGACGGCACCTCCGGGTCGTTCGGCTGGGTCGACGCGGACTGCTTCGTGCTCAACCCCCGGATCTGGCGGGACCTGCTCGCACCCATGGCGGACGACGTGGCGTCGCACGCGGCGTTCACCTACGAACCTCTCGGGTTCGCGAAGACACCGCTCGTCGTGTGGGACCGGAAGGCGAGGGACGTGCTGGTCGCCGAAGGCACCACCCTCAACAGCTACGCACCGCTGCCGACCAACGTGGGCAGGGCGTCGCCGTACTCGATCTCGCGTCTCGTGACCGAGCGCCACCAGCGCTACCTGGAGCAGGTGCTCGGTGTCGACGAGAACGGCGAGCTGAGTCCGCACTTCGGGCTCCTCGACATCTACGAGAACGGCCGGACGGTGCCGAGCACACGTCGTGCCGACGCGCTGGGCTGGTTCGGCCCGGACGTGCAGCGCACCGGGTGGCTCGTGGACACGCCGATGGTGGCCGGAGTGGTCCTGCGGGCGCACGGCCTGACGAACAAGGCCGTCGTCGCGGACAACGTCCAGATCTCCACCGACATCATCCACGTCGGCGCCAGCAGCTATCGCGAGCGGATGAGGCAGGAGGGCGCCGACACGGTCTACCTGGCGCGCTTCCGGCTCACCGACCTGTTCGAGGTCCTGCTGGCCGACGACGCGGTGCGGCGCGGCCTGGGAGAGTCGTACGCGGAGCTGAGCGCCGTGCAGACGAAGCGGCTGAACGACGAGGCGGGCATCCCTCCCGACGAGATCAAGGCGGCGGCCCGCGCGATGCTGGAGGACCACGGCGTCGACCTGGCGCCGTTGCGGGACGACGCACGGCTCGACTTCCTGTTCTGACGTAGCTCAAGGCGGGGTGACGCCCGCTGGGCCGGATCACGGACTCGCACGACGGGGGAGCGATGGACTTCTGGGGTGAACTGCCCGCTGCTGCCGAAGCGATGTCGGACGCCGGGCATCCACGTCGTGCCGCGAACCACCTCCTCAAGGCGCTGCGGGGAAAGATGTTCGCCGCCGATCCCTCGGCGGTGCCCGTCCGGCCGGTCGTGCTGGCGCCGGAGCGCAGATCCGTCCTCAACGCGGCGACTCGGCACCTCGTGGCGCTGATCCACCGGGTCTGCTGGTCGCTGACCGGTGATCCGGCGGAGCTGGCGTCGCGGGTCGGCCTGGCCCCCGGCCGGCTTCCCCTGCTCTGCGCCGGGGGCGTCGAGCACGAGATCGAGTACTCCGGCCGCAACGTGCGGCCGGACGTGGTGCTGTCCGGTGGGAGGCCGGTGTTCCTGGAGTGCAACTTCGGGGCGGCCAACGGCGACCCGATCTCGCTGCACCCGCTGTCGGTCGCCTATCGGGAGCTGTACGGGCCGCTGCCGGACCCCGTGCCGGGAGAGCTGCCGGAACCGTTCGCCGGCAGGCTGGCCCTCTACCGGAAGATCTGCGCCGAAAGAGACGTGCCGCAGTCCGTGGCCGTCGTGGGGACGACGCGCAACGAGACGCTCGTCGGCGTCGAGTACTTCGAGGGCGAGGCGGAGTACCTGCGGGCGCACGGGTTCGAGAGCGTCTTCGTCGAACCCGACCGCTTCGGGGCGGCCGGACGACGATTCTCCATCGCTCTCAAGCACTTCCAGTCCGACAGCTTGGCCAGGTCGGGCTTCTCGCTCGACGAGCTGGCCCGTGCGCACGCGGAGACGGTGTTCATGGTCTCCGACTCGGGCCAGTCGTTGTCCAGCAAGCTGGTGCTCGCCTGGCTGAGCTCGGGCGAGGTCGCGCTCCCGGAGCGGGACCGGGAGTTCGTCCGGGAGCACGTGCCCTGGACCAGACGCGTCGAGCGCGGGGAGGTCGAGTACCGGGGACGGTCGTCCGAGCTCACCGAGCTGATCACCGGCCGGCCGGACGAGTTCGTCCTCAAGCCGCTGAACTCCGCCGGCGGGCAGGGCGTGCTGATCGGCCGCGACACCGATCCGGGTGCGTGGCGGCAACGAGTGGAACGGGCGGCGGAACTGCGCGACCACGTCGTGCAAGCACACGTCGAAGCGGATCCCTTGCAGATGGACTTCTTCGACACGACGACGGGCGAGGCGCGGCGCACGGCCGTGTCTTACGTCCTCGGCCCGTACGTGGTGGACGGAATCAACTCGGGATGCAGCATAAGACATGCTCCGAAAGCAGGGGATCGCGTGGTGAACTACGGTCACGGCGCGTCGTTCAACGTCGTTTTCTGACATCGGTTCAAAAATTGTGGCGGTGGCGCGATGGTGTGCCGCCGGTGCCTCAAGCTGCAGTTTTTCGTCTTTTAGCAGAAAATTCTCGTTCATTGACGAGCCGGATGGTGCGCGGTAACTTCCATTGGGCGAGCGTTTGTTCGTGTCGAGTGATCAATGTGTCCGTGAGTTGGGGGCGAACGTGCTAGCACTTGTGATGCCGACGATTTATGTTCCGCACGTGCTGAGGCTGTACCGGGAAGTCGAGCAGGACATGGCGTTCTTCGTCGTGGGCGACGAGAACACGCCCGATGACGAAATTCGGCAGATGCTGCGATCCGTCGGCTCTGCCGAGTACTACTCGGCGGAGGACCAGCGCAGGCTCGGCTACGAGACGACGGAACTGCTGAACTGGCGGCACCCCGGGCGACGCTCGATCGGTTTCCTCGAAGCCGTGCGGTCCGGTGCGGACGTCGTCGTGACGGCCGATGACGACAACATCGCGTTGGACGAGAACTACTTCCAGCACTTCGAGCGACTGGTGGGGTCCACCTTCAGCGGCCTTGAGGCCACCGCCGAGAACGGCTGGGTGGACGCGGCGTACTTCCTCCAGCCGTCGGTGCACCACCGCGGGTTCCCGCACCAGCTGTGGCACCCGTTCGAGCCGCCGGCACTGCGCTCCACGACGGGCGCCCGCATCGGCGTGGCGGCCGGGCTCTGGCTCGGTGACCCGGACATCGACGCGGTGACGAGGATCGTCAACCAGCCCACGGCCATGACGTCCTCTCCGGTCGCCGACGCGGGGTTCGTGCTCGATCCGAAGTGCTACAGCCCGTTCAACTCGCAGAACACGGCCTTCGTCCGCGACCTGCTCCCCGTGATGCTGATGCTCACGCCGTACGGCCGCTTCGACGACATCTGGTGCTCGTACCTGGCCGAACGCGTCATGCGCAACCACGGGTGGGTGGTTCACTACGGAAAGCCCTACGTCTGGCAGCAGCGCAGCCCGCACTCGCTGGTCCGCGATCTCTCCGTGGAGCTCGAAGGCATGGAGGCGACGCTGCGCTTCACGAAGACGCTCGACGAGATCGAGCTGCCGGGTACGTCCGTTCTGGACGACGTCGCGCGGCTGTACGAGCACCTGGCGAGCACGGAGTTCTCCAGGGTGGCGGATCTCGGCAAGGGCTGGGTTCGCGACGTCGAGCGCGTCCTGAGCTGAACGCGACCGGGTTCGGCCGGTACCGCTTCCCGGCCGAACCCGGTTCCGCGACGCGGATCAGCCGCGTCTGAACAACGACCACTTCCCGGCTCGAACAAGGTGAAACGAACCGATTTGTCAGGGGGACCGTCGTGGAAGAGGTGTTCACCCGCACTTCGCCGGAAAACGTGCGAAAGACGCTGGAGCCGCACCTGCTGCTGGACGGCTATCCGTTCGTGCTCGACCTGGAGAACAGCGCCGGTTCCTGGCTCGTCGCCGCGGACACCGGCGAGCGCTATCTGGACCTGTACTCCTTCTTCGCCTCCGCTCCGCTCGGTCTCAACCCGCCGTCCGTCGTGGCGGATCCGGAGTTTCGCGAACTGCTCGTCGGCGTGGCCGCGAACAAACCGGCCAACCCCGACTTCTACACCACCCATCTCGCGGACTTCGTCACGGTGTTCACCAGGGTCGTCGGTGATCCCGAGCTGCCTCACCTGTTCTTCGTCGAGGGCGGCGCCATGGCCGTCGAGAACGCTTTGAAATGTGCGTTCGACTGGAAGAGCCGGCACAACGAGTGGCGCGGCAGGCCCGCGTCGCTGGGCACGAAAGCAATGCACCTGACCAAGGCCTTCCACGGGCGCAGCGGATACACCCTGTCCCTGACCAACACCGACCCGAACAAGACGGAGCGGTTCCCCGTGTTCGACTGGCCGCGCATCGAGGTGCCGGCGGTGCGGTTTCCGCTCGAAGAACACCTGGCCGAGGTGGAGGCGGCCGAGCGCCTCGCCCTGCGGCAGGCGGAGGCGGCGTTCGAACGCCACGAGCACGACATCGCCTGCTTCATCGCCGAACCCGTCCAGGGCGAGGGCGGCGACAACCACATGCGTGCCGAGTTCCTGCATGCCCTCCAGGAGTTGTGCGCGGCGAACGACGCGTTGTTCGTGCTCGACGAAGTGCAGACCGGCGGTGGCGTGACCGGCACGCCGTGGGCCTACCAGGGCCTCGGCCTGGCCCCGGACGTCGTGGCGTTCGGCAAGAAGTTCCAGGTCGGTGGTGTGATGGCCGGACGTCGGGTGCTGACGATCCCCGACCACGTGTTCGCGGTCAGCGGGCGCATCAGCTCCACCTGGGGCGGCGGCCTGGTGGACATGGTCCGGTCGCGGCGGCTTCTGGAGACCGTGGAGGCGGAAGGCCTCATCGCCCGGGCCGGCGAACTGGGCCACTGGTTCCTGGACGGCCTGCGCGCGGTGCTGGCACGTCACCCCGGCTTGGGCGACAACGTGCGAGGACGTGGACTGATGTGCGCGTTCGACGCGCTGTCCGCGGCGCTCCGCGACGAGATCATCGCGTTGCTGCATGAGCGTGAGCGCGTGCTGATGCTGCCGTCGGGCGAGCGTTCGGTGAGGATGCGTCCGGCCCTGACGATCACTCGCGAGGAGCTGGGGGTCGCCCTCGCCGCCCTGGACCGCGTGCTCGGGGACCTGGCACGTGGCTGAGCCCGGCCGGCGTTGCCGCGCCGACTCGCAGGCGACGTGAGACACGTGGTGAGACAAGCCGAAAGTCCATCCGCCTCTCCGTCATGGTGTGCCGATGACGCGCTTCCGGTGGTCCTGCCTGAGATGCGGCCGGACCGAGCCCGATCTCACCTGCCTGCGCTGCCGCCACTGTGCCGGCGGAATCGACGCCGTGTACGACCTCGACCGGGTCGTCCTGCGGCGCGGTGTGCGTTCGCTGCACCGCTACGGCGACCTGCTTCCGTTGCAGGAGCCGGAGAACGCCGCGTGGCTCGGTGAGGGCGACACGCCCTGTGTGCATGCCGAGGCGCTCGGCCGCAGGCTGGGTGCGGAGGCGCTCTTCCTCAAGGTGGAGGGCCAGAACCCGTCCCGCAGCACCAAGGACCGGATCGCCGCGGTGGGACTGGCCAGGATGATCGAGCTCGGCATCACCGAGACCGTCGTCTCCTCCACCGGCAACAGTTCCACCGCGTACGCACTCGCGGCCCAGATGGTCGACCGCGTCACCGTGCATGTCTTCGTGGGAGAGGAGTTCCTGTCCCGGCTCAGTTACCCCGACCATCCGCGGGTGCGCACCTGGGTCGTGTCCGGCGGGTTCGGTGCCGCCGAGCGGGCGGCGCTCGAGTTCGCGCGGGACAGCGGTGTGCCGGCCGAGGGCGGGTTCTTCAACCCGGCCCGCCGGGACGGGCTCAAGCTCGCGTACCTGGAGGCGTTCGAACAGATGCCGGTGGCGCCGCGGTTCGTCTTCCAGGCGGTGAGCAGCGGGATGGGGCTCGTCGGTGGTCACAAGGGCGCACACGAGTTCCACCGGCTGGGTCTGCTGCCGCGCGTGCCGTCCTTCGTCGCGGTGCAACAGAGCACGTGCGCGCCGATGGCGTCCGCTTGGGCCGCGGGTCGCGCCGAGATCGTGCCGGACGACGTCGTGTGCGAACCGCGGGGCATCGCGGAGGCCATCCTGCGCGGCGATCCGACTGCCAGCTACCCCTACGTCGCCCAGCTGTGCCGGGACAGCGGCGGCCGGGTCGTCGCGGTCACCGAGGAGGAGATTCGGGCTGTGCGCCGGGCTTTGCTGGACGACGAGGGACTGTCCGTGTGCGCGGCCAGCGCCGCGTCGCTGGCCGGTGCGGCGAGGATGCTGCGCGACGGTCTAATCGCTCCCGGCGAACCGGTCCTGGTTAACCTCACCGGCGCGGACCGTCCTCTGTGGACCGCGCCGCGCACGGTGCACCGGTACGGCGAACTGGCGCGGCGCTGAGGCGGGTCGCGATCATCGGTGCCGCCACGGCACATCACCTGGCGGGACGGGCCGAGGTCGTGCTGATCGACGAACGGGGCGTCGGCGAGGGCACGACCGGGTGCAGTTTCTCGCGGCTCAGCGCTTGGGGAAAACGCCCGGACTGGTACTTCAGGCTCAACCACGAGGGCATGCGCGCGCACGCCGGACTGGCCGGCGCCTGGTACCACCCGTGCGGCACGCGGCCGACCGGGTCCGCGGCCGATCGCGAACAGGCCGTCCGTCTCGGCTACGCCGTGACTCAGGTCGATCAGGACACCGTGCTGCCGCCCGAGGAGGGCTGGGTCGACGCGCCGCCGTTCGCCCGGTCGATGGCTTCGGGTGCTCTCGTGCTGAAGCACCGGGTCACCGGGCTGCGTCCCAGTGCCGTCGAGGCGGAAGGTGGTGCCGGCGTTGGCGGCGGCGGCGATCAGCGACGTGCGGATCGGGTCACGGGTCGTGCCGCGCGGCGGGCTGCCGTCGATCGGGGCCGTGCCGGGGATTCCCGGCTATCTGCACGCGGTGGCGCACAGCGGCGTGATCCTCGCACCGGTGATCGGCGCCCGCCTGGCGGCGTTGGCCGTGGAGATCCCGTGCGGGGGAGGCGGTTCGGGACGGCGGTCGATCGCAGTCGGCGCGACTCACAGGTTCTCGAGCAGTCCGGCGACCTCGCGGGGGTGAGCGGACGGGCCGGTGGTCCGGCAGCCGTTGCTCCAGCCGAGGTCCTCACCCCAGCGCAGCACACGGCCACGATCGATGACCAGCTGGCCGCGCATCGGCCGGGCAGGTGTGAGTTCCAGGACGATCTGCGCGACGTCGATTCCTTCGCGGGTGAGCCGGTCGACCACCTCGTCGAAGTATCGTGCGACGGCGACCGGGGTGCGGATCGCGCCGGTCTGCTGCACTGGGTGCCTCCTGTGGGGCCAGGTGAACGCCCACACTCTCCGTCGTGTGGAGCAGTCCTCCCAGAGCACAAAGTCACGTCGTGACGGGGACTCTCGCGGCCGGACCGGTGCGGCGTCAGCAGGTTCAGATCGGCATCACCCGTGTCAGCACCGGCACCGCGGCAGCGGCGACGACGGTGTGCATCGCCATCAGCGCGATCGAGTTCACCGCGGTGGCGCCTGCCGCGAGGATGCCCAGGTCGGGAATCCACGAGAGCACGACGACGGTGGGCACCAGGACGCGCAGGACGCGCCGAGGGCTGCGGGCGGAGCGTCGCACGAGGTACCAGCCCAGCGTGCCGAGAAGGATGCCGATCACCGCGGCGGGCGCGTGCTCGGCCAGGGCCAGGCCCGTGCGCGGGGCACCGGCGGGGATGAACCGGCCCGCGAGGAGCGCGATCAGGAAGTTGACCACGATCGAGACGGCCGCGGCGCCGAGCAGGCCGAAGACGATCTCTCCCGCACTGGGCGCGAGACCTGCGGGGTGAGCGGGGACGCTGGTGTCGGCCATGAGCCCTGTCCTTAGGTAGAGTGATTTGCAAGTGGGCACTTGCAGTTACCGTAGGGCGGAGCTCGCACGTATGCAAGTGACCACTTGCATGATTTGGCGATCGAGGAGGCGTGCTTGGCCGGCCGGGTGTCCGACGAGACGGTGTTCGACGCGGTGCTGACCGTGGTCGCCGAACAGGGTTACGAACGGGCCACCACCCGCGCGATCGCCGATGCCGCCGGGATCAACGAGGCGACGTTGTTCCGCCGGTTCGGTTCCAAGGGGAACCTGTTGCGTCAGGCCGTGCGCGGCAGCTTCGCGGAGTTCGCGCTCGACCTCGGCTCACCGGGCGACGACGTGGCCGCCGACCTGCTCACGATCGTGAACTACTACTCGCGGCTCTACGAGACGCGCGGAGGGCTGGTGCTCACCCTGATGCGGGAGGCCGAGTTCAGCCCGGAGGTGGCGGCGGCGCTCGGTGAGCCGGAGGCACTGCTGGAACGGGTGGACGAGGTCGTCCTGCACCACCAGCGGCGCGGGGCGCTGGTCGCGGAACCGCCTCGGCAGACGTTCTTCGCCCTGGTGGGCCCGGTGATGATGCGGGCCATCGCGAGGAGGGTCGACCGGCGGGCGACTCAGCCGCCCGCCGACCCCGAGGTCGTCGTGCGGCGTTTCCTCCGCGGACACCGGCCGGAGGCCACGTGACGCTCGATGCCGGGCGAGGTCCAGGAGGCGGTGCGGCGCCGCCACCTGGACCCTCCTGATCATCTCGACGGTCCGGGACCCGGCACCGCCCGAGAGATCAGGACACGCGCCAGACCTGGCTGCTCGCGTTCGTCCCGGCGAGTTGCTGAACCTGGGCGCCACCGCCGGTGGACGAGCCCGCCACGCCGACCTGCAGGCCGCTGTTGACGTTCACCAGCACGTAGTCGTTGCCGTTGAGGCTGCCGACCAGGTCGGCCGCCCATTGCTGGCCGGGGCGGCCGTCACACGTCCACTGCTGCAGCTGCACGCCGGCCGCGGTCGACTGACCGGGCACGTCCAGGCACAGGCCGCTGTTGACGTTGACGACGGTGAAGACGTTGTCGGCGACCTTCGTGAGCTTCCACTGCTGGTTGGTGCCTCCGGTGGCCTGCCACTGGATGATCTTGCCGCCGTTGGCGGTGGAGGCGCCGGAGGCGTCCATCACCATCGAGCTGTTGCGGTTGGCCAGGGTGTGGACGGCGTTGCTGGGCAGTCCGGAGTTCGGTGACCACAGACCGGTTTCCGCGTCGAGGTTCCAGCTCGGGTACTGGCCCAGGTTGACCGTGGTGCCGCGAATGGTGAGCGGCAGCCAGATCAACGGCGAGTCGCCCATGTTGCCCAGGTTCCACCGGTCACCCGCGTAGACGTAGGTGGTCGCGGCACTGCCCTGGACCGTGATGATGTTCGCGGTCTGGCTGTTGTAGGTGTTCGTGCCGGGAGCCGCGAAGTTCCGGAACTCCGACCACGGCCCGGCGAGCGACGGTGCGGTGGCGTAGACGTTGTCGTTGGTGTTCCAGCCGGTCAGGTGCGAGACGAGCAGGTAGTACAGACCGTTGGCCTTGATCACGGCGGGTGACTCGTAGTTGGGCAGCGACGTCACCTGGCTCGCCACCGAGAGGTAGTCGGCGGAGAGGCGGTAGATGCGCAGGCTGCGTCCGGCGTTCTCGCTGAGCAGGTACGCACTGCCGTCGGTGTCCTGGAACAGGCCGATGTCGCGGCTCTGGTTGCCCAGCGGCTGGAAGCTGCCGCGGTAGCTGTAAGGACCGCACGGGGTGGTGCTGGTGGCCACGCCGACCCGCTGGTCGGAGTAGCTCGTGCTGTCGATGTGGAGGTACATCACGTACGTCCGCGTGGTCGCGTTGTAGATGACCTTGGGCCGTTCGACGATCCGGTTGGGGCCGAGGTCACCGCTGCCCTGCCTGGCCAGTGCGACACCCTGCCGCGTCCAGCTCGCCAGGTCGGTCGACGAGTAGCAGGGGATCTCCTGGAACGCGGTGTTGGAGCTGTTCTGGCCGATCTTGCCCTCGCCGAAGCCGTACCAGGTGGCACCCACCTTGACGATCCCCAGTCCGTGCAACTGCAGGGAGCGGCCGCTGGTGTCCGTGCGCACGGCACCGAGAGTGAAGGTGTTCGACGCGGCCTGCGCCCGGCCCGCCGGCGCCACGAACCCGGCGAGACCGGCGATGAGGACTACGAGTACCGCGAGAGTCGTGCGCGAGCGCCCGGCTACGAGGTGAGGCGACTTGCTCGACATCGGGATCCTTTCCTGTGCAGTGCTGGTGCTGCGGCGGCGGCTCGATGTCATCGCGGGGTGGGCTGAGAACGCTCTCATTCGGCGTGCCCACCCTGGGTCACCGCAGTCTGGCACTGGGTTGTTAGCGCTCACAAGGGCGGCCGAGCTTTCGCTTTCCGAACGGAAAGCCGCTGTGGCCACTCGAAGAGGTCCCCGGCGGCAGGCACGGTGCACCGTCAAAGCGACTGTTCCCACAGTCGCTTCAGTGTGGACTGAACTTCGTGAACCAGAACAGGGTCATGTCCGTCGGCGGGCGAGACCGTGCGGCCTCGCCCGCCGGTGTCTCACTTCCGGAACGCCTCCGCGACGACGTCCACGATCAGCCGCGGACCGTCGACCTTCTCGTACGCCAGGGAAAGCTCGGCCGCCTTGTCCCGAAAGGACGGTGCGGCCAGGACCTGCCGGACCGCACCGGCCACCTCTTCCGGCGTCGGACGCTGGGTCCGCAGGTCGATGCCGAGGCCGAGCAGCCCGACCCGTGCGGCGATCGCGGGTTTGTCCTCGGTCTGCCCGGCCACCACGACCGGGACGCCGGCCGCGAGCGCCTGCTGCGTGGCGCCGTAGCCGCCGTTGGTGACGAACACGTCCGCGTGGGGGAGCAGCCGGTCGAACGGCACGAACTCCTCGATGACGGCGTTCGCCGGCACGGGACCGGTCAGTGCGGTGGCCGGGCGTCCCAGCGCTGCCACCACCAGGACGTCCTCGCCGTCGAACGCGGCCAGCGTCGGCTCGACGAGTTCGGAGAGGTCGTCGTTGGCCAGCGTCCCCTGCGTCACCACGACGACCGGGCGGCCGGTGTCCAATTCGGACCACCAGGCGGGTTCGGTCCAGCCCGCGGGGGCGACCGGCGGCAGCGGCCCGACGAACCGCACCAGGTTCTCCGGCAGGTCGGAGCGGGGGAACTCGAACTCCGGCACGGTCAGCTGCAGCACGTCGTCCGGCTCGGTGTACATCGTGGCGAAGTAGTTCGGCATCGTGAACCCGGTGGCGCCCAGACCTTCGACCACGCGTTGCAGGTACTCGGCCGCACCGGACAGCGCGGCGGCGAGCCCGGCGTTCATCGCGCGGTTCGCCTCCACCTGGTCGGCACCCGGCGCGACCGGCGCCGGGCCGAACGGCGTGGTGTCGTCGCTGGGGTAGTAGAGCGGCGAGATGCCGACGCCGATCCACCGACGCGGCCGGATGCCGGCGCCGTGCAGCGACGGCAGACCGCCGAGGAACATCAGCTCGGCGACGACCACCGCGTCCGGATCTTCGGCCAGTAACTCCTGGATCAGCGCGTGCTGGTCGGGAACGGCGTCGCCGAAGACGTGCGAGACGTCCCAGGTGAGCATCTCCGGGCCGGGGGAGAGCGTGGACCGCTCCGGGAAGAACTCGGCCATCCGGCGGTCGTCGTAAGCGGCCTTGCCGGTGAGAGGCCGCAGGGTGGCGCCTGCCTGTGCGACGTGGCCGGCGAACCGCTCACCGCCGACGAAGGTGACGTCATGTCCGGCGGTGACGAGCTCGCCGGCGATCTGGATCATCGGGAACGTGTGGCCCGCCAGCGGACTGGCGGCCACGACAACACGACTCACGGGTGCTCTCCTGAATTGGGCATAACAGTGTTCCGGTCAATGTCCGCCTAGACTATCTCGTAAGGGGCGAAAGGAGAGACGTGGCCCGCACCTATCGCTCGCCGTCGCGAGAGAAACGGGCTGAGCAGACGAAAGTCCAGATCTGCCTGGCCGCCGAGCCCCTCTTCTCCGAACAGGGCTACGCGGCCACGTCGATGCGCCAGCTCGCCACCGTCGCCGGTGTCTCCATGGACACGATCTACGCGTTGGGCGGCAAGGCCGACGTGTTCCTCCGGGCGCTGGAGATCGCGCTGAGCGGAACGACCGACGGAACGGCCCTCTACGCGCGCCCGGAACTGGCGGCACCACCACCGGGCGGAACGCTCCGCGACGCTCTCGCGCTCGTCGCCACGACGCTGACGGACGCCAACCGGCGCAGCGCCGGCATGTGGTCGGCCTTCGTGGAGGGCGCGAACACCGACCCGGTGCTCGCGGTCGCGTACCGCAAGAGGATCGAGGACATGCGGGAGGAAGGCCGCCGCCTGATCCACCGGCTGGCGGGGTGGGGGCTCTGCCGGCTTCCCGACGACGTCGACCGCACCGTCGACCTGTGCTGGGTCACCGCGCAACACGGCGCCTACACGTTGCTGGTGCGGGACTGCGGGTGGACTCACGAGGCGTACCGGGACATGTTGCTCGAGCGGTTCCTGGAACTGCTCGACCGCTGACGGCACTGATCGTCAGGCAATCGCAAGGCGATCGGAAACGCTCACGCCCCGGCCATCGGGTTGGGTACCTCTGGAAGCCGCTGATCGCGTCGCCGCCGCTGCTCAGCGCACGAGCCGGAAGGTGCTCAATGATCAACGCAATTGTCGCCGCCGCCCTGGCGATGTCCACCGCCGTCCTCCCGCAGACCGACGTCCCGCCGCCCGGCAGGGTCACCATCGACGTGGCCACCGTCAACGGAACCGGCTGCCCCAACGGCACCGCAGGCGTGGAGGTGTCACCGGACAACACCACCTTCCACGTGATCTACAGCAGCTACATCGCCCTGGTCGGCGTCGGCGCCGGGCCGACCGACTTCCGCAAGAACTGCCAGCTGAACCTCCGCGTGAACGTGCCGGAGGGCTTCACCTACGGCATCTCCGAGGTCGACTACCGCGGCTTCGTCCAGCTCGCACCCGGTGCCAACAGCTCCTTGAGATCCACCTACTACTTCCAGGGCTCGCCACAAACGGAGTACAAGAGCCACAAATGGCAAGGCCCGGTGAGCGACGAATGGCAGGCCACCGACGTGGACTGGATGATCGTCTACCGGCCGTGCGGCGGAAGCAGGAACATCAACCTCAACACCGAGTTGCGGGTCAACGCGGGCACGTCGGACCCGAAGACGACGACGAGCTTCATGGCGATGGACTCGACCGACGCCTACATCGCCACGGACTACCACTTCGCCTGGAAGCGTTGCCCATGAGCCCGTGGTGGTGGGAACGCCTGGACGTGTGCCTTCCCACCACCACTTCTCAGAAGCTGTTGCAGCGCGCCTGGTTGAACTCCAGGAAGCCGGAGAGGCGGCCGGAACTGACCACACCGCCCTGGCAGTCGATGGACCGGAACCCGTTGAAAACCGTGTGATCGCGGTCCGCCCACCACTGGTACAGGCATGCGTACCCGCTCTTGCACGCTGGAATCGCTTGTGCCTCACCGACGGGCATGACCACGGCACCGCACACGGTGGCGGCAACGAGCAGCAGGCGACGGATCACGACCGCGTCCTTTCCGGCAGGGTTCGCTGACGTGGTCCGGTGATCACGTCATTCTCCCCAGCAGAATCCCACCGCGATCATCACGCGAACACCACCGACCGGATCTCAGGGCGTTGGTGCCCGCGGGGCCAATCCGACGCGTTGACCAGTACGGCGATCGGAGCCGGGTCCCCGAGCACCTAGATCGTCAGCGCTGCCGCGTCGAGGAGGTCTTCCGGTGGCACCCAGAGCGGGCCGCCGTCCCGCTCGGGCTGCAGCCAGCGGCGGCGTTCGGCTGTTTCCCGGGCAAGGCGGAGGAACTGCCGAACGGCTTCCGACGGTTCGCCGTCGCGCCACGCCAGGGACCACGGGTACACGGGCCGGAGCTCTTCCGGTCGATGGATCGGTATGCCCTTGTCCAGGTACCGGCGGGCATAGCTGTCGAATTCGAGCACATAGGCCAGGGTGCGGGCACGGACGAGTGCCGCGTGGCAGTGGTCGAAGGTGCCGGGGTTGCCGAGCCACCGCAACGCCAGGCCGGTGTGCTGCTCCAGGGAGCTGAGGTAGCGCCCGTGCGTGTTGTAGAGGGCGGAGCCCGGTGGATCCCCGAAGACCTCCATGGGGCGTTCGTGCAGTGACGCGGAGGGGCGAGGCGAATCTCCTGGCCGGCCGACGAGCCAGAACGGTTCGAGCCGCAGCAACGCGTGCCGCCATCCCGCCGGGTGGTTGGTCCTCATCGTCGCGGTGACCCGGATGATCGCGACGTCGAGCTGGTGGGCCAGCAGCGCGGCCAGCTGCCGGGTGCTGTCCATCGAGCTCTCCACGACCTGCACCTCGGGGAACCGCTCGTGAAAGGCGTCGGCGAGGACGCGTCCGCTGTCCAGGCTGAAGATGTGCGCGATGCGGACGCGATCGGGTTCCGGCTCGCGCTGCATGCCCTCCGCGAGGGCCAGCAGCTGCCTCGCCTGCTCCAGGAAGTGCTCACCGCGCGGCGTGAGTGCGACGTGGCGGCTGTCGCGCACCAGCAGCAGGCCGCCCAGGTCGTCCTCCAGCTTGCGAATCTGCTTGGACAACGCCGGCTGGCTGATGAACAGCCTGGCCGCCGCCCGGCCGAAGTGCAGCTCCTCGGCGACCGTGACGAAGTAGCGCACCAGCCTGAGGTCGAGATCCATCCGGTCCTCCCGGCTTGGCCGTGGGGCGGGACCGGCAACGATGCCGGTGCGGTTATCGATCGCGGTGCAACGGATCTTGGACGCCGCCCGGTCGCCGGAGTTGTCTGACACCGGAAACCCACGCGGACGGAGGATCATCATCATGCCGGACCAAAGACCGCCGGTCGTGTTCATCCACGGCCTGTGGCTGCACGCGACCAGTTGGCAGCCCTGGATCGACCACTTCGAGGCGGCCGGACACTCCGCCATCGCGCCCGGCTGGCCCAACGAGCCCGACACCGTCGAAGCGGCGAGGGAGCACCCGGAGGCGGTCGCGGACACGACCATCGACCAGGCCACCGAGCACTTCGCCTCGATCATCGCCGGCCTCGGAGAGGCCCCGGTCGTCATCGGCCACTCCTTCGGAGGCCTGATCACGGAGAAGCTGCTCGGCCGGGGCATCGGACGTGCCGGCGTCGCGATCGACCCGGCGCAGATCAAGGGCGTCCTCCCGCTCCCGCTCGCCCAGTTGCGCTCCGGACTGCCCGCGCTGGGCAACCCGGCCAACCTGCACCGCGCCGTCATGTTGAGCGAGAAGGAGTTCCGCTTCGGCTTCGGCAACGCGCTGACCGAGCAGGAGTCGGCGGACATCTACCGGCGGTGGGTGGTCCCGGCACCGGCCCGTCCGCTGTTCCAGGTGGCGGCCGCGAACTTCGTGCTGCACTCGCAGGCGCAGGTCGACACCCACCGCGCCGATCGCGGACCGCTGCTGCTGATCTCGGGAACCGCCGACCACACCGTGCCCGACGTCGTGACCCGCTCGACGCTCAAGCAGTACCGGGACTCCACCGCGGTCACCGAGTTCAAGCAGTTCGAAGGCCGCGGCCACTCCCTCACGGTCGACAGCGGCTGGCGCGACGTCGCCGACACCGTCCTCGGCTGGCTGCACACCCACGGCATCTAGGGAGACACACGTGGATCTCGGACTCGACGGCCAGGTCGCCGTCGTCACCGGTGCCAGCAAGGGCATCGGTCTGGCCATCGCCAAGGCCCTCGTAGCCGAGGGCGCCCACGTCATCGCCGGCGCCCGGTCCAGCAGCCCGGAACTCGACGCGCTCACCGAGAACGGCAAGGCCGTCGCCGTCGCCGTCGACCTCGGCACCCCCGACGGCCCAGGCCGGCTCGTGGACGCGGCGCTGGCCGCCCGCGGCCGCCTCGACGTCCTGGTCAACAACGTCGGCTTCGTCACGCCGAGGACCACCGGGTTCCTGCTCGTCACCGACGACCAGTGGGCGCACTCGATCACGCTGAACTTCCTGGCCGCGGTCCGCACCACCAGGGCCGCCCTGCCCGCGATGCTGACCGCCGGCCGGGGCAGCATCGTCAACACGGCCTCGGTCAACGCCACCCTGCCGGACCCCACCGTGATCGACTACGGCACGGCGAAGGCCGCACTGGTCAACCTCACCAAGGCGCTGTCCAAGGAATTCGGCCCGCACGGCATCCGGGTCAACTCCATCAGCCCCGGCCCTGTCGCGACCGACCTCTGGCTGGGCACCGGCGGCGTGGCCGAGACCCTCGCCGCCACCGCGGGCGCGACACCGGGTGCCGTCGCCGACCAAGCCGCGGCCCAGGCGGTGACCGGTCGTTTCACCAGGCCGGAGGAGGTCGCCGACCTCGCGCTGTTCCTGGCCAGCGATCGCGTCGCCGGCAACGTCACGGGCGCGAACATCGTCATCGACGGCGGCTTCACCACCGAAACCCACTGACTGCCGATAGCGGTCCTTTGTGGACTACGGCGGGTCAGTTCGCGATGGAGACCGCGACGTGGACGAGCTCCGGATCGGCCAGGCAGCGCAGGATGCCGTCGGCGAGATCGGCGCGGGACAGTCGCAGGCCGCCTCGGACGTTGCGGTCGAGGGCGATGCGGTAGGCGCCGGTCCGCCTGCCGTCGGTCAGCATCGGCGGACGCAGGATCGTCCAGTCGAGCTCGCTCGCGCGCACGAGGTCTTCCATGCGCCGCATGTCGGCCCAGGTGTGGCGGAGCAGCCTGCGCAGGATCGGCTTGGCGGCGAACCGGGTCATCGGTCCGTCGCCGGTGGTGACCATGCCGCTGTTGCTCACCGCGACCAGTCGCCGCGTGCCGTGGTGCCGCATCGCGCTGAGGATGCTGGCCGTGCTGTCGGTCTGCACGGTGGTGGGCTTGCTCGCCTGGCGCGGGCCGATCGCCGTGACGACGGCGTCCTGTCCGGCGAGGAGCGGGCCGATCGCGTCCGGGTCCATGACGTCCGCGGCGACCACCGAAAGACGCGGGTGTCCGGGCAGGTCCGCCGCGCCCCGGACGATCGCGGTGACCTCGTGACCGGCCGCACCGGCCTGCTCCAGGAACTGCCGGCCGGTGCGCCCGCTCGCGCCGAACAAGGCGATCTTCATGACGTCCTCCAGTTGGTGAGTACTCACTAACCGGTATGGTGGGTGAGTACTCACTTACCTGTCAACCGGAAAGGCGACGATGAGCACTCGCGACCGGATGCTCGACGCGGCCGCACACGTGATGCGCACCCACGGGCTCGCCCGTGCGACCACCAAGCAGATCGCGAAGGAAGCCGGCTACTCCGAGGCCGCCCTGTACAAGCACTTCCGGGACAAGACGGACCTGTTCCTGGCCGTGTTGAGCGAACGCGCGCCCAACACCCTCGCCACCCTGCTCGGCGGGCTGGACCAACGAGTGGGGCACGTGGCGGTGCAGGCGACCCTGGAGGACATCGCGCAAGCGGCGATCACGTTCTACCGCCACAACTTCCCCATGGCCGCGTCGCTGTTCGCCGAACCCCAGCTGCTGGCCGCGCACAGCCAGGCGCTGCGCGAGCGCGGCGCCGGACCCGCTCGCGTGGTCGACGCCGTGGCCGGCTACCTCGCCGCGGAACAGGACCTCGGCCGGGTCGAGCCCGCCGCCGACCCGCAAGCCGCCGCCGCGCTCCTGCTCGGCGCGTGTTTCCAGCACGCGTTTCTGAGCTACTTCACCGACCGGCGCGACGACGAGGATTCCGACCGGCGCTTCGCGGTGTCGCTGGTCGCCACTCTCGTCGGCGGTTTGCTGCCTCGTCAGGCCATCGACCGCGGACCAGCCGATTGACCGGACTCGCGTCACGAGGTCTCGATGAGCTTCCTCAGCGGTGCGTCGCGCGGAGTTCGGCCCACCACTGATCGGGAAGGCCGATCGTGTGGCGCAGGACGTCGGTGGGGAGTGGCACTCGTAGAAGGGGCGAGCAGTTCTGGGGCTTCCTCCGCCGCCGCCGCACACCGGATCACCCGACGCGGGTGTCGATGGTGTCGCGCAGGGCGCGGGCGAACCGGCGCAGGCCGTGCGGGTCGGTGCGGTAGGCGAGGATCTCCAGGCCGTCGACGTCCCGGGCCAGCGGGGAGCTGAGCACCACGCGGCCGTCGGGCAGGGTCCGGGTCAGCGCGTCCAGCCGGCCGACCAGGACGCAGCGGTGCCCGAGCACCGGCAGCAGCGTGGTCACCTCCCAGCGCAGGCTGTCCGACGGGACGGTGACATCGATGATCACCGCGCCCGCCGAGTGCGCGAACGCGAGCACGGCCTGCCGCCACACCGCGTGCGCGACGGTCACCACGATCAGCCGGGGCGCGAGGACCTTGCCGGCGCGGCGCGCGATCGCGGACACCCGGCCGGTGATCTCCCGGCCCGAGCGGATCCGGTCGGTCAGCGCGCGTTCGGACCGCCGTGCCCGGACATAGCTGATCAGCAGCAGCGGCACGGACACCCCGAGCAGCGCCAGCAGCAACACCCCTCCGAACATCACGACCATCGCGACGCCGAGGCCCGCGCCGAGCGCGCCGCCGATCTGGTCCAGGTACTGGTCGCCGCTGGAGTGCGTCACCCGCCCGGTCGTCGCGAAGTGCTCGAACAGCTGCTGCCCGCCGATCCCCGCGAACCACCACACCAGCGCGGCGACGGCCACCACCAGCAGCACCAGGGTGGCGCCCGAGGCGCGGCGCGGGGTGGTGGAGCCGCCGATGCCACGCGCCATGTCGTCGTCGAAGGTGACCAGCCGCCACACCCCGCCCAGCGCGGTGGTCGCGGCGGCGCTGACCGCTCGGGTGGCGTCGACGTACCCGAAACGGCGCAGGAAGAGCACCACCCGGCGGCGACCGCGCAGCAGCCGCAGCCCGAGCCACAGCCCGAGCACGGCGGCCACCGCGCACCCCGCCGTGTACAGCACGGCACTGGTCCGGTCGGCCGCGTCGACCGATCCGGTGACCTCGAAGGTGAGCAGGTAGGCCAGCATGATCAGCCCGAGCACGCCGACCAGGATCAGCGGCAGCGAGACCGCCACCGCGAGCGCCCGGCCCAGCCGCCCAGGGGCTGGACGCGGCCCGTCCAGCACGATTCGCACCCCCATGTCCCCTCCTCTTCCTCCCCGGCGGCCCTTCAACGACCGGTCAGCGCGGCACGACGGCGAGCACGAACCCGACGACGTCCAGCACGGCGAAGGTCACCGGCAACCACTGCTCCAGGCGAGTCAGGGGCCAGTACCGGCCCCGATCGAGGCCCTCGCCGAGCGCCCGCCACTCGGCCTGCCAGTACGGCGAGGCCGGCAGCTTCTCCTCCAGCATCCCGATCACCACGTACTTGGCGGCGTTGAGCTGGCGGTAGGAGCGGACCAGCCAGAACCAGGCGCCGTTCTGCACCAGCAGCAGGAGCAGCGCCAGCGCGAGCAGCCAGGACGTCAGCAGCTTCGCCTGCCACAGCGCCCCGGCCGCCGTCAGCGTCGCCGTGGTGAGACTGAGGAAGAACCCGTTGGCCAGCGCCCGGCGCGCGCTGACCCGGTCCGCCATCTCGACGCACATCTTGTACTGCTCCAGGACGACGGCCTGGTCGGCGGCCACGCCGGCGGTCCACAGGCCGGCCCGGACGCCGGGCACGTCGATCGGCCTGGTCCGGAAGTACTCCGAGAACGGCACAGCCACGAGATCACTCCACGAGCGGGCGACGGGTCAGTGGATGACGGCGGCCTGGTGCAGGACCAGCAGGGCGATTCCCGCCGCCACCACGAGCACCACCAGCGTCACCACGAACCTGATCAGGCGGCCGATCAGGCCGAGCGGGCCGGATCGGCGGCGCGGGTGGTGGCCGCCGCGGCGGGCGGCGTCGGAGGCTCCGCGCACCAGGTGCTGGTGGCTGGCGGAGGCGTGCTGCTGCGAGGCGGTGCTGAAGGATCGGGCCGCCTGCTGCGCGGCACGCTGTCCCATGGATCCCGGATTGGTCATCGTGACCCTCCCTCGTGGTGGTCCGGCTCGGTGGCCGATCAGCTGGACGTTGAACGTGAGTCGCCACACCGCGCCGGTCGGGTTGCGGAGCGCCCGGCGGGTCGTGGGCTCCTTCACTTGATGGGCGGGTGGACCGGCCCGGGGTTGAACCCGTCGACGATTCGGAACGTGGCGTCCTGGCGCCCCTGGTCGTCGGCGGCCGGTTCCAGGTGCAGCCGGAAGTCGCGGTGCCGCAGGTGCCGGTCCGGGAAGTTCACCGACTGGAACGACACCCACGAGGCGTCGGCCAACCCCGGCACCACGCGGAACGCGGCGTCGGCGTAGAACAACTCGGACTCGGGGGTGAGATAGCTGGGCGGCCGGTTCGGGTCGACGACGAGCAGGTCCGGTTGCAGCCACACCGCGAAGTCCTGGTGGCGCAACCGGAATCCCGGGATGTTCGACGCCCGGAACACGATGCCCTCGCCGACGCCGGGGTTGCGGTCGCCGCGCCCGGAGCCGAACGTGGCGTCGGCGCGGTCCAGGTCGGTGGTGATCGTGGTCAGCACGGCGACGAAGTCGCGGTGCCGGACGTAGTGCGTCGGAAAGTTGTAGGACTGGATCGACAGCGACGGCAGGCGTTGTCCGGTCATCTGATCGCCCCCTGGTTCGAACGGCTGTGATCAGCGTGGTGGCGGGGCGAGCGGGGGCTGCGAGTAGTCGGCTACTCGAATTTCGGCGGCGGCCCGAGCACGAGGGCCGCGAGTTCGGCGCGGGTGGTCGTGCCGAGCTTCGCGTTCACCCGGTAGAGGTGCCCCTCGACGGTGCGCACCGACACCGTCAGAGACTCGGCGATCTCCCGGTTGGACCGTCCGCGCGCCGCCAGCGTCGCGATCTCCCGCTCCCGCGCGGTCAGCGGCAGTGGGGTGGCGCCGGCGACCACGGCCGGAGTGCGCGCGCCTTCGCAGGTGTCGGCCAGCTGTGCGGTGCGAGCGGCGGCGGCGTGCGTGGCAGCCCGCTGCCCGCGCCGGGAGAACGCGACTGCGGCCTGCCCGGCCGCGTCGGCCGCCGCCGTCAGGTCGCCGATCCGCTCCAGCGCGTGGGACGCGGTCAGCAGTGCCTCGCCGTCGTCGGCGGCCACCGCGGTGGCGTGTTGAGCCGCCGCCGGGGCGCGCGGTCCGGCGACCCGCGCGGCGAGGTCGGTGAGCTGGTCCGCCACGGTCCGGTCACCCAGCCGCACCGCGGTGTGCAGCGCGTACGCCTGGTGCGCGACCTGCCCTCGTTCGGCGGCCAGCGCGGCGGCCCGGTGCGCCTGCGCCACCGCCTCGCTCACCGCTCCGCGTGCTGCGGTCGCCCAGGCGCGCGCCACCTCCAGGTCGGGTGCGATGAACGCGTTGCCGGGGTGCCAGGTGGCGGCGGCGTCGCGGAGTGCCGCGTCACTGCCCTCGGCGTCGCCGGCCAGCGCCAGCGCCTGCGCCAGGCTGACCAGGCAGTGGCTCTCGAACCCGGAGGTGTCGGCCGGCGAGAGCTGCGCGCGGGCCTCCCGCAGCCGGCGCGCGGCGGTGTGCAGCCGTCCGCCCGCCAGCGCGGCGTGCCCGGCCAGCGCCAGCCCGTAGAACTGCGGCGGCCCGAGGATGTCCGCGCCGCGCCGACGCAGTTGGGCGGCGACCTCGCTCATCTCGGTGAGGTACCCGGCCAGCCGCAGCCCGACGGTGTGCAGGTAGCCCAGGCCGAAGCTGGGCACGGCCGCCTCGAACGAGCGCGCCCCGGCGTCGTAGGCGCGGGTGGCCGCCGCGCCGATGTCGTCCACCCGGCCGAGCAGCCCGAGCCCGCCGACCAGCCCGAACGAGCCCATCACGATCAGCAGGTCGGGCAGGGCCGGCTCGGCGAGCGCCTCGGTCGCGGCGATCACCGCGGGCTCGGGGTGGCCGAGCTGGAGGTCGAACGCGGCGCGCAGGGCGAGCAGCACCATCCTGCTGGCGTGGTCGGTCACCGCCGCTTCGGCCTGGTCCAGCACGGCGAGCGCGGCGGCCGGGTCGCCCAGGGTGTAGAAGCTGTTCGCGGCTCGGGGCACCGCGACCCGGACGCGTTCCACGTCGGTGCCGGCGAGGTCCACGACGGCGGCCAGTTCGCGGTCCGACTCGGCGCCCCGGCTCAGCCACGACAACGCGTTGCCCAGCGTGAGCCGCGCGTCGAACCCGCCGCCGGCCTCCACCGCGGCCCGCGCCAGCCGTTCGGCCAGCGGCAGGTCCAGCAGCTGGATCGCGGCCCCGGCCGCGGCGGTCAGCGACTCGGGATCGGGAGTGAGGTCGGAGTCCACGGCGAGCACCGCGCGCCGCAGGGTGTCCTCGGCGCGCCGGGCGCCGGTGCCGGCCAGGGCGGTGGCGATTCGGCCGCGCAGCCGGCGGGCCCGCAGCTGCCCGATCCTGGCTCGGCGCACCTCGCCGTACAGCGGGTGCGCCAGCCGGGCGTTCCAGCGCCGGCCGTCCGCCGTCACCTGCACCAGGTCGCGTGCCTCGGCCTGTTCGACGGCGTCCGGGCTGGTCAGCGCGGCGAGCAGGGCCACGCCGAGGGGTTCGCCGAGGGCGAGCAGGTCGACCACGTCGCCGAGCTGGTCGGACAGCTCGCCCATCCGGGTGCCGACCAGTGCGACCAGCCCAGGTGACATCTCGGGTTGACCGGACCAGCTCCACATCCCGTCGACGCGCGTCAGCCGGCCGGCCTCCAGTTCGCTGTCCACCAGCTGCCGCAGGTAGAGGGCGTTGCCCCTGGTGAGCGCCCAGGCACGGGTGGCGCTGCCGGGGGCGACCGGTCCGCCCAGCACCGCCTCCAGCAGCACCGCGGTCTCGGCTTCGGTCAGAGACCGCACTTCCAGCCGGTCGAGGTGCCCGTCCTTCCACAGCGCGGTGACCGCGTCCGGCGCGGGTTCGTCAGTGCGAATGGTGACGATCACGGTCGCCGCACCGGTCAGCACCAGCTGGTGCAGCAGCAGCGCGGACAGCTCGTCGAGCAGGTGGGCGTCGTCGACGCCGACCACCACGCCGGCCCGGCCGCCGCCGGTGCCCAGGGCGGTCACCGCGTCCCGGAGCGCGCGGCTGGGGTCGCCGGCAACGCCGCCGAGCAGTCCGGCGAACGCGCCGAGCGGCAGGGCACGGGCGGAGGTGGTGGCGACGGCCCAGCGGGTGAGCGCACCCCGGTGTCCGGCGGCGAGCAGGGCTTCCTGTGCCAGCCGGGTCTTGCCGACTCCGGCGGCGCCGGCCAGCACCAGGCCCCGAGGCCCGCTGCGACGTCGCATGGCGGTTTCCACGAGTCGCAACTCGGCCGCGCGACCGGTCAACGGCCAGGTTCGCCCCATGGTGAAAATCGTAGGCGGCCACCTCCCCCCCGAACGGGTGGTCGACTCTGGACCGATCGGGTGATCTGGTGCCGCCGACGTTGCGCACGTCGCCAGGGAACTAGGTCCTGCGCGAGCCGGCACCGTTGGGACGCCGGCGAACGAGCAGCACCAGCCCGGTGCCGGTGAGCAGGGTGAGCAGGCCGCCCAGCGCGAGCCGTGCGGCATCGGTCCCGGTCGCGGCCAGGTGCGGCGTACCGCTGGGTGGGGCGGCGTCCGGAGGCGCGCCACCGCCCGGTGGTGTGCCGCCTGGCGGAACCGCATCCGGATCTGGCTGCTCGGTCCCAGGCTCGACGTAGATCCGGTGCAGAGGCGAGCCGTCTTCGCCGGCCTGTACGACGAATTCCGTGCCCCCGAAGGCCTGCCATGGTCCGACCACACCGGAGTTGTAGAGGCCTGCCGGCACGTCGTAGAACGTGAAGCGCCCGGCGGTGTCGGTGACGGCCCGGACGACGATCGCGTCGCTGATCGCGTCGCGCAGGTACACCTTCACGTTGGGTACCGGGTCTCCCGACGGTGGTCTGATGGGGCTGTGGACCCTCACCCGGATGAGGGTGCCGGTCACTCTGGGGGCCACGCCGCCCGGCACGCGTGCCAGCGCGGTGAGCCCAGGAGTGAGACCGCTGCCCGCGGCACTGACCGTGCAGTGCAGACGAACGTAGCCCGTCGAGGCCAACTCATCGGTGATCGGTGCCATCGTCACGGTGAAGTCGCGTTTCTCGCCAGGGCGCAGAACGGCGCCTGGACCGCCCGGTGTCAGCTCTCCGACGTCCGCACTGCCGCAGTCGGCGGTCAGATCGGTGAGCAGCACGGTGCCCGTGTTGTGCAAACTGAGGGTCGCGCGAGGCGTGTCGCCTTTCCGATACGACGCCTGTGTGAAGGCCAACGACGTCTTGAGCCTGTCGTTCGACAGCTCCGGTGTTGCCCGCAGGAGGACGTCGGGGTCGTCCACGCCGCTCACCGTTCCGTCCGAGCTCGGCACGTACCACCCGGAGCCGTACCAGGTCACGAAGGTGTGGTAAATGCCGACGGGAAGATTTCCGAAGTCGACCACGCCGTTCGCGTCCGTGGCCGCGGTGCGCTCGGTGTGGGGCGATCCGCCTGAGATGTGCACGCTGACGCCGGCCAGTGCCTCGCCGGGATCCATCACGTGATCGCCGTCGCGATCACCGTAGATGGTGGCGCGGAAGCCGCCGCGCGGGATGACGACCGGTACCGACGCGGTCACCGTGTTGTCGTCGGGGTTGGCGTCGGGTTCACCGCCGGTCTGCCGGACGGTCACGACGAGGTGCACGTTCTCCTCGTCCGTGGACAGCGTGCCGTACGAGGTTCCTTCGACGGTTCGTCCCGGCTCGATGGTCACTCCGGAGATGTCGAACGGAGGCCACCAGTAGTTGTCCATGTTCCCTGTTGAAGTGACCACGACGTGGTTCGCGGTCGCAGTGCCCGCGTTCGTCACGGCGGCGTGGACGTGGATGACCTCATCGGACCGGTACGAAGGTTTCTCGAACCAGACCCGCAGTTGCAGGTCCGCCAGGTCCGCCGCCGGCGCGGAGGTGGCGGCCGGGCTCGCCGGAGTGCTTTCCGGCGGGGTTCTCTCGGAAGGAGCGGTGTCGGCGGGCGCGGTCTCGGTGGGCGAGGCCTGCGTCGCGCTGGGCGCCGCCGTGGTGGTGACGGCCGGCGTCTGGTCGTCGGCCCGCACGGGCCCGGTGGACGTGCCGAGGCACAGCACCGCGGTCAGCACCGCTGCTGCCGCTGATCTGAACAATCGGGACATCACAAACCCCCTGCACCGTCGAGTGCGGTTCGTCGCGTTCGATCGAGCGCGACACATCAGGCTTCTTCGCGTGTCGCCGGCTCTGCTCGGCCAGTTCCTCCGCGAGGTTTTCCTGGCGTTCCTCTCCCCGGTGGCGGGTGAGCACCGCCGCAAAGGTGATCGCGTGGGCCACGGCCGGAATTAGCAGCACGCGGCGACGCCTGTGGTGTCCGGGACGGCGCGCTGCGCTGCACGTGCAGACCCAGCCAGCGCAGCCGGACGGACATGTCGCCGTCGCTGGTGCGGACCTGGTGGATGATCAGCAGCGTGGCGGCGAGAACCAGGAGCAGGGTCGCCATGGCGGCCGCCCAGGGGACGGTGCCGCCGAACAGAACGGACCACATGGCTGCTCACCGGGTGTGCCGAGCACGGACTTGCTCGCGGAGATGCCGAACTGCTGCCTGAAGTCACGGGCGAACTGGTCCTGTCGCAGATAGCCGTGTGCGGCGATGAGGTCCTTGATGGGGGTGCCGGCCGTGGCCGGGTCGAGGAGGCTGCGGTGGCATTCGCTCAGCCGCAGTTGTTTGACCAGGCGCATGGGCGTGCGGCCGCTGTCGCGGAACAGCAGGTGAAGGGCCCTCGGTGACAGGTTCGCGGCCCTGGCGAGCTGTTCGACGTTCAGGCCGGGATCGCCGAGGCGGCGGCGGATGAGGTTGCTGAGGTGGGCGATCCACAGGGTCTGGCGCGTGCGGGGGCTGATTCCGCTCGGCAGGCCCAGCCAGGCCCGGATCAGACCGGTGACGCTCTCGCACAGGACGTCCTCGAGTGCGGGATCGGGCGCCGGCAGGGCGGGGTCGAGCCCCAGGAGGAACTGCGCGATCAGGCTTCGTCCCGGCAGTGCCCTCGGGACGAGGACGCTGGTCAGGGAACGGACTGCGCCGCGAGGAACGGGCACCCGGGATCGGGGGACGGAAAGCATGACCGCCCGCATCCGCGTGGGTTCTGTGCCGTGCGTGCTGTCGCAGGGGCTGGACAGGTCGAACACGGCCATGTCGCCTGCTCTGAGCGGCACCGGCCTGCCTTCCTGCTCGCCGATCATCACGCCGCCGGCGTTCAGGAACACCCGGTAGCACTCCGGGTCGCGGGCCTGGATGAGGCGCTGGGTCCGCCTGGTCACGAGCTGGGCGTCGGCTGACCAGGTGACGTGTTCGAGTTCGAGGTCGCCGATCCTGGCCGTCGACATCACGGCGAGCAGGCGGCCGGGTGCCCGCCCGTCGACGGCCACCGGGGCCAGCTCTGTGCCGGAGGCCGCCTGGTAGTAGTCGTACCGGTCGAGCGGATGAACGCTTCTGGTGTCGTACAGCACCTGCATCTGCATGGCCGCCCCACTGACCTCGAAACCGCTGGGAACCCGGCCAATTGTCGGCCGGTTCGGCCCGTCCCGGCTTGACTGAGAGCGCACGAATGCGGACGCGGAACGTTCGAGCGCCTCGGGTGTTCGCCGCGAAAGAGAACCTACAGCGGTCACAGGCTAGCGTGCGAGGTCAACCCCGCTCGCGGACCTGAAATTCCGCACCAGGAGGCAAGTGCGGTCAAAGTCCATTTTGGACCCATTGCAGGATTCTTGTTTCCTCACCGCGAGGCCCCGTGAGCGCGGTTGGATGTCCGGGAGGATCTTCGACGAACGGGAGTTCATCTGATGCGTCCATTGGTTCTGGCACTGATGCTGATCCTCGGGCTGGCCGCGCCCGCCGTGGCGGCCCCGCCCGAGAAGGTCATCGTGTTACCCGGTGCGAAGTCGGCCGAGGGCATCACCGAAGGCAGGGGAACGACTTTCTACGCCGGAGACCTCTTCGCCGGCGACATCTACCGCGGCGACGTACGGCGTGGCACCGCCGAGTTGTTCATCGACGCACCGGCAGGCCGCGCGGCGGTCGGCATGACCGCCGACCTCCGGCACGACCTGCTCTTCGTCGCGGGCGGATTCACCGGCCAGGCGTACGTCTACGACCTGCGGACCGGCGGAACCGTTGCGGTGTACCAGTTCGCCGAGGCCAACGCCGGCATGATCAACGATGTCACGCTGACCGCCGACGGCGCCTGGTTCACCGACTCGCTGAAAGCACAGCTCTACTTCGTGCCGATCAGCCACTCCGGCCGGCTCGGCCAGTTCAGGGCGCTGGCGTTGACCGGTCCGGCCGGGGACACCAGCGGGTCGTTCAACAACAACGGCATCACGACCGCGCCGGACTCCCGGTCGTTGATCGTGGCCCACACCACCCGCGGCGAGCTCAACAAGGTCGATCCGCGCACCGGCGCGAGCGAGACGATCGCGGGTGTCAGCGTTCCCGGTGCGGACGGAATCGTTCGTGACGGCCGCACGATGTGGGTCGTGCACAACAACCAGGTCAGCCGCATCTGCCTGAACCGCGACACCACGGCGGGTGTCGTGGAGAAGGTCATCACCAGCCCGGTGTTCCAGTCGCCCAGCACCGTGGCCAAGTTCGGTGGCCGGCTGGCGGTCGTCAACGCCAAGTTCGACACCGGCTTCCCGCCCACGGCCGACCAGTACGAGGTGGTGGTCGTGAACAGCTGATCCCCGCGACCCGGCCCTCGGTGGCGCGATTCAGTCCTGTCGATCCCGGCGGCATTCCATTGGAGCGGTTTTCTCGATACCGTTCCGAGGGGGATGAATCGAAGCGTTTCGATTCGAATTCGACCGGGTTTTGTTCCGCGTCGCCGGGGGAGGGGTCGATGACAGGGGTGTGGGGGCGGTCCAGGCGCGCTCTGGCGATCACGCTGGCTGCCGCGCTGGCCATCACGGGCTGCGGGTCGGGCTCGGGCGGCGACGGGCCGAGGACGTTGAAGCTCTGGCACTACGAAGGCCCGGACAGCGCGATGGGGGTCGCGTGGGCCGAGGCGATCAAGCAGTTCGAATCGGCCCACCCCGGGGTGAAGGTGGCGTTCGAGGAGAAGGGCTTCGAGCAGATCCAGAAGACGGCACCGATGGTGCTGAACTCCAAGGACGCGCCGGATGTCCTGGAGTACAACAAGGGCAACGCCACCGCCGGCCTGCTGTCGAGGCAGGGACTGCTGACCGACCTCTCCGAGGAGGCGGTGAAGCGCGGCTGGGACAAGCAGCTGAGCCAGGGCGTCCAGACCACCGCCCGTTATGACGAGCGCGGCGTGATGGGATCGGGCAAGTGGTTCGGCGTGCCGAACTACGCCGAGTACGTGATGGCCTTCTACAACAAGGACATGTTCGCGCAGCAGGGCATCGCGGTGCCGACCACGCTCGACGAGCTCACCGCGGCGATGGACAAGTTCGTCGCGGCCGGCATCACGCCGCTCGCCGTCGGCGGCGCCGAATACCCGGCGCACCAGATCATGTACCAGCTCGCGCTGTCCAAGGCGAACAAGGACTGGGTGGACCGGTACCAGCGGTACACCGGCGCGGTGGACTTCCACGACCAGGCGTGGACGTACGGCGCCACCACGTTCGCCGACTGGGTGAAGAAGGGCTACGTCAGCAAGGACTCGGCCGGCGTGAAGGCCGAGGACATGGGTGTTTCGTTCATGCAGGGCAAGCACCCGATCATGATCACGGGCACGTGGTGGTACGGCAGGCTCGCGGCCGGCATCAAGAACTTCCAGTGGGGATCGTTCCTCTGGCCGGGGCTGACCGCCGGATCCGCGGGCAACATGTGGGTGGTGCCGCAGGGTTCCAAGAACAAGGACCTGGCCTACGACTTCATCGCGATCACGATGTCGCCGCAGATCCAGGACAAGCTGAGGGACGCGGGCGGCGTGCCCCTCGCGGACAGCGGCTCACCGGCGGCCTCACCGCAGATCAGGGAGCTCGCCGAGAACTTCCGGACCTTGAGCGGACAGGACCGCCTGGCCTTCTACCCGGACTGGCCCGCACCCGGCTACTACGACGTGCAGGTCTCCGCGGTGCAGAAGTTGATCACCGGCACGGCCACGCCGCGGCAGGTCCTGGACGAGCTGGCCAAGCCGTACCAGGAGAACCTGGCGAACGTCGGCAAATGATCGCGAGGACAATCCGGGAGCGCGGGTCGTACCTGCTGTTCCTGCTCCCCGGCGCGCTGTTGCTGGTCGCGGTGGTCCTGGTGCCGTTCGTCATGAACGTCGGCATCAGCTTCACCCGGTGGCAGGGCGTCGGCGATCCGAAGTGGACCGGACTCGACAACTACACGCGGCTCTTCGGCGACAGCACGTTCTGGTCGTCGTTCCAGCACAACCTCGCGCTCGTGGTGGCGATGGCGATTCTTCCCACCGCCGCCGGACTGGTGATCGCGGCCGCGTTGTTCGACGTGATCGGCAAGAGGTTCGGACCGCGGGCGGCAAGTGTGCTGAGGGCGTGCATCTACCTGCCGCAGGTGCTGCCGGTGGCGGTGGCGGGAATCGTGTGGAGCTGGATCCTGGCTCCGCACGGCGCGTTGAACGAGTTGCTGGGCGTGATCGGACTGGGCGCGCTGGGGCAGAACTGGCTGGGCGACCCGGACCTCGCGCTGTGGAGCGTGATGGGGGTGCTGCTGTGGATCCAGCTCGGCTATCCGGTGGTGATCTTCATGGCGGGCCTGCAGCGGGCCGACCCGTCGCTGCACGAGGCCGCCGAGCTGGACGGAGCGTCGTGGTGGGGCCGGTTCTGGCACGTGACCGTGCCGCAGATCCGTCCTGAGGTCTTCGTGGTGCTGCTGACGTGCATGATCGCCGCGCTGAAGGTGTTCGGGCCGATCTACGTCCTGACCAGGGGTGGCCCCGGCGGGGCGACGAACGTCCCGTCCTACTTCTCGTTCCAGAACTTCTTCGAGAAGACCCAGGTCGGCTACGGCGCGGCCATCGCGACCGTCCTGACGTTGCTGATCCTCGTCCTCACCGCGGTGTTCCTGAAGGTGCAGAACCGGGGTGAAAGCAGGTGAGACGCCATGCCGTGCTCTGGTCGCTGATCGTGCTCGCGCTCGTGATGCTGGCGCCGTTCGTGATCGTGGCGTTGAACGCGCTGAAGACGCCGGCGCAGTACGCGTCCGACGGCCCGCTGGCGTTGCCCACCGACATCACCCTCCAGGGCGTCGCCGACTTCTGGGACCGGGTCGACTTCGGCCAGAAACTGCTCAACAGCCTCGTCATCAGCGGATCCGTCGCGGTGCTGGCGGTCGTCGTGTCGGTGCTGAACGCGTACGCGCTGGGCATCGGCCGGATCCGCGGCAGGCTGTGGGTCCTGATCGCGTTCCTGGTGGCGAACACGTTGCCGCAGGAGGCGATGGTGTACCCGTTGTACTTCCTGGCCAAGGAGACCGGGCTGTACGACACGCAGCTCAGCGTGATCATCATCTTCACGATCATCCAGGCCGCGTTCGGCACCTACCTGCTGACCTCCACCTACGCCGGGTTCCCGCCCGAGCTGCTTGAAGCGGCCAGGATCGACGGTGCGAACAAGTGGCAGGTCCTGGTCCGGATCGTGGTGCCGGTCAGCAGGCCTGCGTTGGGGGTGCTGTTCGTCTTCTCGTTCATCTGGACGTGGAACGAGTTCTTCCTGCCGCTGGTCCTGCTGATCTCCAACGACACCCAGACCGTTCCGGTCGCGCTGGGCGTGCTGCAGGGGCAGCGGCTGATGGACGCCACGATGACCAGCGCCTCTGCTCTGCTCGGGGTGATCCCCGCCATCGTGTTCTTCCTGATCTTCCAACGCACCCTCACGCGAGGCGTCACCGCGGGAGCGGTCAAGTGAGGTCCTGTTGCGCGGCAGCCGGGAGCGTGGCGGTGACGGTCGGTCCGTCGTCATCGCCTGGGTGGACGATGCGGATGGTTGGGGTGCAGCGTATCCACACCGACCGCGGCATTGGACTGGGTCTGTCTATTGTGGACGCCGTGGTGGCGGCCCATCGCGGGGAACTCGTCATCTCGGCACGGGCGGCCGGCGGACTGGACGTCGCGGTCCACCTTCCCGTCGAGCAGTGGGGCGGACGACCCGCTGTCGGGCAGAGCCACCCGGTGTCGTACCTCGGCGACTCTGGCCACTTCTCGCTGGACCGGTGATCACCCGACCGTTGACGCCGGTCGGCTCCCCGCCTATGTTAGCGCTCACATTTCTCAATGACGAGGAGCAGGCGGATGGCGGACGGGTTCGCGCGGCGCGACTTCCTGAAGGCGGCTTCCTTGACCGCCGCTACGCCACTGCTCAGCGTGACGGCGGGAGAGGCGATGGCGGCGCCGCAAGACGTCGCGCCGAGCGGTCTCCTTCCGTTCGGGTTGTCCGAAGTGGCGCTGACCGAGGGCGTTTTCTCGAGGAAGCGCGACCTCGTCCTCGCCTACGCGCGTGGCTACGACGTGAACCGGTTGCTCCAGGTGTTTCGCGCCAACGCGGGCCTGGACACGTTGGGCGCCATCGCACCTGGTGGCTGGGAAGGTCTCGACGGCGAGGCGAACGGCAACCTCCGCGGCCACTTCACCGGGCACTTCCTGTCGATGCTGGCCCAGGCGTACGGCAGCACCGGCGAGCCGGTGTACCTGGAGAAGATCCGCACGATGCTGGGGGCGTTCGTCGAGTGCCGGGCCGCGCTGCGCCGCGATCCGCAGGTGCTGAGCGTGCCGGGGAAGTCCGGGCGGGCGGTCGAGCAGGTGCGCGGCTCGTACCAGTACGTCGAGCTGCCGCCCGAGCCGCTGCCAGCGATGTTCACGTTCACAGCCTGGGTGCGGCCGTCGCACGACGCGAACTGGGTGCGGATCTTCGACTTCGGCAACGACAACACCCGTTACCTCTACCTGGCGGCCCGCAACGGCAGCGGCGTGCCGCGGTTCGCGATCACCACCAACGGTCCGGGCGGCGAACAGGGGATCAACGGCACCGCGCCGCTGCCGTTGCACGAGTGGAGCCACGTCGCGGTGACGATCGCGGGCACCACCGGCACCTTGTACGTCAACGGCGTCCAGGTCGGCACGAACACCGCGATGTCGTTGAACCCGGCGGCACTCGGCTCGCTCGCGCACCACTGGCTGGGCCGGTCCCACTTCGGCGGTGACCCGGTGTTCGCCGGAGCTCTCGACGACGTGAACCTCTTCTCCCGCGCGTTGAGCGCGGACGAGGTCACCGCGTCTCTCAAGGGAGATCTGAGCTCCTACGCGTTCGACGAGACGACCGGCGGGACGTTCGCCGACGCGTCCGGGCGTGGACGGCAGGCGACGTTGCGCCGCACGTGGGGCGGTCCGAGCCACCCCGGTTTCCTGGCCGCGTATCCGGAAACGCAGTTCATCACGCTGGAGACGATGACGCGCCCGGACTACCAGGTGGTGTGGGCGCCGTACTACACCGCGCACAAGATCCTCAAGGGCCTGGTCGACGCCTACCACAACACCCAGGACGCACGGGCCCTGGACCTCGCGGACGGCTTGTGCGACTGGATGTTCTCGCGCCTGAGCAAGCTGTCCGCCGAAGTGCGTCAGCGGATGTGGGGCATCTTCTCCAGCGGCGAGTACGGCGGCATCGTCGAGGCGATCGTCGACCTGCACACGATCACCGGCAAACACCTGGAACTGGCTCGGCTCTTCGACCTCGACTCGCTGATCACCGCGTGCGCCGAGAACCGCGACGTGCTCGAAGGTCTGCACGCCAACCAGCACATCCCGATCTTCACCGGCCTGCTCCGGCTCTACGAGGCGACCGGTGAGCAGCGGTACTGGCTCGCGGCCAGGAACTTCTGGGGCATGGTCGTGCCGCCGCGGATGTTCAGCATCGGCGGCACCAGCACGGGCGAGTTCTGGCGGGCCCGCAACGTCGTCGCCGGCGGGTTGAGCGACACCTCGGCGGAGACCTGCTGCGCGCACAACCTGCTCAAGCTCAGCCGCCGGCTGTTCCTGCACGAACAGTCGCCCAAGTACTTCGACTACTACGAACGCACGCTCTACAACCAGATTCTGGGGTCCAAGCAGGACCGCGCCGATTCCGAGCTGCCGCTGATGACGTACTTCGTCGACCTCACGCCGGGCGGCGTTCGCGACTTCACCCCCAAGCAGGGCACGACGTGCTGCGAGGGCACCGGCATGGAGAGCGCGACGAAGTACCAGGACTCGGTGTACTTCCGCGCGGCGGACGACTCGCGGCTGTACGTGAACCTCTACAGCCCGTCGGTGCTGAAGTGGAAGGGTGTCACCGTCACCCAGACCACCGGTTTCCCGGTCGAGCAGGGCACGACGCTGCGGATCACCGGCAGGGCCCGGTTCGACCTGAGCCTGCGAGTTCCCGCGTGGGCGGGGGAGTTCACCGTGACGGTCAACGGTGTCCCGCAACATCTCAACGCCCTGCCCGGCACCTACGTGACGTTGTCCCGGTCGTGGCGCAACGGGGATGTCGTGCGCGTGCGGATGCCGTTCGGCTTGCGGGCCGAGCGCACGCCGGACCAGCCTCTCGTGCAGTCGCTGATGTACGGCCCGATCAACCTCGTGGCGCGCGATGCGCGGCGCGAGTTGCTGGAACTGGGCCTGTACGGGCGCGCGGCGCTCTCCGGCGACCTCGCCGGCAACCTCCAGCCGGTCGCGGGCAGCCCGCTGCACTTCCGGCTCGGTGAGGTGACGCTGGCACCGTTCTTCGAGGGCACCGAAGACGCCTGCCACTCCTACTTCCGCCGCGCTGAGCCGAAGATCGTGTTCGCGGGCGTGGACTCCGGCGTCGCGAACCCGGTGCGCGCGGACGGGTCGACGTTCCTCGACGAGGTGTGGGTGGCGTCGCCGTTCTCGTCCAGGAGCGCGTTCCTGGACCGGGTGACCGCCGTGGCGCGGCGGTGGGTCGGCGAAGGCCTGATGTCCGTCGCCGACCACGACCGCGTGATCCGCACCGCCCGCAACGCGCCGATGAGGTAGGCCGGACCGAAGATCGCGTCGAGCCGGTCGACCCTCGGCGTCCGACCGGCCGGGCGATGCGTCATCCCACGCCCTGGACCGCGCGAACGCTCAACGGCCGGGGTGCAGACCGAGGAGGCCGGGGCTCGGGGCACCCTGGACGTCGCCGAAGTAGAGGGCGAAGGTCTGCTTCCACCGCTCGACCTCCGCGCGGTCGGCCATGAAGCGCGGGAACCCGTCGAGGTTGGCGTTGGCGTACTGCCAGATCGGCTTGAGACCGCCCGCGGGCGTGACGTCGGTGCGGACCGTCCAGCCGTTGAACGAAGCCTGCTGAACCTCCTGGGAGAGCTGCCAGTTGAGGTAGAGCTTCGCGGCTGCCGGGTGGGCGGCACCCGCGAGGATCGCGGCGCGCTGGCCCCAGGCCATGAACGGGTGGCCGTCCGGGGCGGCCCAGCGGACAGGCGCGGTCGCCGGGGCGGTCAGCGAGCCGGCACCACCGACGCCGATGGCCTTCTGGCCGGCGCCGACCGCCACGCCGGGAGTGTGGCTGCCCCTGGCGAACTGGGGGTTCTGCTCGGCGAGCGCGACCATGAACTCGCGGCCGTAGGCCTTGGCGTAGAGGTAATACAGGTACAACACGGCGTCGTCGTCGTGCGGGTACGAGGACGCGATGGCGCTCTTCCAGCGCGGGTCGAGGAGGTCCAGCGGGCTGCGCGGGGCGTTGCCGCCGACCGCCGCCACGTTGTACATGTAGCTGAACGCGAGCACGGCGATCGAGGTCCAGGCGCCGTCCGGGTCGGCGAACCCCTTGTGCAGCTTGGAGAACCCGGCCGGCTTGTACGGCTGCAGCACACCCTCCTTCTTCCACCGGGTGAAGTCGTGCAGCGTCTGCAGCTGAACGACGTCCGGTACGAGAGAGCGGGTCGCCAGCTGGTGGTCGACGCGGACGTCGTGGAACTTGCTGTAGTCCACCACCATCGTGAGTCGCATGTCGGGGAACCGGGACAGGAACGCCTGCTTCGTGCGGTCCTGCTGGGTGGCCGTGTCACCGCCGGCGTACACCACCAGCTGCCCGCCCTCCCGCACCGCGTCGGCGTGCAGCTCGTCGAGCGACTTGCGTTCCTCCTGCACGTGTCCGCCGCTCGCGGCGCCGCCCGCACCCGGTAGCGCCAGGCCCAGCGTGGCCGCCCCGAGCACCGCGCCTCCGGCACCGAGAAGTCGCCGCCTGCTCACATCACTCATCGCCGCTCCTGTCCGGCTCGCTGAAGATCCGCCGGTGAATGTGCCCGGTGATGGCGTGGGCCCGCGTCGCCAATGGGGTTGAACCGCCGCTGCGAGGGGTTGAACCGAAGTTCAACCGAACGATGGACAAATCCGGAAAACCGACAGGATCGCCGGCCTCAGACCGCCACTAGGCTGGAGCGGTGCTCCGGCCGTTGTGGAGGGTGATCTTGGTGAGCGTCACGACCAACGGTGCCGCGAGCCGATGGCGACATCTCAGCGGCACCGTCCTGTTGCACGGCCTGTTCCTCGTCGTGATCACCGTCGCGGCGGTGAAGCTGCTGTCCACCGGTGCGCCGCTGTGCCCGCAGCTCATCTCGATCATGGTCGCGTTGTCGGCCGCCTACGTCACGGGCCTCGCCCGGTGGGACCAGCTCGGCCGGTGGCGCCCGGTCTGGATCTCGGCGCTGCTGGTGGCCTGGTTCGCGCTCCTGGTCCTCGCCCCGGTGGTGCGCTCCGCCGTCGCGTGGTGCGCGGTGCCACTGGCGTGCCTGGTGCTCCAGGCGTTGAAGCCCGTCGCGGCCCGGCTGACGCTGACCGGGATCTCCGCGGTGCTCGTGTTCGCGTTGAAGGGGCCGCCGTTCGACCCCATGGCGGTGTTGCTGCCCATCGGCGCCGTGGGGGCGGCTGCGGCGATGTGCCGCCGCCAGCAACGACTTCTCGTGGAACTTCAGTGCACGCGCACGGAGCTCGCCGCACGGCAGCGCGAGGCGGGCGCGCTGTCCGAACGGTCGCGGATCGCGCGTGACCTGCACGACACCCTCACCCAGGAACTGGCGGCGAGCCGCACCCTGCTGCAGGCGGCGGACCGCGAATGGGAGCGCTTCCCCGGCCGAGCCCGCGAGCGGGTGAGGACCGTGGCGCGGTACCTGGGGGACAACCTGGTCGAAGCCCGGCGGATGATCGCCGACCTCACCCCGTCCGCTCTGGACGCGGACGACCTGAGCGCGGCGCTGGCCGAGCTCTGCGCCCGCGCCCGCTCGTACGACACGGCCACCGAGATCGGCTTCGTCACGGTCGGCGACCCGAAGCCGTTGCCGTCGAACACGACGTCGGATCTGCTGCGCGTGGTGCAGGGCGCGCTGGCGAACGTGCGCGACCACGCGAAGGCGCATCACGTCACGGTCGCACTGCGGTACGGCGATCGCGAGGTGGCGGTCGAGGTCCGCGACGACGGCGCGGGTTTCACCCCCGGTGCCACGGTGACGAGCACCCGGCGAGGCTTCGGGCTCAACGCGATGCGGGACCGGGTGCGGGCACACGGCGGAGAGTTGGACGTCACCAGCGCCCCCAGACGTGGCACCGTCGTCCACGCGCGCGTTCCCGTGACGCACACCGAACCGGTGATGGCCGGGTGAACCCGCAGCCGATCCGCGTGCTGATGGTCGACGACCACGCGATGTTCCGGGCGGGTGTGCGAGCGTTGTTCGAAAGCGAGCCGGACGTGGAGGTCGTCGCCGAGACCGGCGACGGCGCCGACGCGCACCGCCTCGCCGTGAGCCTGCGCCCCGACGTGGTCCTGATGGACCTGCGGCTGGGCGGCGCCGGCGGCATCGACGGCGTGGAGGCCACCCGGCGCGTCGTCGCCGACGTCCCCGAAACCGCGGTCGTCGTGCTCACGAGCTACAGCACGCAGGCCGACGTGGCGAGGGCGATGACGGCAGGGGCGCGCGGCTACGTGCTCAAAGCCGGTGAGCCGGACGAACTGTTCCACGCCGTCCGCACCGCCGCCTCGGGTGGCGTCGGACTCGGGGCGCAGGTGGCCGCTCAGGTGGTCAACCAGCTCACCGCACCGCAACCGGCGTTGTCCGGGCGCGAGGTCGAGGTGATCAGGCTGGTGGCGCGGGGGCTGAGCAACCGCGGCATCGCGTCGTCGCTCTTCCTGACCGAGGCGACGGTGAAAACGCACCTGGTTCGGCTGTACCGCAAGCTCGGGGCGGACAACCGGGCCGCAGCGGTGTCCGAAGCCGTCCGGCGCGGTCTCGTCGACCCGTGAGAAGACCGGGCATCTCGGCGACCGGCACGAGCGCTCAGGGCTGACCGGTTGTGGCCGCCACGCCTTTTACAACGCGGGACCATTGTATTACGATCGTATGCCTAACGATCGTAATACAATGGCTCCGCGTGGCGGAACAGTGGAGCATCGGACCGGGACGAGGGCAGATGTTGAAGACGATGAGATGGGCCGACGTGCCGACTCGCACGATCGAGGTCGAGGGGGTGTCGTTCGCCTATCGCGAGTTCGGGACCGGCGACGGCGTTCCCGTGATCTTCCTGCATCACCTGATGGCTGTGCTCGACGACTGGGACCCGAGGGTCATGGACGGCATCGCTGCGCATCGCCGGGTCATCGCCTTCGACAACCGCGGTGTGGGTGCGTCCGGAGGCTCAGTGCCGGTGGACATCGCGGACATGGGGCGGGACGCCATCGCGTTCATCCGTGCGATGGGGCTCGATCAGGTGGATGTCCTGGGCTTCTCGCTGGGCGGCGGTGTCGCGCAGATGGTCGCCCTGCAGGCGCCCGACCTGGTGCGCCGGGTGATCCTCGCGGGCACCGGCCCACGAGGAGGGGGCGGTGTCGACGAGATCACCAAGATCACCGTCGGTGCCTACGTGAAGGCGGCACTGACTCTGAACGACGTCCGGGCCTTCCTGTTCTTCCCCCGCACCGCCGAAGGGAAGCGGGCTGCCAAGGACTACCTGGCACGGCTCAAGGAGCGCCGGGCGGGTCGCGACAAGCGGATCTCCCTTCAGGCGCGACGGGCGCAGCTGAAGGCGATCACGGCTGCTGGACGGACCCGGCCTGATGATCTCTCCGCGATCACCCAGCCGGTCCTGGTCGCCAACGGCGACAGCGATCTCATGGTGTCGAGCAGTCATTCGGCGGACATGGCCCGCCGGATCCCGAACTCCCGGCTCAAGGTCTACCCGAACTCAGGCCACGGTGGTGTCTTCCAGTACCACGAGGAGTTCGTGTCCGACGTGCTCCAGTTTCTCGGCGACTGAGGGGCGCCAAGGGATTGGGCGCCGTCACCGCGCAGGCGCCGGCGCGGTGTCGAGCACGCTGATGGCGTTGCGCATGCCCTGCTCCAGAAGGTCGTCGGCGAGCTGCGGGTCGGTCAGCGTGCGGGAGAGCTGGAGCGTGCCGATCATCAGCGCGTAGACGCTGGCGATCGTGGTGCGCACCGACCGCGGGTCGTGCGGTGCCAGCAGGGCGGCGAGATCGTCGATGAACGCGAGCACGCCTTCGGTGTACATCTGCCTGGTCGCTTCCGAGCACCGGCTGATCTCGTCGAGCAACGCGGCGGACGGACAGCCGTCCTCGGGGTTGTCGCGGTGCTCGGGGGAGAGGTAGCTGCGCACGACCTGTTCGATTCCCGCGCGTCCGGGCGGAATGTCGGCGAGAAGCAGGCGTTGTTCGCGCAGCTGTTCGGCGATCGCGGTGGCGACCAGGTCCTCTTTGGAGGAGAAGTGGGCGTAGAAGGCGCCGTTGGTCAGGCCGGCGTCCTTCATGAGCGCGGCGACCCCGGAGCCGTCGATGCCGTTGCGCTTGAGCCGACGGCCTGCGGTTTCCACGATCCGCTGCCTCGTGGCGTCCTTGTGGTCACTGGGGTACCGGGCCATGCGCTCCTCCGCCTGCTGGGGTGACCTCGTCGGTCGGCGCATTTGATAGTACGGTCATACGTCAATCGCTCCCGGCAGCACCTGTCAGCTGTTCTGCGGCCAATGGGTGGATCCCGGTCACCGACGGGGCCGGAATCCACCCGTTGGCGGAGGTCGAAGAAACCGGTGCGGGGACGTCAGGCGCCTTGGGTGCCGTGCTCGTCGATCGGGTAGAGGCCGAGCACGCTGTCGGGGTCGGCGGGGTTGGGTCCCTGCGCGTCACCGACGTACAGCGTGATCCGTGCCTTGTACCGGTCGAGAGCGGTGCGATCGCTCATGAAGGTGCCGAGGCCGAGCGGGTTCATGTTCGGGTAGTCGAAGATGCCCTTCGTGCCGGCCGGCGGGGCGACGTCGGTGCGGGCGCTCCAGGTGCCGATGTCGTTGCGCTGCGCGTCGCGGGACAGCAGCCAGCTCAGGTACAGCTTCGCTGCGGCCTTGTGCGGGGCCTGCTTGAGGATCGCCGCCGTCTGCGGCCAGGCGACCCACGGGCTCTGCGCGGGGTAGGTCTGCTGGGCCAGGCCGGTGCGCCCGCCCGAGGTGCCGAAGCTCGCGACGTAGGGGGCGGTGCCCACGAGGTCCGCGGAGTCCTGGGTGCCGCGGACGAACTTCGGGTGCTGCGCGAGCAGCTTCTTCAGGTAGTCGAAGCCGTAGGAGTCGGTGAGCTGCTTGAAGTAGTAGAGGACCGCGTCGTCGTCGTTCGGGTAGGTGAAGACGAGCTTGTCCTTGAACTCCGGCTTGAGGAAGTCGGTGGCTTCCACCGGGGCGTTGCTGCCGAGCGCGGTGGCGGTGACGTTGGAGAAGGCGAAGAAGAACACGCCGGTGTAGTAGCCGTCGCGGTCCTTGACCTGGTGGTAGACCTTGTCCCAGCCGACCGGCTTGTACTGGTCGAGGACGCCTTCGCGCTTCCAGCGCGGGAAGTCGTCGAGGGTCTGCAGGTGCACGACGTCGGCGACGACCTTGCCCTCGGCGACCTGGTTGTCGACGCGGGCGTCGTGGTTCTTGCTGAAGTCCACGATCACGTTCGCCTTGATCTTCGGGAACTTCTTGACGAACGCGTCACGCAGGTAGTCGGCCTGGCCGGGCTTGTCGCCGCCGGCGTAGACGACCAGGTTGCCGCCTTCGGTCACGGCCTGCTCGTAGAGCTTCTGCAACTGTGCTTCTTCGCGGCTGCTCGTGTCGCGCGTGACGGGGTCTGCGGCCGCGCTGACGCCGCTTGCTGCCAGCACGCTCGCGGCCAATGCCGCGAGGACCGCCTTGCGGGGGGACTTCACTCCAGCTCCTCGGTGATCATGCCCCACTGGGGCATCCTCTACTGCAAATTTGAAGCACCTGCGACGCTAGGCCGAGGTGCTTCAAATTTCAAGTTCTTACTTCAAATTTCACGTAGCTGCTAGGATGCGGGCATGGAACCCCGGTGGCTGACCGCCGAGGAGCGGCGGACGTGGCGTGCCTACCAGGACCTCAGCCTGCTGCTCGAGGACACTCTCGACCAGCAGTTGCGGCGCGACGCGGGGCTCAGTCACCTGTACTACTCGGTGCTGGTGTTCCTCTCCGAGGCACCTGAACACCGGCTGCGGATGACCGACCTCGCCGAACAGCTGAAGGTCGCGCGCAGCCGCCTCACCTACGTCATCAGCCGCATGGCCGATGAGGGCTGGGTGCGGCGCGAAGGCAGCTCCAGCGACAAACGCGGCCAACTCGCCGTGCTCACCGAGGCGGGCATGACCGCGCTCGAGAACGCCGCTCCCGGGCACGTCGCCATCGTCCGCGCCACGGTGTTCGACCGGCTCACCCCCGAACAGGCGCGCGCGTTCGGTGAGGCCTGCGAGACCATCCTCGCCGGTCTCACGGGCTCGGACGGCCCCGTCACCAACCCGCCCTGGCGCCGCTGACTCGCGGCCCGCTGATCCACGGGTCGTTGTGAGTCGCGACCGGTGGTCAGATGCGGGGCAGGTAGGCGGAGACCTCGGCGATGGCGTCGAGGGTCTCGGGATCGAAGTGGCCTGCGACCTGTTCGGTTTCGGCGATGGTGACGTTCTTGCCGTCGCGGTGGCTGCCGTAGTTCTGGCCGGTGAAACGGATGTCCGCGAGGCCCAGTAGTGACGCACCCAGAGGCTTGATGTCGCCGCTGCCGTAGACGTTCATGATCGATTCGAACGCGTCGGCGTCACGCGCGGAGGCCAGGCCGACCCAGGCCACCGACAGCACCGCCGTGTTGCCCGCGCCGTCGCCGATGAGGAACAGGGCCCGATCCAGGGAGGTGCAGCGGGTCCGGGTGAAGAAGTCGCGGATCTGCCCGAACGAGGCCACAATGCACTCGGCCTGCTGACGTGCGGTGCGCTTGAGCTGCTTGACACCCAGGCGCCGCCATGCCGCCTCGCTGTCGCCCTTGCGCGCGGACCTCTGCCCCTCGGACTTGCGGGCCCGCAGTCGCGCCGTGCCGCCCGGCCCGGAGCCGGGCGCGGCCTGCTCGGCGGCGGTGCCGACCTCGGAAACCAGGCCGGATTCGCCGGTGAGACCGAGACCGCCGGTGCCGGCGGACAGGCCGATCGCCAGCACCCCGGCCGCCACCACCGCCCCGCTCTTGCCACCGCCGTTGATCGGGATGCGCTTGCCGTTCTTGGTGATCCACCGCGTCATGTCGTCCTCGAAAGATCGTGTCCAGGGTGGGCGCTATTCCCCGTCGTATGAACTGAGCGTGACGGTCTGGAGGCGCTCTGTGAGCAAACGCGAGTGAACGGCATCGTGTTGACCGGCAAACGGGTGAACACCGGGGCCCGCAGCGCCGTGATCGACGACCCGGTCACCACCGAGATCAACGTGAACTGGTTCGGCGGTGAGCCCTTGCTCGCCCGCGAACAGGTTTTCTCGATCGCACGGACACTGCGCGCCCGCGCCGCCGCCCGTGGCGTGGAATACCGGTCTCAGCTCACCACGAACGGCCCGCTCTTCACCCGGCAGCTGATCGAGGACCTCGTCTGTGAGGCGGGCGTGACGCGCATCGACGTCACCGTCGACGGGCCGCGGCGGGTGCACGACGCGTCCCGCCGGATGAAGAACGGCACGAGCACCTATTACCGGATCCTGGACAGCGTCGGCTGGGCGCTGGACCAGGACTGGGCGCGGCGGTGCACCTTCATCCTCCGCACGAACATCACCGCGTCGAGCATGCCGCAACGTCTGTGAGATCGCGGCTTTGAGGAACGTCATGCGAGGGTGCCGACGAAGCGGGCCAGTGCGAGGTCGGGACAGACCGACGCCGGAAGTGATCACACGGGTGGTGCGCCGGTCCCGCACCACTCGCGTGATCGCACCGGTTCACCAGGTGACCAGCCTCGGTCCGGCTGAAGCCGGCGACCGTCGCACCCTCAGCGCGTCACCAGGTCACGGGGAGTTCGTAGACGCCGTACACCGAGCCGTCGTGCTTGAACGGGATCTTCTCCAGCGTGGTGGCCAGCCGCAGGGTCGGAATCCGCTTGTACAGGGTGCTGTACACGACCTGCAGCTCCATCCGGGCCAGGGACTGGCCGAGGCACTGGTGCACGCCGAACCCGAACGCCACGTGCCGGCGGGGGTTGCGGTGCAGGTCGAGGACGTCGGGGTCCGGGAACACCGACGGGTCGCGGTTGGCGATGTCGCCTGCCAGGACGACACCTTCGCCGGCGCGGATGGTCTCGCCGACGATCTCGATGTCCTCGAGCGCGACGCGGCGCCGGCCGTTGTGGGTGATGTGCAGGTACCGCAACAACTCCTCGACGGCGGAAGACACCAGCAGGGGGTCCTCCGCAGCCCGCAGCATCGCCAGCTGCTCCGGGTTCTCCAGCAGGGCCAGGGTGCCGAGCGCGATCATGTTCGCGGTGGTCTCGTGTCCGGCGAGCAGCATGAGCACGCCCATCTGCACCGCCTCCGGCCGGGTGAGCTCGCCGTTGCCGATCCGTTCGACCAGGCTGGAGAGCAGGTCGTCGCCGGGGTCGGCGATCTTCTGGCCGATGAGGCCGTCCAGGTAGTGGAAGAGCCGGCCGCCGGCGGCGCGGCGCTGTTCGCCGGACGCGTCCCTGTTGATGAGGATCTTGCTGTTCTCCTGGAACGACTCGTGGTCGTCGTACGGGACGCCCAGCAACTGGCAGATCACCAGTGACGGGACCGGCAACGCGAAAGCCTGCATCAGGTCCACGGGCTTCGGGCCGGCGAGCATCTCGTCGATGAGGTCGTCCACGATCTTCTGCACGCCCGGCCGCATGGTCTCGACCCGCTTGATCGTGAACGACGAGGTCACCATCCGCCGCAACCGCGCGTGCTCGGGGTCGTCCATCAGGATGAAGCTGACGGGTGCGTCCCCGCCGGCCGCGACGTCGACCTCGATCGGATAACCAGGCCGGGTGGCGTCCGAGCTGAGCCGGGGATCGGCCAGCAGCGTCTTCTGCTCCGCGTACCGGGTCACCAGCCACACCTCGACGCCGTTGCGCAGCCGGACGCGGATGAGCGGCGCTTCCTCCCGCAGCGACTGGATGGCCGGCGGCGGGTCGAACGGGCACTTCTCCGCACGGACGCCGGGAAACACCTCCGTGGTGCCGGTCACGGCTTTCCTCCTGCGAGTGCGGGGTGCCCGATCTCCTGCCTGTGCAGGCGGGCTTGTTTGGGCATGTTCCAGCCGAGCACGCCGGTGACGATGCCGCTCTGTCGGTACGTTGCGACGAAACGGTTGTCCGCCACGTCACCGTCCACAACGGTCACTTCGGCGTCCGGACTGAGCACGCCGTGGACGTGGATCTTGACGTCGAACTGGTCGGTCCAGAAGTGCGGTACGGGCGTGTACGGCTTGTCGTCACCGAGGACGGCTCCGGCCACCGCGATGCCCTGTTCGGTCGCGTTGGTGCGGTTTTCCAGGCGCAGCAACATGTTCAGCGTCTCGTGGTGCCAGCGGGCCACGTCACCGGCGGCGTAGATCCCGTCCGCCGCGCGGCAGCGCGAGTCGCACACGATCCCGTTGTCGCGCGGCAACCCGCTGCCCGCCAGCCATTCCGTGGCAGGTGCGGCGCCGAACGCCACGACAACGACCTCCGCCGGCAGCACCTCGCCGGTCTCCAGGCGCACACCGGTGACCCGGCCCTCGTGCGAGGACAGGCCGGTGACGGCCGTGCCGAGCCGCAGCTCGACGCCGTTCGCGGTGTGCAGGTCGGCCAGCAGCCGCGCGGGCAGCGGGCCGAACTGGTGCGCCAGCGGAGCTTCCTGCGGTCCGGCCATCGTGACCGCGAGCCCCATCGTCGCGGCGGTGGCGGCGATCTCGGCGCCGAGCACTCCGTCCCCGACGACCACCACCCGCGAGCAGGACAGCAGGTCCTTGCGCAGGGCCAGTGCGTCGTCGAGCGTGCGAAGCACGTGCACACCGGCCAGACCGTCCTGGCCCGGCAGGGTGCGCGGCCGCAGTCCGGTGGCCACGACCACGGCTTCCGCCGTCAGCGTCAGCCCAGAGGACGTGTGCACGGTCCGGTTCACGGAGTCGAGGCTCACCGCAGGGTCGCCGAGCACGAACGTGGCGTCCAGTGCGGACAGCACGTCGGGCCGGCGGAGCTGGGTCCGATCCGGCTGCCACGCGCCCGCCAGGACCTGTTTGGACAGTGGCGGCCGGTCGTACGGCAGGTGCGGTTCGGCGCCCAGGATGGTCAACGGCCCGAGGTAGCCCTTGCGGCGCAAGGCTTCCGCGGTGGCGAGGCCGGCAGCCGAAGCGCCCACCACGAGCACGCCGTCCGGAGCGTTCACTCGATCACCGAGATCGCGACCCCGGGGCAGACGCTGGCCGCCTCGCGAACGATGTCGTGCTGCTCCGCGGACGGGGTCTCGTCCAGCAGGACCACGATCCCGTCCTCGTCGCGCTGGTCGAACACGTCCGGCGCGAGCAGCACGCACGTGCCGGCGCCGCAGCACTTGTCCTGGTCGACGGTCACCTTCATGATTCCTTCTTCTCTTCTGGTTTCGTGATCGGCGCCAGCCACATTCCGACGAGCGCGTCGATCAGTCCGGTCGCGGCGTCGTGCCAGCTGGACCGGGGAGTGGGAGTGCCTTCGGCGAGGGAACGTTCGCGCTCGGCGACCATGTGCACCAGCAACTGACGGGCCATGTCGCCGCGCTCGGCCCGGACGTCGGCGGGCAGGTCGGGCAGACATCGGTGCAGCGATTCGACGATGCGTACCAGCGACGGCGAGGACTGCGATTCGTCGACCATGATCGGCCGGAACGCGGGGTCGGTCATCACCTGTGCGCCGAACCGGGCGAACCACGTCGGGTTGCCCATCGCTTCCAGGTGCTCGGTGACCGGGCGCACCAGGCAGGAGATCCAGTCGCGCACGTTCGTGCTGTCACCGATCTCGGCGACCATGCGCCGGCGGACTTCCTCGATCGGCGCGGCGTGTTTGCGTGCGATGGCCCGCACGAGGTCGGCCTTGGTGCCGAAGTGGTAGCCGACGGCGGTGTTGTTGCCCTGCCCGGCGGCCTCGCCGACCTGCCGGTTGGAGACCGCGAAGACGCCGTGCTCGGCGAACAGTCGTTCCGCCGCGACCAGGATCAGCTCTCTGGTCGCCTGTGCCCGCTCGCCCCGCACCGCTTTCCCCGCTGCGTCGCTGGTCGTGCTCATCGTCTTGTCACCACCGCACTGGCAGCTCTCGGAGTCCGCCCACGACGAGCCCTTCGACGCGGCGCAGGTCGTCTTCGTCGACCGCGAGTGCGAGTGAGGGCAGCTTGCGCAGCAGTACGTCGAGCACCGCCTGCAGTTCGGTGCGCGCCAACGGTTGTCCGATGCACGCGTGGGCGCCGGCGCCGAAGGCCAGATGCGGGTTCGGGCTGCGGGTCAGGTCCATCTCGGCGGCGTTGGTGAACGCGCGTTCGTCCCGGTTGGCCGCGGCCATGCTGCACACCGCGGTGGTGCCGGCCGGCAGGACCGTGCCGGCGAGCTCGACGTCCTCGTCGAAGTACCGCACCATGCCGAAACCTGAGTTGGCGTCCATCCGCAACGCCTCTTCGACCGCGCCGCGGATCAGCGACCGGTCGGCGAGCAGTGATTCCCAGCGGCTGCGGTCGGCGAGCAGCATCGCGACCATCTTGGCGATCATGTTGGCCGTGGTCTCGTGCCCGGCGACCAGCAGGCCGATGCCGGTCGAGATGAGCACAATGTCGGACAACGGGTTGCCGTCCGCGTCGGTCTCCGCGATGAGCGCGCTGAGGATGTCCTCACCCGGTTCCGCGCGCTTCGCGGCGATGTGCGCGGCCATGTAGGCGCCGAACTCCATCTGCCCCGCCCGCATCTCCTCCTGGGAGTAACGGGTCATGCTGAGCAGCATGTCCGACCAGTGGGCGAACCGGTCCCGGTCGGCGTCCGGGACGCCGAGCATGTCGCAGATCACCCAGACCGGCAGTGGGAAACCCAGGCTCGCCTTGAGGTCGGCCGGTCCGCCCTTGGCGACCATGTCGTCGATCAGCTGCTCGGCCATCGCCTCGATGCCGGGCCGCAGCGCGTTCATCCGCTTGGCGGTGAACCACTTGCCGATCATCCGCCGCCACCGCAGGTGCTCCTCACCGTGCTGTGGCAGCACCGACGCCATCTCGCTGTTGAACACCCCTCCGTCCTCAACAGCCGAGACCCGCGCACCCCTGCCCGGCCCGGTCCGGGTGAACCGCGGGTCCGACAGGACCTGCTTGACGTCGTCGTAGCGGGTCACCAGCGAGGCCGCGTCACCACTGGGCAGCGTCACGTGCGCGACCGGGCACCGGTCTCGCAGTTCGGCCCACTCGACCGGCGGTTCCAGTGCTCTCTCAGTCGGAATCGGGTACTGCAACGGCTCTTCCACCTGGGGCATCGACGTCTCCTTCCGCGGCGGCCCGTGTTCGTCCCGCACCGATCAGAGTGCCGACCCAGCAGCTTTAAGTCAAGCGACTGACTTAAGGTGAGCCCTCCGATTGTGAAGTGGAGCTCCGGGCGAAGCCGCCGTCACCGTCACCGCCATCGCGGTGCTGCGGCGTGCGATCGGGGAATCAGGGTTCTGGCAGACGTGGAGATTTCACCCATAGACTGGCTCGGCAACGCTGGGTGATCACAAACCGTTGCTCCACAAGAAAAGGGCGACACGGGTGATGAGATATCCGTTGTGGGTGCGGGTCGTCGGTGTGTGGGTCGCCGTATCTCTGGCGATCGTCACGGACACCGCCGAAGCGTCGGCGTGTCCGGCGCAGCGTCTCGCGGTTCCCGCCTACTGGGGAACGGACGCCGCCGGAACGGCACTGTGGTCGCGGCTGGCGAACGCGAGGCCGACGGTGGGAACGGCGATAGTGGGAATAACGGCATCCGGCCCCGGACCGGTCCCGCTGCCGGAGGTCGGCCGGGTCGTGCGCCGCGCCAGGTCGGCAGGAATAACCCTCCTGTCCTATGTGGACACAGGATATGCCGGTCGCGATCCGGCCGAGGTCATGGCCGACATCTCGAACGCGTTCAGGTGGTACGGAACCGACGGGATCTTCCTCGACCAGGTGTCGAACACCTGCGACGAACTCGGCTACTACCAGGCGCTGCACGACTACGTGAAGAAGCTGAAGCCCAAGGCGCTGGTGGTGCTCAACCCGGGAACCAACACGGACGAGTGCTACGTGCGAGCCGCCGACACCCTGCTCACCTTCGAGGGCAGGTACCAGGACTACGTGCGATGGTCGCCCACCGGTTGGGAATACCGCTACCCGGCGAACCGGTTCTGGCACCTGGTGTTCGACGCGTCCGACGCGAAGCAGATGCGGGACGCGGTCACCAAGTCCAGGCAGCGGCACGCCGGCCAGGTCTACGTGACCGATCACGGCATGCCCAACCCGTGGGAAGCCCTGCCCACCTACTGGTGTGCGGAACGGGGAGCGGTGGGTCGATGACCGGCCCGGCGGTCAAGCCAGGTGGCAGTGCTGCGTCGTCGCGATCGGCGTCCGAGGTTGGCGACCTTCTCAGGTGGCGAGGGCTTCGGTCGGCATCACCCCGGCCGCCCGCATCGACGGGTAGAGCCCGGCGACCACTCCGATCAGCAACGCCCCGGCGCAGCCTGCGGCGAGGAGTCCCGGCTCCAGGACGACGGGCCAGTGCTGCCGGGTGGCGTAACCGGCCACTGCGACCGATCCGAGCAGGGTGCCGAGCAAGCCGCCGAGCCCTGACAGCGCAACCGACTCAGCGAGGAACTGGCCGAGGATCTGGCCGCGGCGTGCGCCCAGGGCCCGGCGCAGGCCGATCTCGCGGCGGCGTTCGAGCACCGAGATGACCATGGTGTTGGCGACCCCGATCCCGCCCACCAGCAACGCCACCCCCGCCAGGCCCAGGAAAAGGCCGGACAGCGCGGTCTGGGTGACGCGTTTGGCCGCCAGCGCGTCCGACGGCTTGGTGACCTGCACGGCGTCCGGCCGGGCAGGGTTGACCGTGGCGGGCAGCACGGCGCGGACGTCTTCGACGGCCGACTCGGCGGCACGGAGGTAGATCGTGCTGGGATGGCCGCCGAACCCGAGATAGCGCTGCGCGGCCGGCCAGCCGACCAGCACCGACCGCTCCAGCTCCGGGTACAGCGGCATGGGAGCGAGCACACCGATCACCGTGAACCAGGTGCCGCCGACGTAGATCTGCGGCGCTCCCTCCGGCCCCACGCCGAGCCGGGCGGCCGCCACCGCGCCGAGCACGGCGGTCGGAAACGACTGCGTCGCCTCGTCCAGGAAGCGGCCCGCCTGCATCCGGCCGTTGACCGCGGGGAGCAGACCGAGTTCGGCGGCCTGCACGCTCACCCCCGACACCTCGGACGGGTCCGACCGGTCCGAGCGGGTGACCTGCGCGGTCGTCTTGCCCACCGAACTCGCCTCGGTCACCGGGGCGATCCGCCGCACCATCGCCGGCGACTCGACCGGCAGCGGCACGGGTGGTTCGATCTTGCCGGGAGACGACACCGCGAGAACGTTGGTGCCGAGGGCCGAAAGTTCGTCCAGCAACGCACGCTGGCTGGACGCGGGGATGCCGGTGACGAGCACTAGGGTGGCGATGCCGATCGAGATGCCGAGCGCGGACAGGGCGGCACGGGCCTTGCGCGCCCGCAGGCCGATCAGCCCGGCGGCGATGAGATCACGCACGCGCACGCTCCGAGTCGGCCACGAGCCTGCCGTCGCGGAGTTCGACCCGGCGCGGCAGTCGCGCGGCGACGTCCCGGTCGTGGGTGATCACCGCGATGGTGGTGCCCTCGGCGTTGAGCGTCGCCAGGAGGTCGATCAGCGCGGTCCCGGTCGCGGTGTCGAGCGCGCCGGTCGGTTCGTCGGCGAGCAGCAGAGCGGGTTCCTTGACCAGTGCCCGCGCCACCGCGACGCGCTGACGTTCACCACCGGAGAGCTGACCCGGCAGGTGCCCGGCGCGGTGCGCGAGGCCGACTCGGTCGAGCGCCGCGAGCGCGAGCTCTCGGCGACGCCGCCTCGGCACACCGCTGTAGAGCAGGCCGATGATCACGTTGGCGGTCGCGGACAGGCCGTCGATCAGGTGGAAGTGCTGGAAGACGAATCCGATGAACCGCCCGCGCACCGCGGAGAGCTCCGCATCGGGCAGCGCCGCCACGTCACGTCCGTTGATCTCGACGCTGCCTGACGACGGCCGGTCGAGCGTGCCCATGACGGTGAGCAGGGTGGACTTGCCGGAGCCGGACGGCCCGACGATAGCGAGCAACTCCCCGGCGTGGATGCTCAGGGTGACGTCGTCGAGCGCGACGACACCGCCGGGGTAGGTCTTGCCCACGCCCCGCACCGCGAGAACGGGGGTCATGACGCGACCACGACCTTCAGGCCTTCGGTCACGTCCGGGCCGCTGACCTCGACCATGCCCTTGGCGAACAGCCCGGTGGTCACCGGGAGGAGCCGGCCGTCGGGCAGCTGCAAGGCGTAGCCGCCCTGTTTGACCGCGAGCAGCGCGCCGACGGGAACGGCCAGCACGTCGGCCTTGGTCTGCGCGGTGAACGCGACCTGGACCCGGCCGGAGTCGGCCGTCCCGTCGGCTGGAGGCTTGTCGAAACCGATGAGCACGCTCATCTTGGCCGGTGTCGAGCTGTCGGCGCCCGCGGCCTGCTCGGGCGCCGTGACCGAGCCGACCTTGCCAGGGGTGGTGCTGCCGTCGGCGAGCGTGATGGTCACCGCGTCACCGGTCTTGACGCGGGTGGCGGCGGAGGCGTCCAGCTCCGCGGTCACCGCCTTGGCAGTGCCGCTGACCGTCATCAGCGGGACCGAGGCGCTGTCGCCGATCTGGGCCTGCACGGCACCTACCCTGACCGGTCCGTCGAGGACGACCGCGTCACCGACGTCGAACACCCCGCTGGGCTCGACGCCGATCGACCGCTGATAGCGCTTGATCGCGTCCACCAGGGACTGGGTGAGCGCGGTCTCCTTCTTCACCCCGGACTTCGGCGCGTCGAAGCGGTACCCCAGCGCCTTCAGGTTGTCCGCGACCACGGTGACGTCGCCCCCGATCATGCCGATGGAGTCGAGCTTGCGGAACAACGGCGTGCCGCCGTACATGAGGGTGATCGGCTTGTCGTCGACCGAGAACAGCCGCTCGCCCTGGGACACCACCGCCCCCGGCTGGGGCAGCCAGGTGACCAGGCCGGGCTTGGCGGTCTTGAGGGTGCGCAGCCTGCCGTAGCCGAGCGTGCCACCGACCGTGTCGGACGTGGTCAACGTCGTTCTGGTGACCGTGGTGGTGGATCGCGTTTCCGCGCCGGTCGCCTGAGGGGCCGGTGCGGCGGAACGGGCAGGCCAGAGGTACCACGCCGCCGACGCCACGGCGATCACCGCCAGCGCCGCGAAAACCATCGTTCTACTGCGCACCGTAGGCCTTCTTGCGGCAGTCGAACTCGACCTTGGTCTGCTGGTCCTGGGACATGGTCGGTGTGCCGTCGTAGTTGTAGCCACCGCCGTTGGGCAACGGGGTGACCTTCAGACCGTTGTCGTTCAGGCACTTGATCTCGACGCGGTACTGGTCCAGGTAGCGGGGGTTGGTGTCGGGGGACAGCAAGGGGTTCGGCAGCGGCCGCAGGACGTCGCACTGGGCGAACGCGTCCTTGTAGGTGGTGTCCCTGCCGCCGTTTCCCTCCTGGGTCGGGAAGGTGACCTCGCCCTGGTCGTTGCGCTTCGAGTAGGTCGGCACCCCTTTGGCGGCCAGGCATTTGCCCCACGTGTTCCACCAGCCCCACCACTCGGTGTCCGTGGTGTCCAGCGTCTGCTGCGGATGCTTGTCCGTGTCCTTGACGGAGCCCTTGTCCGGGGTCGCGCTCGAGGATGCCGAGGAGGAGCCGGGTTTGTCGGGGAGTTCGGCGACGGACGGCGCCTCGGGCGCTTTCTGCGCACATCCGGTGAGCACGGCCGTCAGCACCGCGGCGCCGAGCACCGCACGTCGGGAAGAGCTGGTCATGCCGAAAGCCTGGCCAACAGATGTGAGGATCTTGTCAGAGCGAGGTGCCGGTGGTGTCCGACCTGATCCGCCTGCCCATAGAGTGGCGGCATGTGCGCTCACGTGCTGGTCGCCGAGGACGACCCGAACCAGGCGCAGGTGATCGGGATCTACCTCACGGCGGAAGGCCATTCCGTCACGGTGGTGCACGACGGCGCGATCGCACTGACGCGGGCCCGTGAACAGCAGCCGGACCTGCTCGTGCTCGACGTGATGCTGCCGGGGATGGACGGTCTCGACGTCTGTCGTGCGTTGCGCGCGGAATCCGAGGTGCCGATCCTCGTCCTCACCGCCCGCTCGTCGGAGTACGACCTGGTGCGGGGACTCGACTTCGGCGCCGACGACTACCTGACCAAGCCCTACAGTCCCCGCGAGCTCACCGCTCGCGTGCGCACGCTGCTGCGTCGCGCGAGACCGAGGGAACTCGCGGCCCAGCCACAGGCGCACCGGGTGGGTGACCTCGTCGTCGACCCGGTACGGCACCAGGTCACGGTCGACGGCACGCCCGTCGAGTGCACGTACGGCGAGTTCCAGCTGCTGCAGATCATGGTGCGGCAACCGGACCGGGTGTTCACCCGGCAGCAGCTGCTCGAGCTGACCAGGGGTACCGACGCGTACGTGACGCCGCGGATCGTCGACGCGCACGTGCTCAACCTGCGCAAGAAGATCGAGCGCGATCCGAGCAGGCCGACGCGGCTGGTGACCGTGTTCGGCGTCGGCTACAAGCTGACCGATGGCTCCTAGGATCCCGCTGCGCCGCACGCTGGTGGTGCGGCTGACGGCCATCTCGGTGCTCATCGCGATCGGGTCGATCGCGGCCACCGCCTGGCTCGCGGTCACCACGACGACACGGGAGATCCAGCAGGAAAGGGGAGCGGCGCTGTCGAGGGCGGCCGCCGTCTACAACGACCTGCTCGGCTTCGCCGCGAGGAACCCGGAGTGGTCCGATGCCGCCGAGGAGGTGCGGGTCGCGTCCGCCCGATCAGGACGCCGAGTGGTTCTGACCACAATGGACAGACAGGTGCTCGCGGACTCCGGTGGGAAGGTGCCTTTGTCGCTGCCGGCCGAGGCCAGCGCGGTGATCGATCCCTTGAAGGTCGACTCGGAGCTGGTCCCCGACATCGCACCGGACCGCGTCGATCCCCGTGCGACAGGACCGTTCCAGCTCACCCCTGACGAACGGGTCCGGCAGCAGACGCTGGCCGCGAAGGTGACGTTCTGCCTGCACGGCGACGGCGTGCGCTACCAGGTGCGGGAGCTCCCGACCGGCCGCGTCAGGATCACCGCCGCTCCCGACTTCGACGACCAGGTCAGGCTGTTCAAGTGCGACCTGGAGGAACTCCAGGCTCCGACCAGCACCGAAAAGGCCGCCCTCGCCCAGCTGAACGACCTGCTCCGCGACTGCCTGCAACGCCAGGGCCTGCCCCCGTCCACGGTCGGCCTCGACCTCACGCCGACGTCCGGCAACGACACCCTGGCCGGCCGGTCCTGTGTGGACTCTGCGCGTCGTCAGCAACTGGCGGCGTTCGTCGCGCCGCCCGCGCTGCTGTTCGTCCTGGATCCGGCTACCGCGCAAAGCAACGAGCTCACCCTGAACCGGGACGGCTGGGTGCGGATCGCGCTGGTCGTGCTGGCGGTGGTCGCGGTCGCGATGCTCGCGATGATCTTCGTGTCGTCCCGGCTCTCCCTGCCACTGCGCGGACTGACCGCGGCGGCGGTCCGGGACGAGCGCGCACCGGTGAGCACGCACGACGAGATCGGGTATCTGGCGCAGGCCTTCAACTCACTGCAGGACCGCCGCCAGGAGCTCGACGAGCAGCGCCGCCGGATGGTCGGCGACATCGCCCACGAACTGCGCAACCCGCTGAACACCATCCGCGGCCGCCTGGAAGCGGCGGAGGACGGCCTGTTGCCGCTGGACCGCGGGCTCACCTCGGTCGTGCTGGGCGAAACGCTGCTGCTCCAACGGATCGTCAGCGACCTGCAGGACCTCGCCGCCGCCGACGCCGGACAGCTGCGCCTGAACCCCGAACCGCTGCACCTCTCCGACATCGTCGACCAGGTCGTCACCACCCACCGCGGAGTGGGGACAGCTCGGCTGACCGGCTCGACGGCAGGCGATCCGGTGATCGTCGCCGATGCGGCACGCCTGAGACAGGCCCTTGGCAACCTGGTGTCGAACGCGCTGCGGCACACCCCCGTCGCCGGTGAGGTGACGGTGACCGCGTTCGCCGAGGGCGGCGAAGCGGTGATCACGGTGCGCGACACCGGCCCCGGTATCGACCCCGGCGACCTGCCGCACGTCTTCGACCGCTTCTGGCGAGCGGATCGGTCGCGGGCACGGCACACCGGCGGCAGCGGACTCGGCCTGCCCATCGTGCGACACCTCGTCGAGGCCCACGGCGGCAGTGTGACCGCCGAGTCGCCGGGCGGTGCGCTGTTCACCGTTCGCCTCCCACGGGGAACGGTCGAGCGAACGTCCTCCTGATCCAGGGCGACGTACCGAAGTTCGACGAAACGGAGTGCCTGTCCACGTGGGACGGTTCCGTTTTATTCGGAAATCGTCCTGGTGAGGGCAAGAACGGCGCGGACTGTCCTACCTTCCGACCGTGGCTCCCGAACACCACCACGGAGGATCGACAGTGAACGGCGACAATCCACTCAGCAGGCGAACGGCACTGTGCGGAATCATGGCGGCCATCGCCGTTCCGGTCGGCCTCGTGACGGCATGCAGTTCGTCGGGCGCCGGCTCCGCGCCGGCGCGGAGCGGGACGGAGCCGACCGGGTCGAGTGACCAGGTGGGTGCGCCCGGCTCGTCTCTCGTGCCGCTCGCGAGCGTGCCGGAGGGTGGCGGCGTGGTCGTCGACGGTCCCGGCGGTAAGAAGATCGTCGTCGCCCGTGTCTCGGCGACCGAGGTGAAGGCCTATGACGCGACCTGCACCCACCAGGGCGCGACGGTCGGGAAGCCGTCCGGTGGTGTCATCACCTGCCCCGCTCACGGCAGTCAGTTCGCGGCCGCTGACGGCGCGGTGAAGAAGGGCCCTGCCGCGTCGGCCTTGCGCGCGATCTCGGTGAAGCTCGACGGCGACCAGGTGGTGCTGGCCTGACCCCGTCAGTCGGCCGTGTTTGGCACCCCCGCAGGTCACCCGTTCAGACAGTCACCGGCTCCCGGCTGCCAGCCGTGGTCGTAGCGACCGGCGAGCGCGGTGACGAAATTGCGGATGCGCTGATCGTCGAACCTGTCCAGCAGGTCGATGCGTTGCCAGGCGGTCACGCCGATGGTGCCGCTGAGTGCGGGATTGGGCGCCACCACAACCTTGTCCGGGCGCCACCGCGCGATCTGTTCGAGGGCGTCGCGAGTGTCGGCAGGGGTGTCGGTCGGGTACTGCACCAGGACGTTGCCGTGTTCGAGAAGGTGTACCTGGTATTCGTCGGGAATGGCCTCGGAGTACACGCCCACGCTGATCATCCACGGCATGTGCGGTCCCGAGGTGGGGGGTGAGCTGTTGTACGACTCGTGCTGTTCGCCGAGGTAGGACAGGTGCCGCGTGCCCTGCGACGGCACCGCGCGGCCCGGAAGCTGCCCGCACGGCAGGATCGTCACCGATGTGCCGCCGAACTGCAGGCCGGGGAACATGCCGAGGCCGGCGGAAATGACGCCGACCGCGACCAAGACGGCGGCCACCACGATGACGTTCTGGAAGCCCTGTCGGTGTCCTTTCTTCAGCAACGGGCTCATGTGAGTGCTCCTTTCCGCGCCGCGCGTTCCCTGAACAACACGGCGAGTGGCCAGATGATGTTCATGCTGACCATGGCCGCCACCGCTGCGGCCTGCCACCAGTAGTCGCTGCCAGGGGGCGCGTTCCGGAGGGTCTTCGACATCCAGGTGATGATCACGAAGCTGGACGGGTAGAACCAGGCTTTGAAGAACCAGGCCGCCCACAACAGGCCGATCAGATAGCACGCCGAATACCACCTGGAGGCGGCAAGGTCGCGGCTGTGCGCGGAGTCGAGTTGCGCGATGTCCGCGGGCTTGGCGATGCGGAACAGTTTCTTGAGGTACAGCCGGTTGACCGCCGCGAGGTTGCGCAGCCCGAGCACGGTGATCATCACCGCGTACAGGTCGGTGCGCAGAAAAACGAGGCATTGGAACATCAGGTCGAACAGTTTGATCGCCGCCAGCGCTCCGAGAATCCGGAGCATCACCCCGGGGACGTCCACCAGACCGAGGCTCCAGACCAGTCGGGTCCCGACTGCGAAAGCGAGGAGCACGACATCAAGAGCCATGCCTGCCAGAAACGGCGGATAGCGCAGCTTCGCCGGCAGGCTCCACAAGCCCGTGACGTCGGTTTCCATGACCGGAAAATAGAGGCGGCGGCTGATTCTTATGCGCGCAGGAACGCCAAGGGATCGAGCCGACCACCAGTGGCACAACTCGTGTGCCATAGCAGTCCCGATGGAAAGAGCGAACACGATGCCGAACGACACCGCGGGCTGCGGATGGAGGAAAAGATCCTCGAAGTTCGGCTGCAGCGCCGGGTGGGTCAACCAGATCGCGAGCACGAGCAGGAACAGGATTCCGTACGCGACCAGGGCCGGCCGGGAGAACAGCAGCCGGCCGAGCCACGCGGCGACGGCGTTCAACGGGACGTGACTGGGGGAGCTGCTCCGATTCGCCACCGGAACGCCGTCCACCTCGTCGACGAAACCGATCGACAGCAGCATCCGCGCGAAGTCCAGACCGTCGACCTGAGCCGTCTCCGTCGACGCCTGAGCAGCCGCCGAACCGATCGTCAGCCCCTCGGTCAGCCCGCGCAACATCGTCGCGCCCTGCCGCGGTACGGAGAAGAAGCGTCCGGACGCGGGGTCTCCGAAGATGTATTCGTCGCGTTCGTAGACCCCGGTCAGCGGCCGCAATGTCAGGCACGTGCGCTCGGACAACGACCGTTGCAGGTCGTCGAGTGTTGCGGCGGTCGGCGCTGCTTCCCCGCTCATCTCCCTACGCCCGCCCACTGCTCATGGCGTCTTGCCGCTCACCGCCGACGCGGCCGCAGATGTCGCACACCTTCGGTCCTGGGCCGACGAAGTAAGCGTGGTCGAGGCGCGTCAGGCTGTGGTGCAGAACCTGACCAACGGCCTGCACCGGCAGTCCGGCGAGGAAGTAGGTGGCCAGCAGCGCGCCGGTGTGCCCGGTCAGGTTCGCACTGGGCCCGACCACGGCGTTCGGGCCGTTGCCGTTGAGCAGCTCGAACTCCGGGACGTCGGGAAATCCGCCGTCACTGCCCGGGATGCATCCCCAGCACGCGGTTTGGCCGGGAAGGAAGATCCCGGTGACCACCATCGGACCGGCGTACAGACACAGCTGCCACGGCGTTCCTGTGCGCAACGCCGACTCGTTCGCCCAGAACCCGATCTTGTGCCGTGGTTCGTCGGCGCACAGCACCACCAGATCGTGGTCGTTCATGAACTCGTCGAGATCGTGACTGCCGCCGATCAACATGTTCCGGCCGCGGATGTCGACGTGATGATTGAGCTGACGCAACCGGCGCACGGCCACGTCAACCTTGAGCGAGCCGATGTCGGCCTCGGAGTACAACAGGGTCCGGTTCAGGTTCGAGACCGTCACCACGTCGTGATCGACACAGGTGAGCGTGCCGATGCCGGCGGAGACCAGCCCGGCGGCGACCGCGCTGCCCGCGCCGCCCACTCCGAGCACGCACACCCGCGCGCGCTTGAGCCGAGCCTGGATCTCCCACGGCGACACCCGAGGCGTCCGATCGATCCAAGCGAAGAAGTGCCGGCTGCGCTCGTAGCGCTCCAGCTCCTCGGCGCTCAGCTCCGGCGGCACCGGCGCCGAAGCGTCCTCCACGAACCCGGCCGCGATCAGGGCGTCGATCGCGGCACCGACGCTGTTCTCGTCCATGCTCGGAAAATCGAGCCGCATTCGGGCGACGACCTGATCCCGGGTGTTCGAGCCGTCCATCAGCTTGAGCAGCTGCCAGACCTTGCCGTCCGCTTCATCGGTGAGTTCAACCCCGATGCCCCATTGCAGCGCGCCAAGAATGATCTTCGTTGGGGAAAGGCGGGTTCCGCCCATCGCATATTTGATCTTCGGGTGCTTCATCTCTTCCTCTTTCACCATGATGGCCGCGGAGGAGGCCTGCTCCTCCGCGGCCACTCGTCTGGAACCTGTGACGGATCAGCCGCAGGTTCCCTGGGCGCGACAGTTGACCGTGGTCTCCAGGCGCTCCAGCTCCCGGATCTCAATCTTGATCGTCATGACAGGTCACCTCCCTTCCGTAATTCGCGGTGGAATGGTTTCCGTGGCAAGAATGTCAGACCCGTGGCGGTGTCAACATACGTCATTGTGCGTAGATGCGTAGCGCTTCATCTCGGGCGTCGACACCAATCCCAGCCGCTGTGCCAACAGCACTGTGCCGAGACGATCCGACGTCCCCAACTTTCGGTAGAGATTCTCCTGATGCTTGTGTACTGTGCGAGAGGAGACGCGCAGCCTGTGCGCGATCGCTTTCGCTGCAAGCCCCTCGGCGAGCAGAGCCAGCACCATTAGTTCACGCGGAGTCAAAGAATGCCGAGTCATGCGCTCGGTTGGACTCCCGTGGTTCGACACAACAATCCTCCCTCCCGCCCGGCTTGGGCGGCCACCTCCTGTGTGGTGTCTTTTCGGGATGGGGGTGGTGGATCAGCTTCGGTGAACGTGTCGAGATGGCTCGTTGTCAGAGCCTCGCAGCCTCCGTCGACAATCCGTTGACAATCTGTCGACAGAGGCCGGACCACCCAAAACCTCGCGGCCCCGCCGACGCATCGGCAGCCGACCGCCAGACCCCGTCGCCGCTGGATTCCGAGGCCGCGCACGCCGAGGCGGTGCTGGAGCGCGACGTCCGCCTCTCCGCACAGCGCCTGCTCGCCAAGCACCTCCGCCCGCAGCCAGGCGACAGAGGCAAGCCGCACTGTGACTACTGGCCGGAGATCCTCGAACTCGCCGTATTCATTCGCGCGACCTTCACCGATCGCGTCCGAGCTGCGCCACGTGACCGCCGGCGCTGCCGGCGTGGGGCTCAGGGGCGGGTGAACGAGGCTGCGGGTGATCGCTTCGTTGACGACGAAGTAGGCGTCACTCCTGTCGCGCGCCCGGTGCAGAGCCAGCTGGTGGCCATCGCCCTGGGCTCAGCGCACCTGCTCGGCCTTGAACTGCATCCGCGGCGTCGCGTAGAACTCCTGGGCCTGCACCAGCCGCAGTTCGCGCTCACCGGAGCGGTAGGTGAGATCGATCAGGTCGAAGACGCTCGACGCGGTGCGCTCCAGCGCCAGCGCCGCGTCGTTGGTCTGGACGTAGTGGGCGGTGAACAGCGCGGCCGTGACGTCGCCGGACCCGTTCGCCTTGAACGGCAGATGCGGGGTGCTCACGAGCCAGGACCCAGCGGTGTCCACGACGAGCATCTCGATCGTGCCCTCCTCCCGGTCGGGCCGCTCGACGCTGGTGACCAGCACGGTCGACGGGCCCATCGCGCGGGCGAGGTCTGCCGACGCCAGTGTCTCCTCGACGCTCACCGGCTCGGTGCCGGTGAGGAAGCCGAGCTCGAACTGGTTCGGGGTGATGATGTCTGCCACCGGCACGACCCGGTCGCGCAGCAGCACGGGGATCTCGGGCGCGACGAAGCACCCGGACTTGGCGTTGCCCATCACCGGGTCGCAAGCGTAGAGCGCTGCCGGGTTCGCGGCCTTCACCCTGCGCACCGCGTCGATGATCACATCGGCGATGCCCGTGCCACCCTGGTAGCCGGACAGCACGGCGTCGACCTGCCCGAACACCCCGCGTTCCTCCACCCCGAGCAAGATCTCGGCCACGTCCGACGGCGGCAGGAGCGGGCCGCGCCACGCGCCGTACCCGGTGTGGTTGGAGAAGTTGACCGTGGGGATCGGGACGACCTCGACCCCGAGGCGCTGCAGCGGGAACACGGCAGCGGAGTTGCCGACGTGGCCGTGGGCGACGACCGACTGGATGGACAGAACCTTCATCCGTCCACCTTAGAACGGACACCTTGACGTCGCGGTACCGCTGAACCACGTTGGTGTTGTCCTCAGCCTGTCGAACCCGATCAGATCGACCGCCTCGGCGGATTTCGGCACGCACGGCGCCAGAGGCTCGCTCCAGTTCGCCGCGGAGACTCTCCGGAGAGGTCACCACTGGTAGCCCAACTCGTGCACGCGCACCAATGCGTCGACAGCGAGCACAGGATCAGCGGCCGCCAAGCGGATGCAAGGTCCGCAGACGCACCGCGGAAAGGCCGGACGATCAGACGGCGCATCCCACGCGTCAACGTGCGACGCAGCACCCCACCAAGCGACGGTGAACACCGCCAACATCACCGCGATGACGACCTGTCGTGTGCAACGACTACCACCGGACCTGACTCTCCACCGCTTCTTCTCGTTCAACGCTGCCATCCTGGTGGGCATGAGCGCCGACTGGGACGTGTTCGTGTCCTACAACCAGGCCGACCGCGCGTGGGCGAAGTGGATTGCATGGCAGCTGGAGCACGCCGGTCTCGAGGTGCTGATCGAGGCGTGGGACTTCGTGCCGGGAAGCAACTGGACGCATGTCATGCAAGAAGGAGTCCAGAGGGCGGAGCGGACGCTCGCGGTGCTGTCGCGGTCCTACCTGACGTCGGTGTACGGGACGGCGGAGTGGGAGGTCGCCTGGGCCGCTGATCCGCTGGGGTTGAAGCGGAAGCTGCTGGTGGTGCGGGTCGAGGACTGCGATCGTCCTGGGTTTCTGGGGCAGGTTGTCGGCATCGACCTGTTCGGCGTGACCCGGGACGAAGCGCGGACGACGTTGGTGAACGGAGTGGCGGCGGCACTTGCCGGCCGTGCCAAGCCCGTGTCGGAGCCGCCGTTCCCCGGCGCGTGAGTCAGATCCAGTCGCGTTTCCTGGCCAGCATCAACGCTTCCGTCCGGCCGCGGGTGCCGAGTCTCGCGTACAGGTCGCGCAGCAGCCGGAACATCATGCGCTCTGAGTAGCCCGCGCTCTCCGCGATGCGGACGACGCTGACGCCGTTCGCGAGGTCCCGGAGCCAGCCGATCTCCTGCGATGACGGGTGGTCGCTCGCTGGCGAGGAGGCGGTGCTTCCGGTGGCGAGGGCGCGCACGACGGCGGTGGGCAGCAGCGTGCTGCCCTCGACCGCCGCGCGGAACACCGAACGGAGTTCTGCCGGGGAGACCGCACGTGAGGTGGCCCCGGCCGCGCCCGCCGTGATGGCGCGCAGGTAGTTGGCGACGCTCACGTCGTCGAGCAGCGCGATGACGACGACGCCCTCCGGTGCCCGGCAGAGGTCTGCCAGCAGCTCCCAGTCCTCGGACGTGCACACCGACAGCAGGACGACGCGGCGTTCCACGCTGTGGGCCCACGCGCGCAGGTCGGACGGTGTCTCGGACTCCACGGTGACGTTGTCGAGACACGCCGCCACACCCTGCCGGAACACGGGAAGAGGATCGGACACCGCTACTCGGACGAACAGTGCGGCCTCCAGAGGGCGGGGACTTCGGTCGCACAGATCATTTCCCAGAGATTCCTCATTTGCCAGGACCGCCATCGACGCGCAGGTCGGCGGGGTCCTGACGACATCCGTGCGTCATGGACCGTCGCCCCGCCGTGCTCCTAGCGTCGTCCTGGCGGAGGCATTCGGAATGAACGCGCAGTTCAGAACCCCTGGCGGGAAGAAGCGGACGAGCGATGACGGCGGCCGCGGTGGTGCGGTGTTCTTCCTCGTGATCGTCACCCTCGTCGTGGTTGCGCTCGCCCTAGTCTTTTGGCTGAACTCGCTCGCCCTTGGCCGCTGAACGGACTCGTTCGAGCGTTCTGGGGTCGGCGCGTGGCTCGAACTGCTTGAGCAGGAACAGGATTCTGGTCACGGCGCCGGCGCCGTTCGTGATCTCGCGAGCGGTGCGGAAGGAATCCAGCGCGGTGGCGAGGAAGGACTGTTCGCCCAGGAGCGCCAATCCGCAGGCGACCAGCCCACAAGTGTCGAGGAACTGGAAGTCGCGCTCGTTGAGCCTGTGCCGTTTGCTCGCCGCCACGCGACCTTGGTGGAACGCGGCTCGCGCCTCGTCGTCCGCGTCATGTCGTCGGTACGCGGCCAGGCCCACCAGGACGTAGCCGAGAACCGAGCCGCGGTTGCGTTGTGCGATGGCTGCGGCGCGCGTGGCCGCGGGAAGATCGCCCTGATCGAGCTTCGCCATCGCGAGGATCTCCATGGCAAGACGGCACAGCGGGTAATCCCCGTTGTGCACGCCGATGGCCGATGCTTCCTCGGCCAGCGAGACCGCATGCTCCAGGTTGTGGTCGTCCAGGGCCAGTTGTGCCTCGTTGAGCAGGCAACTGCCCTCCTCGTCACGGTCGCCGAGCGCGATGGCGTCCCGCTTGGCTTCGCGCAGCAGGGCCCTGGCCCGATCGCGCGCGCCGAGTTGAATGTGCACCCAGGCCTCACTGATGAGGATCGTCGGTCGGTGCACGCGATCCGCGGTCTTGCCGAACAACGCCAGCATGGTTCGTGCCGACCGGAAGCGACGCAACGCAGGCCCGAACCGCCCCTGCCGAGCGAGGCACACCGCGAGGCCCGCGATCGCCGTGACGGCGTGTCTCGGCCGTATCTGGGTGATCGACGCGAGGCAGGCTCGGCGGTTGTGCGCAGCCGCCAGCCGCAGTTCTCCGAGCTGGAGGTACGCCTCGGTCAGCTGCTCCCGCAACACGATCCGCCTGCGTGCGTGTCCGCGGGACGCGAGCCCGAGGGCGTGTTCAAGACCTTCCACGGCGCCTCGATGGTCTTCCTCCTGCATCAAAGCGCGGGCGAGCAGCGACTCGGCGTCGATCTCCAGCAGTCTCGTGTTGCCGTCGCCGCGCAGAAGCATCCGCAGCAACGGCACCAGGGCGGAGCTGGCACCCCAGCCCCGCAGGTACTCGTCGTCGACAACCGCCATGAGGGCGAACGCCCTCGTGCGGTCACCCGCGCGCAGCCGCAGCTCGATCTCGAGCAGCTGTGGCCGCAGATCGGTGAACCTTGTCGGTTCGCGGTGCCGTTCACCCGCGAAGTAGTCCGCCGCCAGGTGCAGGAGAACTTCCCGTGTGCGGCTCGTCTCCGGCCCCACCAGGCCGATCAGGAAGTCGCGTTCGGCAGGCGCGGGCACCGAGAAGTACATACCTTCCTGCTGCGCCAATCGCAGTCGGCGCAGTCCTTCGAGGGCGCCGCGGGCCTCCCGGTCGGGCACGAGGTGCTCCACGGCCGCCGCCGGAACCGGGCGTCCGTAGACGGCGAGCGCCTGCAGCACCGAGCGCTCGAGCGGCGGCAGCCTGCGGCAGGCCAGGGTGAGCAGAGGCAAGATCACTTCTGGTTCCTCCGCCTGCCCGATGTGGTCGAGCAGTTCGGCGAAAGAACAATCTCTGTGGGCGAGAACCGCGTACACCAGTTCGAGCGCACGTGGCGAACCTCGTGTCAGTCGGTGTAGCCGGGCCCTGTCGTGCTCCGGCACGGCGCCCAGGTTCAGCGTGCCGTCGACGTCCATCACCTCGAGCAGTGCGAAGGCTTCTTCCGGCGGCAGTCCCCTTTCCAGGTCACGCCGCTGAGTCGTGGCGGGGAAGCGTTCCGCCATCGCACGCCGGCCGACGAGCAGCAGCCGCACGCCGCTCTCTGGCCGCGGCACGAGGTGGTTGATCAGCTCACGCAGGGCGGGGTCGGCGATGTTCTCGTCGTCGTCGAGCAGTTCCTCGATCGCGTCGATCGCGAGTATCACGGTGCGCCCTGCCAGCGCGTCGAGCACCTCCACCAGCTTCTCGACCGCCGGAAGAGGCTGCAGGGCAACGGCTTTGAGCCGCTCGGCCTCGTGCGCGGGCAGGAGCTCGACGAGCGCGTCGATCACCCGACCGGCGGTCACCGGCCGGAACCCGCGCGCGGACAGGTAAACCAGACCGTAGGCCCGCAATGGCGACGAGCCTTCGCGAACGCGCTCCCAGATCCGGTGGATCAGCGCGGTCTTGCCGAGCCCGTCCCGGTGACCCACCACTGTCACAAGTCCGGTGCGTGGATCGGCCAGGTGGAGCTCGATGTCGTGCACCTCGGCGATGCGGTCCCGGAACCACCGCGGTGGGATGGTGGGCGGTTCTCCTACCAGCACCGGACCGGGAAACCGGGGTGTGGCGCGTTTTCCCGGAGATGGCGTTTCGGGAAACGGCGGCTCCTCCATCGGCTTGGCCCGGCCGTGCAGCGACGCGACGATCCCCGTCAGCAGCGCGTCGGCGGACTCGGTCTCGTCCCGGCCGACGAGGTCCAGCGGCACGATCGAGGCGAGCAGGCCGTCGGGCGTGCACGCCTTGACCCGGACCGGCACCACCCGGCGGAGCAGCCCCTGCCGATCGCCGGACCACATCGCGAGCAGTTCCTCCATGCCGTTCTCGGCGTTCGCCAGGTAGTCCGGTGTCAACACGGCCACCAGCCGCGCGGACGCCTTGATCGCGAGATGCGTGCTGATCGCGTCGTGCCGGCCACTGACGACGTCCCAGGCCCGGAGGAAAGCCTTGGGCTGCCTGCCGTCCAGTCGCAGCCGTTCCTCGAGTTGCCAAGCGATCCAGCTCGCCCAGTCCTGGTCGGCGGGCGAGTGGCTGACGAAGAAGTCGTAGGAGCCCTCGTCGGCGGGCATGCCGACAGGATGGCACACCTCTGGACGTCAGGTCGCTTGATCCTGTACGGCGACGAGGACCCGGTGCCGGGTGTGGTTGCGAGAGCACCGGTTGGTGTCTCCGGGCACGGTGTTGCGGTGGCATCGGCGTTTCCTGGTCGGCCTCGCTTCGTGTCCAGTGTCCGCGCCGTAGGCTGGTTGTCGTGACCACGACGTCCTCCGCCGCGACGATGAAGATCGGGGAACTGGCCCGGCTGACCGGGGTCAGCGCTCGTTCGTTGCGGTACTACGAGCAGCAGGGGCTGATGCACAGCACGCGCTCCGTCGGCGGGCAGCGGCACTACGCGGCGACGGAGGTCGAACGGGTCGAGATCATCCGGCGGTTGTTCGACGCGGGGCTGAGCAGCAAGGTGATCGCCCGGTTGCTGCCGTGCGTGGACAGCGACGCCAAGGACGTCGCCGAAGACGCTTTCAAGACGATGCACGAGGAGCGCGACCGGCTGACCGCCGACATCACCCGGCTCGTCGAGGCCAGGGCCGTCCTCGACGAGCTGATCGAGATCAACACCCTGCACCGGGCCGGGATCGGTGCAGGGTGAGCGTGGTCAGAGGCTCATGTCGATGACGAGCTTGCCTGTGGCGTGTAGGGACTCGACGAGTGCCAACGCCTCGTCCGCGCGTTCGAGCGGGTACGTCTGAGTGATGTGCGGGTCGAGCTTTCCGGTGACCATCAGCTCGGCGACGCGTTCGAGGCCTGCCCTGTCGAGGCGGCGGTGGACCATCACGCCACCGAGTTCGGTCACGGACGGGTCCCCGACGGAGATGAGCTTCGCCGCCAGCGGGGCGATCTCACGCAGCGACTCGCCGCCGACGTTGTCGACCGCGGCGTCGAAGCCGTCCGGGACCTGTGCGCGGAGCCGGTCCACGACGCCGCCGCCAGTGTAGTCCACAAAGGACGCACCGGCCGACGTGACGAGATCCCGCTTCGCCAGGCTCGCCGTACCCGTCACGATCAGCCCTCGGTCCCGGGCCAGCTGGGCCAGCGCGATGCCGACGCCGCCGCCGATCCCGTTGACCAGCAACGAGGATCCGGCGGGTAGGTCGAGCTGGTCCAGCACGTCCAGCGCGGTGGTGCCGGCGACGGGGATGGTCGCCGCCCAGGTGTCCGGCAGCGCGTCCGGGATGCGGGCTGTGGCGTCGCCGAGCAGCAGCGTCGTTCTCGCGTACGTGCCCGAGCCGGTCAAGGCGAACCCGGTGACCCGGTCGCCGACGGCCAGGCCGGTCACCTCCTCGCCGACCGCGAGCACGGTTCCGGCCGCTTCCACTCCCAGGACCTGGGGGAAGGGCAGGTGGCCGTTCAACGCGGGGGCGTGTCCGGACCGCAGCTTGTGGTCCACCGGATTCACTCCCGCCGCCGCGACGCGGACGAGGACTTCGGCGGGACCGGGTGCGGGATCCGGCCGCTCGAAGAACTCCTGGACGCCGGCATCGCCGAAAGTCGTGTACCCCAACGCTTTGCTCATCGTGAACAGCTCCTGAAACGTCGAATCACGGACGATTTCGACGCTATGTGTTGACACCGGTGTCAACTTCCACCCGATGTGACGCGGGCAACTCTGCTCTGTCCTGAGGAGCGGATGATCACCGCGCTGACGAACGTTGAACTGATGGCTGCGGTGGCAGCCATCGACCAGTGCCAACGCTGGCGCCTGAGGCGGGCGTTCGGTCGCATTCCACGGCCGGATGTCCATGAGCGAGTTTCAGGACCCGCCGAGGTGACCGTGTTCGTCGAGGCCTTCGACGCCGAACGCGGCCTCGGCCGCAGCGCGGGCGAGGCCCGAGAGCAGGCCCGGCGGGGTCAGGAGCCAGATCGACCGGCAGATGGGCCAGGAACACGACCAACGCGCTGATCGCCTCGTCACGCAGGCGCGAACACCCGCCCGGCCGAGGACGGACGAACCATTCACCGGCGCGCGGCCGGGGGAGTGCGCGGTTCTTTACCGGGGTTTTTCGGTGTTGCCGCAGTTTGTCGCTTATACCTGAAGTCGACATCGCTGCGACCCGGCAGGTGTGTGAAAAATGAAGACTTCCGCATTACCTCAATGGCTCGTGGAACTTGCGGCAGCCCGCATGCACTACGAGGAGCGCTTCGGCTGGCCCGTGACCATCGCGGTCGTCGAGCGGCAACTCGCCGTCGCACTGGGCCAGGCGCTCGACGCGATCACCATACCCGTTCCTCTCGCGACTCAGGTCCAGGCGCAACTCGGCATGGCCATGCTCGCGGGCCCGGTCATCGCGAACCCCGAAGGCACCCGGTGGACGTTCCTCACCCAGCCGGTACCACCGGATCTGCTCACCGGCCTGCCCGACGTGTGCCACGCCGGTACCCACACCGTGATCCCGACCGACGGCACCGGCTGGCGCTGGATCGACGAACCACGACCGAAGCGCGTGCTTCCATCAGCGAACACCGTGGTGGCGACCGTGCGCCGAGTCCTCGCCAGCCGGCAGGGCTTCTGACTTCGCAGGGCCGAAAATCCGCCGATCACTCGCCGCCCGAGCACCTTTGCGAGTTCGTCCTCGGCCCGTCTCACCCGATCAGATCGACCGCCTCGGCTTGACCTGAGCGTGGCAGTGCAGGTCGCCAAGGTGAAGCCCTCTGGTCGATGCGGATGATCTTGTGGTGAGGCGAGCAGACGAGTCACGGACGTGGATCCGCGAGTGCCTGCGGGATGCGGTCGACGTCGTCTGCGGAGTGGTAATGCACCAGGCCGAAGCGCACGGCGCCCTCTGCCCTCGACAGGTTGAGGGCCTGTGCGCACTTCAGCGCGTAGTTGTGGCCGGCGGAGACGAACACACCCCGGTCGGCCAGTCGCGAGGCGGCGCTCTGGGGCGTCATGCCCGCTACGGTGACTGCGAAGGCCGGCTCGCGGTCGTCCGGGGTGTTCACGCCGCACAGCCGCACGTGTGCGAGGTCGCGGAGCCCGGCGAGGACGCGCTCGGTCGGCTTCCGTCGCACCCGACTCGCTGAACTCGTGCCCGCCACATAGCCGCCGTGCCGCAGGAGCCCGCGATCGACCGAGCGGCATCTCCGGAGGACGCGGGCCGGCCAGCGTTGTCCGAAGGGTCCGCGGCTCAAGGAGGCGGCCCCGTTCGCCGTCGATCTCGTCTTTGTCCGGCTGGGCGGCCGGCTGGTTCTGCTCGGCCGGTCCTCGACGGCCAAGGACGTCGAATTGCTCGGCATCGACATCTCGCCGTCGTGGGTCGTGTCGGCGGGCGTCACATGGGCTGATACGGCGCACCGGCGCGACATGGGTGCGGTCGTGACGATTTGTAGTGGCTCAGAACAATGATTCGACGGATTCGACAACCGTCAGTACCCGGACACTGGCGGTAACAGGCCTGTTCGCCCGTTTGGGGTATGGTGCAAATGGAGAAATGTGGGTAATCGGGGGTCGTGGCAACCGCAGTCGATGTCGCACGCGACGTCGGATTTGCGCCGAGTGCTGTCTCGTGCGCGCTGAGCGAGAACGCGAGATATCCTTCGAAACCCTGGGGCATATCAGGGGGCGTCAAAACAGTTGCGTTCTTCGTTCCGTTGCACTGAAATCGGCCGCAGTGTGATGATGCGTTTGTCTCGGCGATCAACGAGTCGGCGCGGCTGTGCAATGTCTGCGGTTCACATACTGGAGGGGGCGGATGAAGACGGACGGTCAGCTGTACCTGGATCTCATGAAGCGGACCTTGACCAGCGTCGTCTACCGGGGTGAGCCGGTCGCGTGGGTTGACGGCCAGGCGGTCTTCGGCGGGAGTGATCCCGAGGCGCCCAACATCGCGCACACGATGGTGAGCACGGAAAGACTGGACAACGTCCAGTTCTGCCTGGAACGTGTGCTCGCCGATGGTGTGCCGGGTGACTTCATCGAGACGGGCGTGTGGCGTGGGGGCGTCTGCATCTTCGCCCGGTCTCTCTTCAAGGCGCACGGAGTGCGGGATCGCACGGTCTGGGTGGCCGACTCCTTCGAAGGCGTGCCGACCACATCGGCCGACAGTCACCCGATGGATCAGCAACTCGCGTTGCACACCAAGAACTACATGCTCGCGGTCGACGAGGAGACTGTTCGTGAGAACTTCAGCCGGTACGGACTCCTCGATGAGCAGGTGGCTTTCCTGAGCGGTTGGTTCGCCGACACTCTTCCCAGCGCGCCGATGCGCCACCTCGCGGTCATGCGACTGGACGGTGATCTGCACAGCTCGACGATGGACGCGCTCGACCACCTGTACCCGAAGCTCTCGCCCGGTGGATACGTGATCGTGGACGACTACGGCATACCCGGCTGTGCTGCTGCGGTGCACGAATACCGGGAAAAGCACGGCATCGACGACAAGATCTGCTTCATCGACCCTTACTCGATCTACTGGCGACGAAGCACCGGTTGATGCTCAGGTTGGCCTTCGTGATCATGATGGGGCGGGATGGTCTTGGCGTCGCACGCGGAAGACGGGTGGTGTCCGGTGGAACGTCAAGTGCGTGAAAGTCCGATTTCCTGGGGGCAGCACTGGTTCTGGCAGGTCGCGGTGCTGGCGAAAGACCAGGCCGCGCCGGTGCTCTACACCCTGCTCGAATTCCCGGAACCGCTACCGATGCGAGTCCTCAATGACGCGCTGGCCGCCGTTGTCGACCGCAACGAAATCCTTCGCACCGTGTACCGGCAGGACGAGGCCGGCCTGCCGCGGCAGGTAGTGCTCGCCCAGGTCGAACCGCACGTCACCGTGGTGGATCTGGAGCGGGAGCCGTCCCGGTTCCCCTTCGCCGAACTGCAGAACAGGCTGCAGAAGATCTTCGACATGTCGGTGGACGGTCCGATGCGGGTGGTCGCCGGCTGCCTGCACGGGCTGGCGAAGTTCGCTCTGGTCGCGGTGCACAAGATCGCAGCTGACGGCTACTCCATCAGCATGCTGCGGGCGGAGGTCATGCGGCTGGTGGCTGAGCCGGACGGCCTGGCAACCGACCTGCCGCCGCCCACGTGGCAGCCGGCCGACCAGGCTGCGGCCGAGGCCGGACCGCAACTGCGTCAACGCACCGACGCGGCGATGGAGTACCTGCGCGCCGGGATGGCCACATCGCCGCACGCCACGCTGCCGATCTACACGGTCGGCGGGCGGCTGGACCTGTCCAATTTCCAGACCCAGGTCGTCTCCCAACAGCTGGCCGATCACTGCCGCGCGGCGTCCCGCAAGTACCGGGTCACGCCGGCCGCCGTACTGGTCGGCCTTCTGGGCATCATGGTGGCCGGTTGGACCGGTCACCGGCGCGGAACGATCGACGTGGCTGTCGCGAACCGCATGTCGAGCCGGCTCAGGTCGAGTCAGGGACGCTATGCGCAGACCGTGCGGACCTTTCTCGACCTGACCGGTGACCCGCCGTTCTCGGAGATCGCCAGGCGCGGATTCGCCGCGGTGGTGGCCAGCGTGAAACACGGCCTGCACGACGTCGGCGACCAGGTCATGCTGGACGCGCGGGAATCGGCGCGGATCGGTGCGAGGACGGCGTCGGCCGTCTCGTTCGACTACCTCGACTTTCTTCCCGATTCCATGCACGTCCCGGCCGCCGGGGCGACCAGCGAGCCGGCGCTGGCGCAGATGCCGGTCGAATCGGAATTCGCAGGCCTCCAGGTGGAGGTGGCGCCGGTCCGCGACTCGATGCTGGTGGTCCTCACCAGCCCGGTGTCGTTGCTGCCGCCGGCGGCCGCCCTCAGCTTCGTGCACCAGCTGCTCGCACTGGCCGACGAGGTGTCCTCCGTGGCCGATCCGCCGCTGTCCGAGCTCGTCAAGTTGGTGGATCTGCCGGCGTACTGGCGGGGACCGGAGTGGGTCAGTGTCCGCCAGTCGTGGATCAGTCTGGCGGACACCACGGAGTTGCTCACCCGGCATCCCGGCGTACGCGCGGCGCGGGTGGTCGCGACCGACGGCGACGATCCGGTTCTGGTGGCGTACGTCACGACCGGCGACACCGGCCCGGACGTCGGTGATCTCGACGACCACATGCGGGAACTGGCCGTCGAATTCCCATCGGTGATGGTTCCGCAGCGCTACGTCATCTGCGCGACGGAACCGGCCGATGTCGCTGATCCGCGGGGTTGGGCGGCGCAGCCGGTGCTGGCTACCGGCGAGAGCGGCGTCGTCCGGGGACCGTCGCTGCCGCAGGGGCCTCGAGAGGAGGCGCTGGCGGCGGCGTTCGCGGCTTGCCACGGGGGAGCGGCACCGCCGATGTCCGGCACGTACGTGCAGGCCGGCGGGCAGTTCCTGGCCATCCCGGCGCTGTTGTCGCACCTGGAGCACAGTGGCTACCGCGGAATCCGCCTCGGCGATCTGATCGGCATGGCGCCGCTTCGACGGCTCGCCGGAAGGCTGCACGGTCCCGGCCCCTCGTGAGCCGGCCGGCCGCGTGCAAGTGCGGAAAGTCGCCGGCTGTACACGGGCTGAGCCTGTCCGATGGAACAACTGGAAGGCCTGCTCCCGGAAAGGCGGCCCTGCGCCGCCGGCGGCTCACCGTTCGAGCATGCCCGGCCCGAACACCTCGTAGCGGACGTCGTCGGCGGGCACACCGCGGCGCAGAAGTGCCGCGCGCATGTCGCGCATGAACGCGATGGGACCGCACAGGTACGCGATCGCGTTGGGAGGCAACGGGATCAGGTCGACGTCGACGCGACCCTCTTCATCGCCGTGGTCGTACCAGGTCAACGGCTGGAAGCGGGTGTACTCGGCGCGGTGCGCGTGCCGGTCCGACGAGTGCTCGGCGTGCACGGCGACGACCGTGCGCTCCGGCTGCGTGGCGGCGATGTGGTCGAGCATCGACAACATCGGCGTGATACCGATGCCCGCGCTGATCAGCACCACTGGCCGCGAACCGTGCTCCAGCGTGACCTCACCGGCCGGTGGGCCGACGAGCAGCGTGTCGTCGGCGTGCACGTGGTCGTGCAGGAAGTTCGACACCGCACCGCCGGGCACCCGCCGCACGGTGATGCGCAGCTCGCCGCGGCCCGGTGCCTGCGACAGCGAGTACTGCCGCGGCTGCCGGTGCCCGTCCGGCAGGTCGACCGCCACCGACACGTACTGCCCCGGCTCGAACGAAGGCACCGATCCGCCGTCGTCCGGCACCAGCGTGAACGACACCGTGTCGACGGCCTCGTCGTCGCGCTTCGCCACGCGCCACGGGCGCCACAACGTCTCCGGGGTGACGCCCGCGCTCTGGGACAACCGCGCCTCGGCGGCGATCAGCGAGACCGCGAACAGCCAGTAGACCTCGTCCCACGCGGCCGCGACCTCCGGCGTCACCGCGTCCCCGAGCACGGTGGCGACGGCACCGATGAGGTGCCTGCCGACGATCGGGTACTGCTCGGGCCGCACGCCGAGCGAGACGTGCTTGTGCGCGATGCGGTCCGCGATCGGGCCGAACGGCGTCCCGTCGAGCAGGTGCTGCGCGTACGCGACGACCGCCGCCGCCAGCGCGACCTGCTGCTTGCCGCTGGCCTGGTTGCCCTGGTTGAACAGGTTCAGCAGCTCCGGGTGCGCGGCGAACATCGACGGGTAGAACGCCGCGGTGATCTCGGTCGCGTGCTCGCGGACGACGGGCAGGGTCGCGCGCACGACGGCGGCTGAAGCAGCGGAAAGCACAGGTGGCTCCTCGGTGAGTGGGGACGGCGTGATCACCTCCTCAGGCTCCGTGATCACCCGCGGGTGATCGCAGATCGCAACGTCGCGTTCGCGGCGGGACGAACGTCCCGGGACCCGCGGGGCGCTCCCAGCCGCGCCGCGGCGCGCGGGTGCCGAGTCCGGTGTCGCGGCTGCGGTAGACGACGTACGGCCGTGTGAGATAGCCCAGCGGCATCGAGAACACGTGCCGCAGCTGCTCCGCGTGACCTCCGACGTCGCCGATCACCACGACCCTGGTCATGCCCCGCCTCCACCGGTCACATGAACTCCGCACTACCTTGGCGGCATGGAGATCTACGACATCCCGGTGGCCACCCTCGCGGGCGAGCCGGGCGACCTGAGCGCCGTGCGGGGCAAGGTGTCCCTCATCGTCAACGTGGCCTCGCGCTGCGGCCTCACCCCTCAGTACGCGGGCCTGGAGCGGCTGCAGGAGAAGTACGGCGCGGAGGGCTTCTCCGTGGTCGGCTTCCCGTGCAACCAGTTCGCGGGCCAGGAGCCGGGCACGTCCGAGGAGATCGCCACGTTCTGCTCGACGACCTACGGGGTGTCGTTCCCCCTGTACGAGAAGGTGGAGGTCAACGGTCCCGGGCGGCACGCCGTGTACCAGGAGCTGGTGCGGCACGCCGACGCCGAGGGCGCGGCGGGCGACGTGCAGTGGAACTTCGAGAAGTTCCTGGTGTCCAGGGACGGGCAGGTGCTGGCGCGGTTCCGGCCGAGGGTCGAGCCGGAGGACGCGGCGATCACCGAGGCGATCGAGGCCGCGTTGCGCCAGACCGGCTGATCAGCGGCCGTGCCTGAGGCGCACGAGCGCGATACCGGTGATGGCGGCCATCGTGGCCGCCATCAGCAGGCCGCCGGCGGCGCCGATGAGCGCGGGCGGCCGGCCCGGCTGCCACAGGGGCGTCGTGAAGGCGGTGACCACGGCCAGGCCACCGCACCGGGCGAACGCGTCGGCCCACACCCACGTGGACGATCCGTCGAGGTGGCGGAGCGCCAACCACTGCGCCGCGCCGAGCACCGCGCTGATGACGGACACCTACCCGCCGTTCCGGTTCGGCGCGGGCGGCGACGAGCCGGGAACGGGGGAGGTGTCACCGGGGTAGCGGGGTCACCGCGCCTTCGCCTTGACGATGCGCAAAGCCACGAACAGAGCGGCGATGGCGATCGCGCCGCTGGTGGCGATCAGGCGGTTCACGTCGATCGCCGGCTCCCAGCGCACCTCGCCGCCGGAGATGACGAACGCCCCGGTGGGCTTCGCGGTCAGGCCGAAGCCGCCGCCCTCGCCCTCCTGGCCCTTGTCGTCGCGTCCCGTGCCGCCGCCCGACCCGCCGGAGACGGTGGCGGCGGCGATCACGGTGATCCCGTCCTTCTCGTACGGCTCGGCGTAGACCTTCTTCGCCTCCAGGGAGTCCCTCGTCCTCGCGATCAGCTCGTCGACCTTCATCAGCGCTCCTGGGAGTCGTGTGGATGCTGCCAGCGTCGAGCCCGAGACCGTGACACGACAGGGCCTCAGGTCCCGGTGCGAGTGGAGTCCGAAGGCACTCGGAGCGCCACGCGGACCCCAGTGACGAAGGGCCTTCCTGTCGTGCGCTTGGCTCCCTGTCCGGCGGGGCACCCCCGGTGATGGGCTGAAAACGCTGCAGGGCAACAGGAAAGGAGACGACATGACCTCGCCGGCTCGCCGTCAGGCAAGCTCTCTGCTGCCCGACCTGTGGGAGATGTTCGACGCCACGTGGCCGTTCGGCACCCGCCACCCGATGCACATCGAGGACTTCATCGAGGAGGGCGCCTACGTCGTCCGCGCGGAGCTGCCCGGCCTGGACGCCGCGAAGGACATCGACGTGAGCGCCACCGAGGGCACTCTCACCATCACCGCCCAGCGGGAGGAGACGAAGAAGGACCAGCACCGTTCCGAGTTCCGCTACGGCTCGTTCTCCCGCAGCGTGTCGCTGCCGCCCGGCGCGGACACCTCGAAGATCTCCGCCGAGTACCGCAGGGGCATCCTCGAGGTCCGCGTGCCGGTCGCCGCGCCACCGAGCGAGCGCAAGATCCAGATCGACGTCCAGGAGGACTGACCGCACGCCCGCTGTCCCGGATCAGCAGATCCGGGGCAGCTGCTCGCCGACCAGCACGTCCGCCACGCGCGACGACCCGGCCAGCGTGTGCGCGAGAACGCGGCCCGGTGCGCCGTGCGTCACCTCGCCGATGTTCGTGGCCTCCGCCCCCTCCGGCAGCGCGCGCATCGCCGCCAGCAGGGCCGCCGCCACGGCGGCCTGTCCGTAGCTGATCCCGCCGTCGTTGACCGGCACGCGCTCGCCGACGAGCACCTGGAACTCGCCCAGCTCGCGCGTGACGGCGTCGACGAGCCGGCGGTTCTGGAACACCCCGCCGCCCAGGCACACGGTCCGCACTCCGCCCGCGGCCTCCCGCACGAGCGCGGCGGTGACCTCGGCGATCGTGGTGTGGAACCGAGCCGCGGCCACGCCCGTCGAGTCGCCGCACGTGACGAGGTCGCGCAGCGTCGGCACCGGGTCGTACACCCACATGCCGTCGCGGCGGTGCAGCGTCCAGTCGAACGACGGACCGCGGTGACCGGCAGCCGCCGCTTCCAGCAGAACAGCCGCTTCACCCTCGTAGGAGTTCTCGTCGCACACGCCCAGCAACGCGGCGGCGGCGTCGAACAACCTGCCGGCGCGGGACGCGAGCGGGCTGTTGGCCTGCAGTTCGATCATCCGCCGCACGAGAGCGGTCTCCGGCGTCGGCCGTGTGTCCGGAATGGACGGTGCGCCGAAGTCCTGGTCACCAGTGTGCGGACCGAGCGCCGCGCGGACACCGAGCCGCAGCACGTGCGGCCGGAACCCGACGCCCTGCACGGCGCCGTGCACCTCGATGCGTTCGGTCGTGATCACGGTTCTCCCGCCCTCGCCGATGGCCTGTCCCCTGAACCTGGCACCGGCACCGGGGTGTGGTGAGGGGACTAGGTCCCGCGCGAGCAGGGACCCCAGACACGACGTCGGTCGATCCGAGCTCAAGCATTTCGTCGAAATCGTCGAACCGGTTCGAATTCCCGGTCAAAAGAGTAATGACGGCGGTATTGCCACCCAGTGGAGCTGGGGAGAATCCCATCCAGCCGCCGCGAACCGGTTCGATCAGGAAGGGCCGACAGATGAGAAAACGATCAGGCCGCACCGCGGCGGCCGTCATCACCTCGCTGACCCTCGTCGTCGCAGTGCTCTCCGACGCCCCAAGCAGTCAGGCAGCCACCACCGGACCGTGCGACATCTACGCCTCGGGTGGTACGCCATGTGTAGCCGCGCACAGTACGACCAGGGCGCTGTACGGCGCCTACAACGGACCGCTCTATCAGGTGAAACGCTCCTCGGACGGTGCTACGCGCGACATCGGCGTGCTCAGCGCGGGCGCGGTGGCCGACGCGGCCGCCCAGGACTCGTTCTGCACCGGTACGACCTGCCTCATCAGCGTCATCTACGACCAGTCCGGCCGGGGCAACCACCTCACCCAGGCACCGCCCGGCACCTGGAAGGGCCCCGCCCCCGGTGGCTGGGACAACCTCGCCGTCGCGACCGCGGCCCCGGTCGTGATCAGCGGCAAGAAGGCTTACGGCGTCTACGTGTCGCCCGGCACCGGCTACCGCAACAACAAGACGAACGGCATCGCGACCGGTGACCAACCGGAGGGCATCTACGCCGTCGTCGACGGCACCCACTACAGCAACTGGTGCTGCTTCGACTACGGCAACGCGCAGACGACCAACAGCGCCGACGGCCCGGCCATCATGGAGACCGTCTACTTCGGCGCGGACCGGCAGTGGGGCTACGGCGACGGCCCGGGCCCGTGGGTCATGGGCGACCTGGAGTTCGGGCTGTTCTCGGGCGTGAACCAGGGTTACAACCCGAATCCCACCATCAACCACCGGTTCGTGACGGGGATCGTCAAGGGCGAGCCGAACCACTGGGCGATCCGCAGCGGGGACGCGCAGTCGGGCGGGCTGACCACCGTGTTCAACGGACGGCGTCCCAACGGCTACAACCCGATGCGCAAACAGGGTGCGATCCTGCTCGGCATCGGTGGCGACAACAGCGTTTCCGGCGCCGGTACGTTCTTCGAGGGCGTGCTCACCGCCGGCTATCCGTCGGACGCCACCGAGGCGGCGGTTCAGGCCAACATCGTCGCCGCGGGCTACGCCCCGCCCGGAGGCGGCAACCCGCAGCCGGGGGTCCAGATCGTGGGTGCCCAGTCCGGCCGGTGCGCCGAGGCGCCGAACAGCTCCAACGGGACCCAGGTCCAGCTGGGCGACTGCCAGACCGCCGATCGGCAGCGCTGGACCTACACGTCCGACAAGCGGCTTCAGGTCTACGGCAACAAGTGTCTCGACGCCAACGGGCAGGGCACGAGCAACGGCACCCAGGTCATCGTCTGGGACTGCCACGGCGGTGCGAACCAGCAGTGGAACGTCAACGCGGACGGCACGATCACCGGCGTGCAGTCGGGCCTGTGCGTGGACGCCAACGGTGCCGGGACCGCGGCCGGTACGAAGATCATCCTCTGGTCGTGCAACGGCGGCGCGAACCAGAAGTGGAGCCTGCGCGGATGACGGTCCGCGGCGGGGCGAGTCCGAGCCGGCCGCTGGCCGACGGTGCTCACCCCGCCGCCCTGGCTCGTGTGGAGACATCGTGAAGAGATGCGCTTTCTTCCTGACCGTTGTGCTGGTGGGTGTCGCGGTGGTGCTGGTGACACCCGCGCCGGCCCAGGCCGACGCCGGCCCTCGGCAGAAGATCAACTTCAACCGCGAGTGGAGGTTCCTCCGCTCCGATGCGGCGGGAGCTCAGAATCCCGGTTTCGACGACTCGAAGTGGGGGCCGGTGGCTCTGCCGCACGGCTTCGACGCTCCCTATGACGTGGGCGGCACGAACGGCGGGCGGTCCTTCTACGTGGGGACGGGCTGGTACCGCAAGCATTTCGCGGCTCCCCAGTCCTGGAGCGGACAGCGGGTGGAGCTGGAGTTCGAGGGAGCGTTCTCGGTCACCGACGTGTGGGTCAACGGCACGACGATCGGTACGCATCGCGGTGGGTACACCGGGTTCGTCTTCGACATCACGAACGCCGTCCGCACCGGCGACAACGTGATCGCGGTGCGCGTGGACAACCGGTGGCGGGCCGACCTCGCCCCGCGGACCGGCGACCACCAGTTCGCCGGGGGCATCTACCGGGACGTCTTCCTGAACGTCACCGGCAACGTCCACGTCGCCTGGTCCGGCACGTTCGTCACGACGCCCGCGCTCACGAATCCTTTGTGGGACACGAGCAATGCGGCCTACTACCGCAACATCGACCTGTCGCAGTACCCGAGCGACAGCGAGCTGCGGGCGAACGTCGCGGCCCGCCGTTCGAACGTGCGGGTGCAGACGGAGGTGCGCAACGACAGCTCCGCGCCGGTCGACGTGCAGGCTCGGCAGGAGGTGCGCGGGCAGGGTTCGAGCACCGTCCTCGCCACGTTCACCTCACCCGCGCGGACGATCGGTGCCGCGAGCACGGCCACCCTCGACGCGCTCAGCGGATCGGTCTCCGACACCGCCGCGATGATGCAGGGGCTGAACCTGTGGGCGCCGAACAACCCCGTGCTGTACACGGTGACCACCTCCGTCGTGGCCGGCGGAACCGTCGTCGACACCTACACCACGACGTTCGGCTTCCGCAGCGCTCAGTGGAAGGTGGACGGCTTCTACCTCAACGGTGTCAGGACCCTGCTCGTCGGAGCCGACGTCCACCAGGACCACGGCGGGTGGGGCAACGCCGTCACCGACTCGGGTTTCGAGCGCGACGTGCGCTCCATCCGCGAGGCGGGCATGAACTTCATCCGCGGCTCGCACTACCCGCACGACCCGTCCTTCGCCGACGCCGCGGACAGGCTCGGCGTCATGTTCTGGTCGGAAGCCCCCTTCTGGGCCACCGCGACCGCCGGCCGGGAGCCCACCCCGACCGGCACGGTCAGCGACTACGAGGCCGACGGCTACCCGCAGAAGGCCGCCGATCAGGCCGGTTTCGAGCAGAGCGCCCTGGACGCCCTGCGCGACATGATCAGGGTCAACCGCAACCACCCCTCGGTCATCAACTGGTCCATGGGCAACGAGGTGTTCTTCACCTCCTCGGCCACGGCGGACAAGGCCAGGGCGCTGGCGAGCCGGATGCGCGACTACTCGCACCAGCTCGACCCGACCCGCAAGGCGGCCCTGGGCGGCGTGCAACGCAACTCGCTCGACCAGCTCTCGGTCTGCGACGTCGCCGGCTACAACGGTGACGGCGGAAAGATGACCAACACGTGGATGCCGAACGTGGTGTCCGAGTACGGGTCGTACACCTCCGACCGGCCCGGTGCGTACGATCCCACCTACGGCGACGTCAAGGATCCCGCCGACCCGACCAGGTTCAAGCTCACCACCGGCAGCGCCGGACTGGCCATCTGGGCGGGCTTCGACCACGGCACGATCCTGGACCCGGGCTTCGCCCGCATGGGCATGATCGACTACTACCGGCTGCCCAAGGACCAGTGGTACTGGTACCGGGCCAACAAGGCGAAGTGGTCGGGTACCACGAACATCGCCGACCCCGCACCGGTCGGCCGCGAACAGTCCACAAGGGGCACCGCGACCGCCATGACGCTGGAAACGGGCAGGAACTCGTCGGCGACCGTCACCGACGACGGCAGCACGGACACCCAGCTCGTGGTGACCATGCGCAACGCGTCGGGCGCGTGGGTCAACGACACCCGCACCGTGAAGCTGACCGTCACCAGCGGTCCGGGCGTCCTGCCCGGCGGCAAGTCGTACACCTTCACCCCCGGCCGCCAGGCGTTCGACGGGAAGGCCGCCATCGAGTTCCGCTCCTACTACGCCGGCACGACCACCATCACGGCCAGTTCGGCGGGACTGCCCGACGCCACCATCACGGTCACGACCACCGACACCGTCGGCTCCGGCACCGAACCCGAACCGCCCGGCTTCGGCGACTCGTCGCTCTGGTCAGGCCCGTCCGGACCCGGCTCGCGAATCGTCGGCGGCCAGTCCGGCCGGTGCGTGGAGGTGCCGAACTCCAGCACCGCGAACGGGACGCAGGTCCAGCTGCAGGACTGCGGCACCGGCAGCAACCAGCGCTGGAGCAGCACCTCCGGCAAGCAGTTGCAGGTGTACGGCACCAAGTGCCTCGATGCCAGCGGAGCCGGAACCGCGAACGGCACCCAGGTGATCATCTGGGACTGCACCGGCCGGCCCAACCAGCAGTGGAACGTCAACGCGAACGGCACCATCACCAACGGCCAGTCCGGACTGTGCCTGGACGCCAGCGGAGCCGGAACCGCGAACGGCACGAAGATCATCCTGTGGTCGTGCAACGGCGGCCCGAACCAGCAATGGAGTCTGCGCAACTGAACCTTGCCTCCCCTCGGCAGCCGTCACGAGGAGCTCCACGCGTCAACCGCGTGCGGGACGAAAGTCCTCGTGCCGCAGGGCCTCGCGCCGCTGTGATCACCGGCGGCCGGCGAAGGACCGTGTGGGTCCAGCACGAGGAGGCACGAGAGATGAGCACCCTGACGTTCCTCGGTGGCACCGGCACGGTCACCGGCAGCAAGTTCCTGTTCGACACCGGGAAGTCCCAGGTGCTGGTGGACTGCGGTCTGTTCCAGGGCCTCGCCCCGCTGCGGCGGCGCAACTGGCGGCGGCCGCCGCTCGACCTGGACCGCCTCGACGCCGTCGTGCTCACCCACGCGCACCTCGACCACAGCGGCTACCTGCCGGTGCTGGTGCGGCACGGGTGGCGCGGCCCGGTGTTCACCACCGAGGGCACGGCCGATCTGGCCGCGATCGTGCTCGCCGACAGCGCGCACCTGATGGTGGAGGAGGCCAGGCAGGCCAACGAGTTCGGCTGGTCCAAGCACGAGCCTGCCCTGCCCCTGTACGACGCGGCCGACGCGGAGCGCGCCACGAAGCTGTTCCGGCCCATCGACTTCGGGGCCGCGCGCTCGATCGCCGACGGCGTGGACCTGGAGTTCGGGCGTGCGGGCCACATCCTCGGCTCGGCCTGGGCACACCTGACGCTGGGCGACCGGAGCGTCGTGGTCAGCGGCGACCTGGGCAGGCCCGCGCACCGGGTGCTGCGCGCACCCGAGCCCAGGCCCGCCTGCGACGCGTTGCTGATCGAGTCGACCTACGGCGATCGCCCGCACGACGACGCCGCCACGACGGCGTTGTTCGCGGAGACCGTCCGGCGCACGGCCGCCCGTGGTGGCAGCGTGCTGATCCCGGCGTTCGCGGTGGACCGCACCGAGGTCGTCCTGATCGAGCTCGCGAAGCTGGTGCGGTCGGGGCAGATCCCGGACCTGCCGGTGTTCGTCGACAGCCCCATGGCGCTGGCGTCCCTGCGGATCTACCGCAAAGCCGTCGCGAAGAGCTGGCCGGAGATCCGGCCGGAGCTGATGGGCGGCGAGGACGCGTTCGACCCCGGTCAGCTGGCGGAGCTGCACACGGCCACCCAGTCGATGCAGGCCAACGACCCGAAGCGACCGTCGATCATCATCTCCGCGTCGGGCATGGCCACCGGTGGCCGCGTGCTGCACCACCTCAAGCACATGCTGCCCAACGACAAGCACACCGTCCTCGTCGTCGGATACGCGGCGGTGGGCACGCGGGCCCGCTCGCTCGTCGACGGCGCCCGCGAGATCAAGATCCACGGCCGGTACGTGCCGGTGAAGGCCGAGGTCCAGGTGCTGGACGCGTTCAGCGCGCACGCCGACGCGGACGAGCTGGTGGCGTGGGCGGCCACCGGACCCGCGCCGGCGACCACCTACGTCGTGCACGGCGAACCGGAGAGCGCCGCGACCCTGGCGGACCGGCTGGAGACCGGGCTCGGGTGGACGGCCGTGGTGCCGCGGGACGGGGAGCGGGTCGTGGTGTGACCGGCTGGGACAGGAACGACGCGGACGGGCCGGGCGGTCGTGCTCCAGGCCGGGCCGGAAGTCGTGGAAAGTCCACTCGTCCTGCGCTTGCGGCCGGAAACGGCGGAGGCGGGCGGCGCCCGGCCGGTGTCCGGTGGCGTGCCGTCACCTCCGTCCGTCAGCGGGAGCGCAGGGTCCTGCGGACCCGCTCGAACTCGTCGGTGTCGATCTCGCCCCTGGCCAGCCGTTCCTCCAGGATCCGCAGCGCGGAGCCGTCGTCGCGGTCACCGTTGCGGCGCAGCAGGGTCACGCCGACCGCGATCAGGCCGCCGAAGAACAGCAGCGTGAACAGCGCCATCATCAGGAAGCCGCCCCAGCCCATCGGGGTGTCGTAGTACCAGTGCACGGTGTGCTCCTCACTCGCTGAGCTCCGGGACTCCAGCGTGGAGCGCCGCCCAGGTCCGCTCGCAGAGTCCAACGGCCCGCGCCGAGTGAGTCCCTTCGCCCTGATCGCGGGAACACGCACCAAGGGCCCGGGCGGTGCGGGACCAACGGCCGCGTACACCGGCCTGAGCCGTTCCTAGGGTCGGGACGCGGAAAGGAGAGACGCCATGCGTGCTCGCGACATCATGACCAGTCCGGCGATCACGGTGACACCGGAGGTGCCGGTGCGCGGCGTCGCGGCGTTGCTCGTGTCGCACGGGTTCACCGCGTTGCCGGTCGTGGACGACGACAAGAGGTTGATCGGCGTCGTCACCGAAGCGGACCTGCTGCGCAACGGCTACCTCGACGAGAACGGCGGCAGGACCGCGGGCGAGGTGATGAGCAGCCCCGCCGTGGCGATGGACGCGGACGCGCGGGGGAGCGTGATCGCCCGTGTGCTCGTGGACGACCGCATCCGGTGCCTGCCGATCGTCGACGGCTCCGCGGTCGTCGGCGTCGTGACCCGCCGCGACCTCGTCCGTGCGCTCGCCCGCACCGACACGACCGTTGCGGCGGAGGCACAACGCGTGCTCGACCTCTACGGCGGAGGTCGCAAGTGGACGGTCGTGGTCACCGACGGCGAGGCCGTGGTCGGTGCCGGCAACGCCGACGACGAGACCGAACGCGTGCTCACCGCGCTCACGGGTGCCGTGCCCGGAGTGCTGCGCGTCCGCGTGGTGACGGAGGGAAAGCGATGAAGGGACCCGACGCCCCGGTCGTGGTCGGTGTGGACGGCTCGTCGTCGGCGCTGGCCGCCGTGAAGTGGGCCGCCGACGACTGCGCCCGCCACCACGCCCCGTTGCGGCTGGTGCACGCGTACTCCGTGCCCGTGCGGGGATATCCGGAGATCATCCTGACCGGCAACGAGATCCGCCAGGCGATCGAGGACCAGGCGCGGACGTGGCTGGCCGAGGCCGTCGCCGCCGCCCGTGCCGTGGCACCGGACGTCGAGGTGAGCACCGAGGTCGTCAGCGACAACGCGGCGCACACGCTGATCCACGAGTCCTACGACGCGCGGCTGCTGGTGCTCGGTTCGCAGGGACTCGGCGACGTCACCGGCCTGCTGGTCGGCTCGGTCGCGCTCGCCCTCGCCTCGCACGGCAAGTGCCCGACCGCGGTCGTCCGCGGCACCTCGGTGCCCGATGGCCCGGTGGTGGTCGGTGTGGACGGCTCGCCGACGAGCGAGGCCGCACTGGCGTTCGCCTTCGAGGCCGCCTCGATGCGCGGCTGCCCGCTGACGGCGGTCATGTGCTGGCAGGACTTCATGGTGGAAAGCGCGTACAGCGCGTCGCGGTTCACCGTGGGCTGGGGCCAGGTCGAGGCGGACGAACAGCGGTTGCTGGCCCAGCACCTGGCCGGGTGGCAGGAGAAGTACCCGGACGTCGCCGTCCACCGCGTGGTGCTGCGGGACCGTCCGGTGCGGGCGCTCATGCGTTATGGCGCGGAGGCGCAGCTCGTGGTGGTGGGTAGCCATGGGCACGGCGGGTTCGCCGGTATGTTGCTCGGGTCGACGAGCCAGGCGCTCGTCTACAACGCGCCGTGCCCGCTGGCGATCGTCCGACCGGCAGAGTGAGAGGAACACCGGGGCGGCCTTCCCGTGGTGGGGAAGGCCGCCCCGGCCTGTCCGCGGCCGGGTGGGACGAAGGTCCCGAGTGCCGCAGGCCTCCGGCCACTCGCCGGTGAGCACGCCGGCCGAGAGGCTGAAGTGCATGAGCGACAACGAGTCCCGGCCCGTGGTGGTCGGTGTGGACGGATCGGCGGCCGCGCGGGCGGCGTTGGAATGGGCCGTGCAGGACGCACGTCGGCGCGGGTGCCGCGTCGACGCGGTCTGCGCCTGGCGCGCGGACTACGGCGGGATCGTCGGGCCGCTGCCCGCCGAGGTCTGGCGGGAGCTCTCGCCGCAGGCGTTCAAGGCCGCCCAGGAGAGAGTGCTCGCCACCCGCGCCAGACCGAGATCTTCGGCTGAAGGAGCACGCACATGAGGACCAGAGACGTGATGACGACCGAGGTCGTGGTGGTCGGCCCGGAGACCGGTGCCCGTGACGCGGCCCGGCTGCTGGCCGGCCGCGGCTTCACCGCGCTGCCGGTGGTCGACCCCGCCGGCACGTTCGTCGGCGTCGTGAGCGAGGCCGAACTGCTGCGCGACCGGCTTCCGGAGGACCCCCGCCGGCTGGTGCACGGCGAACCGCCCGTGCCGCGGCACGCGCCCGGCGATGTCGTGGCGCAGGTGATGACGAAGCCGACCGTGACGGTCACCCCGAACACCGACCTCGCGGAGGTCGCCGACCTGATGCTGGAGCACGGCGTGCGCAGCGTCCCGGTCGTGCACGAGGGCCGCCTCGCCGGCATCGTGACCCGCCGCGACCTGCTCCGCTCGATCAGCCGCGAGGACTGGATCATCGAGGCGGAGATCCGGCACCGCCTCGGCGTCCTGGGCGCCGCGCACCGGTGGCAGGTCGAGGTGCACGCCGGTCGCGTGTCCATTGTGGACAGCATGGACGACGCGACCGACCGGCACGTGGCCGAGGTGCTGGCGCGCGCGGTCGCCGGGGTGACCGACGTCCGCTTCACCGCACCGGAACGGGTCTGAGCCGTTGGTGGACGGGGGCCGAGCTACGCGCGACCGAGCCGCAGTGCCGACACCAGGAAGAACACGCCGCCGATCGCCGCGTAGCCCGCGAGGTTGCGCAACGTCGCGTCCGCGCCACCGGCCTGCACGATGAACGACGTGCCCGCGAGCGTGGAGATCGCGCCGCTGACGATCATCGGCCACTGCCCGCCGAGGCTCCGGCGAACCAGGCCCGCGGCCAGCTGCGCGAGCCCGGACACGATCGCCCAGGCACCCCACACGCGCAGCACGGCCGGGATGCCGGACGTCACGGCGAAGGCCAGGCCCGCTCCCGCCAGGGTGCTGACGGCGATGTTGGCGTAGAGGGCCGCCGATGCTCGTCCGGCCCCCGACCGGCGGCTGTCGACGACGATCGCGGCCACGTCGAAGAGCGGGTAGAGGACCAGCAGCGCGCCGCTGACCGGGCCGATCCCGGTCGCGGTTCCGGTTCCGGTGAAGAACAGCAGCACCGCCCAGGCCAGGGCGAAACCGAAGCGGACGAGGTACAGCGTGCGGAGGGCGGGGGCGAGGTTGGCGGTGCCGAGGCTCACGGGTCGTCCTTGGGGTAGGGAGAACGTTCTTTCTACCTGGAGGCTGTCAGCGGCCGCCGCGGTTGTCAAGAACGAACGTTCTCTCTGCTAGCGTGGCCGGGTGACCCGCACCGTGTCCGACGCCCGCCTGCGCCTGCTCGGCACCGCCGCCCGGCTGTTCTACGCGGAGGGGCTGCACTCCGTCGGGGTGGACCGCGTCCTCGCCGAGGCGAAGGTGACCCGCGCGACGATGTACCGGCACTTCGCCGGCAAGGAGGAGCTGGTCGTCGCCTACCTCGGGGAGGCGGACCGCGCGACCCGCGCACAGGTCGACGCCGCCGTGGCCGCAGCCGCGGACGACGCCGACGCCGTGCGGGGGGTCGCGCGTGGAATCGCCGAGCACATCCGCACGGCGGGTTTCCGCGGCTGCGCCTTCCTCAACGCCGCGGCCGAGTACCCCGACCCCGCCCATCCCGTGCACCAGGCGGTGCTGGCACACCGCCAGTGGTTCCAGGACACCGTGACGAGCCTGCTCGCGCGGGTCGGCGAGGCTCCCGCCGAGCCCGACGGCAGGCACTTCGTCATGCTGCGCGACGGGGCGATGGCGGCGGGCTGCCTCACCGACCCCGGACCGGTCGGTGACACGTTCGTCGCCGCGGTGGAGGGCATTCTGCGGTCACGCCTGGCCGCGTGAGCCTCGCGCCTCGCCGACTCCGGACCGGTGGGCGGCACGTTCGTCGGCGCGGTCGAGGGCATCCTGCGGTCGCGCCTGGCCGCCTGTACCTCGCGCTTCACCGAGACATGTTGGTCGCCGCGGTGGAGGGCATCCTGAGGCCACGCCTGGCCGCGTGAGCCTCACGCCCCGGCCCCGGACCGGTCGGCGTTCACGCCTGGCCGCCTGAGCCTCACGCCTCGGCGAGGATCTCCACGTACCCGTCCGTGCCGTTGACCCGGATCCGCTGCCCGTCGGCGATCAGGCGGGTGGCGTGCTCCATCCCGACCACGGCCGGCAGGCCGTACTCCCGCGCGACCACCGCGCCGTGCGTCATCAGGCCGCCGACCTCCGTCACCAAACCCGAGATCGCGACGAACAACGGCGACCAGCTGGGGTCCGTGTGCGCGGTGACGAGGATGTCGCCCGGTTCGAGGTCGGCGTCGGCCATGTCCAGGACCACGCGGGCCCGGCCCTCGACCGTGCCGCCGGACACCGCCAGCCCGACCAGCGCCCCGGCGGGCACGTCGTCGCGCCGGTACGTGCCGGTGATCGCCTCGCCGTCCGACGTGAGCACCCGCGGTGGCGTCAGCGACTCGTAGGACCGGAACGCCTCGCGGCGCCCGCGGATGAGCTCGCGATCGGCCTCTCCGGTCCGCACGACGTCCTGGAGTTCCTGGAACGTCAGGAAGAAGACGTCCTCCGTCTCGTCGATCACGCCGGACCGCACGAGCCGGTCGGCCTCGCGCAGCACGGCCTGCTTGTAGACGAAGTAGCGGCTGATCATGGCGTACTTCGGGTACTCGCGGTAGCCGATGAACGTCCGCACCCGGTCGATCATCTGCTTGGTCTCGTCGGCCTTCCGGTCACCGTCGGGGAGGAGACGCAGGCGCTCCAGCAGCTCCTGTTCCTTGCGCGACGCCTGCTGCCGTCCGTCCTCGAAGCGACGCGCACTCTCACCGGGCTCGAAGTTGCGGACGTTGGTGAGGATCATCGGCAGCAGCGCGGCCGGGCGCTCGCTCCACCGCGGCCTGGTGATGTCGATCTCGCCGACGCAGCGCATGCCGTACCTGTCGAGGTAGCCCTCGATGGCGGCGCGTGCCTCCGGTCCGCCCGGCAGCTTGCCGAGGTCGTCCAGGAAGTCGTCGTCCGAGACGTTCTGCAGGAACGCGACGACTTCCGCGTGCGGGCGGATCGCGTCCGCGACGTCGAGCAGCGCGAGGCCCATCTCCGACGTGACGTTGTGCGGAGCCGACAGCGTGAGGGTGTCGGCCGCGTTCTTCTCGCCGAGCCACTCCCGCAGGTTGTCGTTGAGCCACCAGGTCGCCTGCATGCCCGCCATGACCGCCTGGCTGCTGCGCGGGTCGAACAGGATCCGCCGCAGCTCCTGGAAGTCCGCCAGGACGAAGTCGAGCAGCTCGGTCCCGGACTTCTGCCCGATCTCGCGCTTCAGCACCGCGATGGACGCCTCCGCGTTGGCGATCAGCTCGGTGACGACGTCCGGATCGGTCTCGATGGTGGCCGGCGCGACACCGGGGATCGCCTGGCCGGGGCCCTCGTCCGGCAGCGACGGGACGAAGCCGTCGCGGTCGAGCACGGTCCGCAGCGCGTCACCCATCAACGTGTCGGAGTTGCCCGCGACCCCGAGGAACCCGGCGCGGCTGGCGGGCCTGCTCAGGATCGGGGTGACGTCGACGAACAGGCGCCCGCCCGCCACGGCCATGGGACGGGGCGTGGTCAGCTGCCACACGGACAGGCCCAGGGGCTTCATGGCGTCGGTCATCATCTGCTGGTGGCCGACGGAGACGTAGACGTGGTTCTCCTGGTCGTCGGTCTCCGGCACGGGGAACAGCGTGGTGATCGCCCGGCTCTGCACGACGTGGAACCCGTCGTCGTCCAGGCACCACTCGATGTCCTGCGGCCGCCCGAAGTGCTGCTCGATCCGCCTGCCCAGCGCGGCCAGCCGCAGGACCTCGTCGTCGGTCAGCGCCGCCTGCTCCCGCTGCGCCGGGTCGACCGCCTGCTCCTGCGTGCCGCCGGAGGGCAGGGCGCGGATGGCGAGCTTCTTCGCGCCGACCGTCCGTTCGACGATCTCGCCGTCCCTGAGCCGGTAGACGTCCGGGTTGATCAGCCCCGACACCAGGGCCTCACCGAGACCGAAGCCGGCCTCGACGCAGACGACCTTGCGATTGGACGTGGCGGGGTCGGCGGTGAAGAGCACCCCGGCCGCCCGCGGGAACACCATTCGTTGCACGACCACGGCCATGTGGACCCTGCGGTGGTCGAAGCCGTTGCGCAGCCGGTAGGTCACGGCCCGCTCGGTGAACAGCGAGGCCCAGCACCGGCTCACGTGCCGCAGGATCTCCTCGGGGCCCACGACGTTGAGGTACGTGTCCTGCTGTCCCGCGAACGACGCCGTCGGCAGGTCCTCCGCCGTCGCGCTCGACCGCACGGCGCAGGCGGCCTGCTCACCGAGGCGGGCGACGGCGGCGGTGATCTCCGCCACCACGTCGCCGGGGATCACGGCCTCCTCGATCGCCTGCCGGAGCTGCGCGTTCGTCGCGCGGATCGCCTGCTGGTCGGCCGCGTCGTGCAGCTCAAGCCGGCGCAGACCGTCCTCGATGGACGGTGTGTCCCGCACCACTCGCCGGAACGCGTCCGTGGTGACGCAGAAGCCCGGCGGTACCTGGACTTCGGCGATGCGCGACAGTTCCCCCAGGTGTGCTCCCTTGCCTCCGGCCACCTCGATCCGCGTCCGGTCGACCTCGTCGAAACCCAGGACATAGCTGGTCATCTGCTGCCTTCCCCCGATGAATCCCTGTGCGCGACGCAACCCACTGTGCGCCAAGGCGGGAGATTCTGCGGCACGACACGGGTCTTGCCGCAAGCCCCGGGGTGCGCTATATGTTGAAGTGGGAGGGAGAGCGGATCTCCTTCCCTTTGTCGTTTGTGGAGCCCGTGCAGCCTGGAATGCCGGAGCACACCGGAAGCGTTGTGCTCGGTATGAAGAAGATCGGGTTTCTGTCGTTCGGGCACTGGTCGGACAGCCCGCACTCGCAGACGAGGTCCGCGGCGGACACGCTGTTGCAGTCGATCGACCTGGCCGTGGCCGCCGAGGAGCTGGGCGCGGACGGCGCCTACTTCCGGGTGCATCACTTCGCCAGGCAGCTCGCGTCGCCGTTCCCGCTGCTGGCGGCGATCGGGGCGAGGACGGAGCGCATTGAGATCGGCACCGGCGTGATCGACATGCGCTACGAGAACCCGCTGTACATGGTCGAGGACGCCGGGTCTGCCGACCTCATCGCCGGCGGCAGGCTGCAGCTCGGCATCTCCCGGGGATCACCCGAGCAGGTCGTCGACGGGTGGCGGCACTTCGGCTACCAGCCCGCCGAGGGCGAGACCGAGGCCGACATGGCCCGCCGGCACGCGGAGGTCTTCCTGAAGGCGCTGGAAGGCGACGGGTTCGCGCGGCCCAACCCGCGGCCGATGTTCCCGAACCCGCCCGGCCTGCTGCGGCTCGAACCGCACTCACCCGGCCTGCGCGACCGCATCTGGTGGGGCGCCGGCTCCAACGGCACCGCCGTGTGGGCGGCCGAGCAGGGCATGAACCTCATGAGCTCGACGCTGAAGTACGACGAGGGCGGTGCGCCGTTCCACGTGCAGCAGGCGGAGCAGATCCGGGCGTTCCGCAAGGCCTGGACCGAGGCCGGGTGGGAGCACGAGCCGCGGGTGTCGGTGTCGCGCAGCATCTTCGCGCTCACCACGGACCTCGACCACGCGTACTTCGGTGATGACGGCGAGAGCACCGACCAGGTCGGGTTCATCGACGGACCGAACCGGGCGATCTTCGGGCGCTCGTACGCGGCCGAGCCGGACGTGCTGGTCGAGCAGCTGGCCGGCGACGAGGCGATCGCGGAGGCCGACACGCTGCTGCTCACCGTGCCGAACCAGCTCGGGCCGGACTACTGCGCGCACGTCATCGAGAACATCCTCGTGCACGTGGCACCGGCACTCGGCTGGCGCTGACAGTCCACTCCGGACAGCACGTGCGGCCGAGTCAGACGGCGCGGCAGCCGGGAACCCACCGCGGTTCCCGCGCCGCGACGGTGGACAGGAACGGCCGATCCGCGCACAGTCGCTGTTCGGCCGCCAGGACGTCGGCCTTGAGCTCCTGCAGGAAGAGGGCGCCCGGCATCAGCGCCACGATCTCCCGCTGGCACGTCGTGCAGCGCGTGCTGTGCCGCCGGAACTCGTCGGTCTCCTCGGTGGTGAGCAGACCGAGCAGGTAGCTGCCGGCGGACAGGGCGTGCGGACAGGCGTCGGGCACGGGCTTCTCTCCACGTCTGGTGCGGCGGGAAGGGGTGGACGAGCGGCGGCGTGAGGGGCAGGCCGCCGCCCGTCCCGGAGCGGGCGACCCCGGTGGGGGAGTGCGGGGTCGCCGGAGGTTCCGGTGCTGGTCAGCGGTTCGGGTGCGTGGGACGGCCGGGCTTGTCCTGCGCGTGGCCGGGCTTGCCCGGCTGGTCCGAGAGCAGGTCGGCGCAGAAGGCGGGGACCCGGTCGGCGCCGCCCGCCGCCGATTCCAACGCGCTGAACGCGGGGTTGTCGTGCGCCTTGCCGTGCTCGGCGCCGGCGCCCGCGGTGTAGGCCTGGCACAGGCCCTTGAGCGACGGGGTGGGAGACGGGTGGTCGTCCCGCTTCTCCTCCTGCGCCTTCGACGTCGCAGGGCTGGTGACGGACGTCGTGCTGACGACGTTCGTGTTCACCGGGGTCGTGGGCTCCACGCGGTGCTGACCTGGCAACGTGCCCGTGGCGGCGGCCAGTGCGATGCCACCGGCGGTGAGCGCCGCGGCCCCGGCGATCTTCACCGAGAGCAGGTTGGCCAGGGCGATCTTGAGCATCCGGGGTCTCCGTCGCTGAGGGGCTGCGGCGAGACGAGCGTCGCGGAACGCCGCCACGGCGACCTGCTCACCGGCCAGCTCCCGGTCGCGGGCCGGGGCGGACGCCGCCGCGAGCAGGTCGCTCACGCGGTCGTGCCCGGGAACCGGTGCGCCGCGCAGCAGATGCTCCGCGGTGCGCCGGTCGATGCGGCGGGAACGGTCGGTGCTCATCTCACGTCCTTCAGCGTCAGGGCTCCGTTTTTTGTCACTCCGAAGGTGTTTTCCCTGGTGGGGTGAGGTGCTCTGCCAGTGCGCGCAGGCCCCGGTACGCCGCCGTGCGGACGGCTCCCGGCCGCTTGCCGAGCACCTTGGCGGCGGACTTCGCGTCGAGACCGACGACGACCCGCAACAGCACGGCTTCCGCCTGGTCGCGCGGCAGCCTGGCGATCATGGCCAGCGCGGCGCCGGTGGCCGCCGAGTCCAGTGCCGCCTGGGCGGTGTCCGCCGGTGCGGCGGGTTCGGCCACGTCCTCCACGGCCGCGCCCACGACCGGCCGGCGCTGCTGTTTGCGCAGGTGGTCGAGTGCGCGGTTGCGGGCGATGGTGGTCGCCCAGCCGCGGAACCCGTCGAGGTCACCGCGGAACGAGCCCAGGTCCCGCGCGATCTGCAGCCAGGCGTCGGACGCCACGTCCTCGGCGTCGGCCCCGACCAGCACCTGGAGGTACCGCAGCAGCTTCGGCTGGACGTCCCGGTAGAGGGCTCGGAAGGCGTCCTCGTCACCGCGCCGTGCCGCGGCGAGAACCGCGTCCGCGGTGGAGATCTCCGCTCTGGTGCGCCGCGGTGACCATGCGAGACCGGACATCTCACCGCTGTCGCCGAACCCGGCCGCACTCTGCACGCGCGGCATCCTGAACGAACCTTCGCGCTGTGCCAAGCCCTTGCGATCGGGCCGGATGTGTGCGATGGAACCCGATCACCGTCCACACCGGACGCGCGCTTCGGTCCGGTGTGGACGGTGTGGGATCAGGGCAGGGTGACGAACGGGCGCAGGAAGTCCCTCGCTCCCGGGGTGTCGAGCCGGTAGACGACGTTCGTCGCGTAGCAGGGCGTGTCACCCGTGATCGTCGTGGCCGCGAGGATCAGCCTGCCGTTGATCGTGGCGAAGTTCGGGCCGCCCGAGTCGCCGTAGCAGGCACCGCCGTTGCCCTGCGGAGCGGTCATGGCGAGCCGCACCCAGGCGTTGTTCAGCGCGTTGAAGGTCACCGGCGCCTTCATCCGGACGCCACCACCCGGGGTGGGTCTGACCGCCGGGGCCGCGGTGGGCCTCCTGCGTGCCGTAGCCGGCGACCAGCCACGGCGTGTCGTCGAGTCCCCGCGGGCCGAGCTCGCCCAGCCGGTTCGCGGTGGGCAGCGTCGCCGGGGTGAACGACCAGCGCGCCTTCATCTGCTGCGCGGACACCTCCACCACGGCGATGTCGTGCGGGTCGTCCGCCGGGCCGGGGTAGGCGGGATGGGTGTGCGCGGTGCCGGGCACCGCGACCGCGGCGGCGATCTGCGCCGGGGTGCCGGTGGCGTGGTCCAGTGCGGCCTGGACGTCCTGGTCCAGCGACACGAAGAAGTGCACGTTCGCCGGCCAGTCGCTGGTGCAGTGCGCGGCGGTGAGGAACGTGCCGGCGTCGATCATGGTCCCGCTGCAGACCCAGTCGACGCGGTCCGGGGTGGCCGGGTTGTCGTCGTCGTCCCAGGTCGCGATGAGGGCACCGACCTCGGTGCGCTCGGGTGCGGGAGCGGCGTTGTAGGAGTTGATCGCGGACGCGGGCAGCACGGACGCGACGAGAACCGCGGTGGTGACCGCGGCTGCTCTGATCAGACGCATGGTGATGCCTCCTTCGACGGCGTGCGCGGATTCAACCTCCGCACACGCTGCGAGAACAGGCTTCACAGATGACGGCTCACAGCGTGATGAGCACCTTTCCCCGAGTGTGCCCGCCCTGGACGTGCGCGTGCGCGTCGGCGGCCTTCTCCAGGGGGTAGCTCGCCTCCACGTGCGGCGTGTAGGCACCGGCCGCCCCGAGCCGGGACGCCTCGGCGAGGTTCGCGGCGGCGTTCGCGTTGCCGGCGACGAGCGCGACACCGAGGGCGGCGGCGCCGAAGTCCGCCACGGTCGCGACGCGCGAGGCGTCGCCGACCAGCGCGACGATGTCGGCCAGCGAGCCCGAGCCCGCGGTGTCGAGCGCGGCGTCGACCCCGTCCGGCGCGACGGCGGCGACCCGCCCGGCCAGCCCCTCGCCGTAGGTGACGGGCAGTGCGCCGAGGTCGCGCAGGAAGTCGTGGTTGGCCTCGCTCGCCGTGCCGACCACCGCGGCGCCGCGGGCGACCGCGACCTGCACGGCGGCCGACCCGACGCCACCCGCCGCGCCCTCGACCAGCACGGTCCTGCCGGAGAGGTCGCCGAGGGCGTTGAGGCCCTCGATCGCGGTCGCGGAGACCAGACCGGCCGCGGCGGCCTGCTCGACCGTCCAGTTGTCCGGCACCGGCGCCCACGCCGTGAGCACCGCGTACTCGGCGGCCGTGCCCTGCGACAGGCCGAACACGCGATCACCGGCCGCGACACCGGTGACGCCGGCACCGACCTCGTCGACGACACCGGCCGCGTCGCTGCCGGTGATCGCGGGGAACGTCGTCGGCATGTACTCGGCCAGGTAGCCGGCCCGGATCTTCCAGTCGACCGGGTTCACGCTGGCGGCCTGGACCCTGATCCGGACCTCGCCGGACCCGGCGTGCGGCTCCGGCGCCTCCTCGACTTTGAGGACGTGCGGGTCGCCGAACTCGTGGAAACGAACAGCGCGCATGGCGGTGCACCTTTCAGGGGTAGGGATCGGGAGAACACCCCTGCAGGGCGGGCAGGTCCATACCGGCTTCGGCCCCAGTGAAGCGATGTACACGGTGGGCAGCGACTTCACCATTCCCGGCTCGCACTCGGCGGGTCTGCGCTTCCACGGTTCCGC